>DKGK01000024.1 GCA_002453265.1 Flavobacteriales bacterium UBA6772 | reverse complement strand
AGTACCAATTGTCAAACGCCTAATAGCAAACAAATGTCAAATTCTATTATCGAAATTAAAGGACTAACAAGAGAATTTATAGTTGGTACTGAATTGGTGAAGGCTCTGAAAGGAGTAGATGTTTCCATAAATAAAAATGAGTACGTTGCCATGATGGGACCTTCGGGTTCTGGTAAATCGACTTTAATGAATTTATTGGGTTGTTTAGACACCCCTACTGCTGGCGATTATATGCTAAATGGTACAGATGTAAGTTCTTTAAAAGACGATTTGCTCGCAGAAATTAGGAATAAAGAAATAGGATTCATCTTTCAGACTTTTAATTTATTACCTCGATTAACAGCCTTAGAGAATGTAGCTCTTCCTTTAGTTTATGCTGGATATAGCACCGAAGATCGAAACAAAAAAGCGGCTGAAGTATTAGAAAAAGTAGGTTTAGGAGATCGAATGGATCATCGCCCTAACCAATTGTCAGGTGGGCAAAGACAGCGTGTGGCAGTTGCTAGAGCACTTGTAAATAATCCTTCTATTATATTGGCCGATGAGCCAACAGGGAATTTAGATTCTAAAACCTCGCTCGATATAATGCGTCTTTTCGAAGATATTCATCAAATGGGAAATACACTCATTGTAGTAACACACGAAGAGGAAGTTGCTTCTCATGCACACAGAATATTGCGTTTACGAGATGGTTTAGTCGAAACTGATTTGAAAAACGAAAACATAGTAAAACTTAAATAAATATGAAAGTATATACTAAAACTGGCGATAAAGGAGATACTTCTCTTTTTGGCGGAACACGAGTTTCAAAAGGTAATCTTCGAATTCACTCGTATGGAACTGTTGATGAATTGAATTCTTATATAGGTTTACTTAGAGATTTATGTACGGAATTTAGTAGCAATAAAGAACTTATAAGGATTCAAGATAGACTTTTTACACTAGGTGGTATTTTAGCTACCGAAAGTGCTTCTGCTAAAAAGAAACTCCCTCTTATTTCTCCATCAGATATTACTTATTTAGAAAACGCAATCGATGAGATGGAAAGCACTTTGGAGCCCATAAAAACCTTTGTGCTTCCTGGTGGTCACCCAACAGTGTCGTATTGTCATATAGCTCGATGTGTTTGCCGTAGAGCAGAGCGATTAACGGTAGAATTAGCAGAAGAGCATGAAATTGATTCCTTAGTGATTCAGTATTTAAACAGGCTTTCAGATTATTTGTTTGTTTTAGCACGGTTTCTTAGCAAATCGCTTAATGCAAGAGAGGTTCCTTGGATTCCTGAGAAGTAAATGATTTAATATTTTGAGATCGACATTTTCACTTCTATATACTCTTTTATTTACTGCTTTTTTATCTCGGCTAACTACTTAATTCTACCTTATGTATTCTTTTTCTACTTCTTAACTCCTATTACTCCTGAATTCTATCTTATTTTTGAAAAAAAACTTGCTCAGTTTGTGAAATAAATTATATTTGCCAAAATAAATTTGAACAAAACAATATGTATTGGACTCTTGAATTAGCCTCTTATTTGAGTGATGCTCCTTGGCCTGCGACCAAAGACGAATTGATTGATTATTCAATCCGTACTGGTGCACCCCTAGAAGTAGTAGAAAATTTACAAGCTATAGAAGACGAAGGCGATACTTACGAAACTATCGAAGAAATTTGGCCTGACTATCCTACCGAAGAAGATTTTCTTTGGAACGAAGAAGAATATTAATTAATCATCCCTCGAGAAATCGAGGGATTTTTTTGTGCTAATCCTATATTTATTTCAGTCTAATTATAGCTTGTATATGCCAAGGCAAAACAGACATAAATGACGCTTTGTCAGTTGTGAAATTTTGGCTTCGAATTTGCTTTGATAAAAGCGATTAATAAAGTCTTCTGTTTGGGCTTTTTATTTACATTTGTTATCCGTTGAAAATTCCAGAAAATGAGTCGTGTAAAAAATATATTAGGTAAACTTTTCGGTACTAAAGCCGCTAGAGATTTAAAGGATTTAAAGCCTATAATCGATAAAGTAAACCAAAAAAGTCCTGCTATTATTGCCTTGTCAGATGACGAGCTAAGAGCAAAAACCCTAGAGTTTAAAGAACTAATTGCAAAAGCAACTACGCTAGAAGATGCTGAGATAAAAGCAATTCAAGCTTCTTTAGACAAAGAAGAGGTTGCTATAACCGAAAAGGAAGCAGCCTACAAAACTATAGATGCACTAAAACGTACAGCGTACGAAAAGTCGGAAGCAGTATTGTTAGAAATAATGCCAGAAGCTTTTGCGGTTGTAAAAGAGACTTCACGTCGTTTGGCAGAAAACAAATCGCTTACTGTAACAGCTACAAATTTCGACAGAGATTTAGCCGCTTCATACGATTTTGTAAGTATTGAAGGTGATAAAGCCATTTGGGCAAATCACTGGTCAGCTTCGTCTGCACCGCTTACATGGAATATGGTACATTACGATGTACAGCTAGTTGGTGGTTCGGTACTTCACAGTGGTAAAGCTGCGGAGATGCAAACAGGAGAAGGTAAAACCTTAGTGGCTACACTTCCTGTTTACCTAAATGCACTCTCTGGTAGAGGTGTTCACTTAGTTACCGTAAACGATTACTTAGCAAAACGTGATTCAGAATGGATGGGACCGCTCTATCAATTCCACGGTCTGTCGGTAGATTGTATTGATAAGCATCAACCTAACTCAGAAGAAAGAAGAGCCGCTTATCGTTGTGATATTACCTTTGGTACAAACAACGAATTTGGTTTCGATTACCTAAGAGATAATATGGCTCGTTCGCCAGAAGATTTAGTGCAACGCGAACATAATTTTGCGATTGTAGATGAGGTAGATTCTGTTTTAATTGATGATGCTCGTACCCCATTAATTATTTCGGGTCCTGTACCACAAGGAGATATACACGAATTTGACGAACTTAAACCTCAAATTCAACTCCTGTACGATACACAGAAAAAATTGGTTACCTCGGAATTGTCTGAAGCTAAAAAACTTTTTTCTGCTGGCGATAAAGATGCTGCTGGTAAGAAATTGCTTAGAGCCTTTAGAGGTTTACCGAAAAATAATGCAATGATTAAATTCTTGGCAGAAGAAGGAACTAAATTGTTACTTCAGAAAACTGAGAACTTCCACATGCAAGATCAGTCTAAAGAAATGCACGTTATTGATGA
>DKGK01000090.1:2187-2876 GCA_002453265.1 Flavobacteriales bacterium UBA6772 | reverse complement strand
TGAACCAATATTGGTAATGGATCTCTTTGCTCGTGTTCTTCTAAATCGTCGCGGTACCATTCTTTGCGAACTCCCGAAGTATGGTGTCCTAAAAGAGGTACTTTGGCGTGTATTAAAAATGGACGACGTTCTTCGCGAATTGTTTTTATAACTTCTTGTACCGTATTATACGATTCTATAAAGTCATTTCCTTCTATCGTTCTAAGTTCAATCCCTTCAAACCCTTGAATGTATTGAGACACATCGTTTGCACGAATTTCTGAAGCGTGTGCCGAAATATCCCACTCGTTGTCTTGTACCAAGAAAATAATTGGAAATTGTTTTAAAGCAGTCATGTGTAATGCCTCAGAAATCTCTCCTTCTGTCATAGCTGCATCACCAATAGAACAAACAACTACGGGCATGTCTTTGCCATAGTCTTTCGCTAATTTTTGCTGTTCTAAGTACTGTATTCCCATGGCAATACCAGTTGTTGGAATAGCTTGCATTCCAGTAGCTGAGGATTGGTGTGGGATTTTAGGCATATCATCCCTATTTAAACTAGGGTGTGAATAATAAGTTCGACCTCCCGAAAAAGGATCGTCTCTTTTAGCCAATAATTGCAACATCAAATCGTAAGGCTGCAATCCTATACCTAATAAAATGGAGTCGTCGCGGTAGTAAGGCGAAACCCAATCTTGTGGGAGTAA
>DKGK01000090.1:0-1922 GCA_002453265.1 Flavobacteriales bacterium UBA6772 | reverse complement strand
TCCTATACCTAATAAAATGGAGTCGTCGCGGTAGTAAGGCGAAACCCAATCTTGTGGGAGTAATTGCATACCCATAGCCAACTGAATTGCTTCGTGACCACGAGAAGTAGCGTGTACATATTTACCTGTAACAGATACATTAGCTTCGTATAAATCTGACATAGCACGTGCAGTACTCATCAGTTTATAGGCTTCTTGTAAGGTCTTTTTATCGATCGCTTTATTAGCCATTTTTATTTTTTCTTGAATTTATTGATGGCATTTCGTGTAAAGTCTGAAAGGACAAGTTTACCACTCATAGCAGCTCTTTCTACTAATAATTCATCCCAGTGTTCTGTACCTTCCCAAAAAACAGTTTTTAACATCTGCATTGCTTCTGGATTAGAACTTGCTAGAGTTTCTGCGAGTTTTTCAATTGCAGAATCCATCTCATCTACAGAATCGAAAATTTCGGTATATAAACCTTTGTCTTTAGCCCATTGTGCTGTTTGCCATTCTGTAGCATCTATTGCCAATTGACTCATTGCGGAAGTTCCAATTTTTCGTTCTACGGCAGGACCAACGACAAAAGGACCAATTCCTACAGCCAACTCGCTCAGTTTTACCGAAGCAAATTTAGTTGCCATACAATAGTCAACAGCCGAAGCCATTCCTACACCACCACCTACAGCTTTTCCTTGTACACGTCCGATAATCAATTTCGGACATTTACGTGCTGCGTTAATTACGTTGGCGAATCCACTAAAAAATACTTTTCCAGTTTCTAAATTATCAATACTTATTAGTTCATCAAAAGAGGCACCAGCACAGAAAGCTCTTTCGCCAGCACTTTTTAAAATGATTACTGTAACAGCATCATTTGTTCCTATTTCGGTAATCGTATTGGCTAATTCTTGCAGTACTTTTCCGGGTAGAGAATTACTTAAAGGATGATGAAATTCTATACTTGCAATGCTATTATCGATGGATACATTTACGCCACCTTGTTCTATTGGATTTCCCATTTTAGTCTCTTGAAAATTCGTAATCTCTTTCAACGGTACAAATACGCAATTTGTAATTTTGATACCATTTTTCTATTCCTAATTCTTGTACTTTCTGATGAAGTAAATTATTTTCCAATTTCATCAAGGAGTTTAAATCCTTCCAATAAGAAACATTTACACCAAAACCCTTTTCATTTCTGAAAGCTTCAAATCCTAAATAGCCTTCCATTTTCTGGATTTCGTCAAAAGTAGCTGCATCCATTTATTCATATCCATCTTCAATAGCAGTTCGGGTAGAAGTAAAAATTACTGCCACATAAGCTGGTTTTGGTGTATTGACTATCATTGTGATTGGTCAATTTTTTTTACCATTGTTAAAATTGTAGCAATAGCTACCGTTTCACCTGTTTCGTCGTAAACATCTACTAAGAACTTTACTATTCCTTTAGAAATCTCTTCTTCCGAACGTTTCTCTTGGTTTACTTTTTCTTTAACAGTAAAGCGAACTCCTATAGTTGCACCTGCATAAACAGGTTTTACGAATCTACAATCTTCTAAACCGTAGTTTAATAATACAGGTCCTTTTTTAGCATCTACAAATAATCCTGCGGCAGCAGAAAGTATGAAATATCCGTGTGCTACTCTTTCTTCGAAAATTGTTCCGTCTAAAGAAGTAACATCTGTATGTGCATAGAAATGATCCCAAGAAACATTCGCAAAGTTTACGATATCTCCTTCTGTAATGGTTCTCTTATGTGTAAATACCGTTTCTCCAATTTCTAACTCTTCAAAATGCTTACGGAAAACGTGAACATTCTTTTCTATTTGTTTTGCTCCGTATTGAAACACATTGGTAACCTTAGTGATACTTGTTGGGTGACCTTGAACAGCTGTGCGTTGTAAATAGTGCATTACACCACGCATACCACCCATTTC
>DKGK01000094.1 GCA_002453265.1 Flavobacteriales bacterium UBA6772 | reverse complement strand
CCTAAACCAGTATAGTATTCAGTAACAGAAGAAATAACAGCTCCAACAATTAAACCTACAATAGTTGCATAAAATACACGCATTGCAGTAATGTCTTTCAATACATTCCCTCCAGTTTCGAAGAAGTTCATTTTCATAGTTTCAGGTAACATCCAAGTTACTAAACCATAACAAGAAACAGCAACTAAAGCAATAGAGAACCAGTTCCCTTTGTTTAACGCTCCCATTACTTCAGATTCTTTTGCTGAATTGTCTTTAATACTAACGAATAAAGTTCCGATTAAAGAAATCACAATCCCAACACCTGCTATAGACATTGGTAATAAAATAGGTCCGATAGAACCAAAACCAGTAAATATGTTAATGTCGTTTACTTCAATAATATAGTTACCTAATACCATTGCTGCTAATACTGTAGCAACATAAGAACCAAATAAATCTGCACCCATACCTGCAACATCACCTACGTTATCACCTACATTATCTGCAATTGTAGCAGGGTTTCTAGGGTCATCTTCAGGAATTCCAGCTTCTACTTTACCAACTAAATCGGCACCAACATCGGCAGCTTTAGTATAAATACCACCACCAACACGAGCAAATAAAGCAATAGATTCAGCACCTAAAGAAAAACCTGCAAGCGTTTCTAATACCATTGTCATGTCTTGGGTGTTTGTCCAAACACCACCCATAAAGTAGTTATAGAAAACAATAAAGAAAACAGTTAAACCTAAAACAGCTAAACCAGCAACACCTAAGCCCATTACTGTACCACCACCAAAAGAAACTTTTAATGCTTGCGGTAAACTCGTTTTAGCAGCTTGTGTAGTTCTAACATTTGTTTTGGTAGCTATTTTCATTCCCATGTTTCCAGCTAAAGCTGAGAAAAAAGCACCTACTATAAAAGCAATTACAATTAACCAGTGTGTAGAAGGAACAACAGTAGACACAATAAATAGTAAAACACTTACACCAATAACAAAAAATGTTAAAAGTCTGTATTCAGCTTTCAAGAATGCTAAAGCACCTTCGTAGATATGGTCAGAAATTTCTTTCATTTTCCCATCTCCAGCATCTTGTTTCATTACCCAAGATTTTTTGGCTACCATATATAGTAAGCCTATAAGCGCCATTAAAATTGGCATATAAATAATAATCGATTCCATAGTCTTTTTAGGATTTTAGTTTACCAGGGGGCAAATATAAGAAATTAGCTTATATATATATACAATGTACTTAGTAGAATTTTAAAGCGGGTATTTTGTGCTTTTAACCTGTTATTTAATTGAGAGAAAAAATTAAGCTTTATAGAACTGCAGACTTATTTTGTATGCTTGTTTTTGGAGGTGGTTTCCAGAATTCGAAAGGGGTTTTGCAATTTATATAAAATGTAAAAAGACGTCAGAAAAGTAAAAAGTAAATCCAATTTAAAATATTGAAAAAATGCTACGAAAAGAACGAAAAAGAATCTAGTTTTTACTGATCCTTGTCTAAACCCTATTACAAAAACAAATTTAGAATTCTAACCGTAGCTTTTTCTTAACAGGTTGTTAACATGGGTTAATTTAGGTTAGTACCTGATTAATAAATTAGTTTTCATCTGCTGCGTCATCAATTTCAGCAATCATTTTTATTGCTTCAGCTCTTGGAGGATATATCTTAGACACAAAGAATCCAACAATCATTGCCACAAGAAATGAGGGAGCGAGTACATCAAGTGCAACGAAATATTCGCCAAAAGTAGGCAGTTCTTTAAACACAAAATTGAACAAAATAACAGATACAAAACCAGAGATCATTGATGCAATCGCACCCACTTCCGAATAACCTTTCCAAAAAAGAGTCAGTATAATTACTGGACAAAAAGTAGCTGCAATTCCAGACCAACCAAAAATTATAACCCAGAATATTTGCCTGTCTGGAGATACATAGTTCATTATCATAGCAATTATTAAAGCCGTAAATGCCATTATAATAGTCGAAATTCTAGAAATTTTTGTGAGCTCTGAATCTTTCAAATGAGGTTTAAATATTTTCTGATAAAAGTCTCTTGTTATAGCACTAGAAGCTAATATTAATAGTGAGTCTATGGTTGACATGATTGCAGATAAAACAATTGCAACAAACAATGCGACTAATAATGTAGGTAAGAAACTTTCAGTTACCATACTCAGTACATCTTGTCCGTTGTTTCCTAGAATCGCTTCAGGATCTTGTCCATTTTTGGTGAAATAAATACGAGCAAGAATCCCAATAGTTACAGCAGCAGCATCAGTTAGTAACGTAAAAACAACAGCTACCCATTTTCCTTTGTCTATTTCTTGTTCATTCTTTATAGACATAAACCGCACATATACTTGGGGCGAACCAAGAAAACCTAATCCAATCATAGAGAAACCCAAAATTGTAAATAGGTTCATCCATGGATCTTCACTTCTTCCCATTATTTGTATCAGACTTGGATCTATCGCTTTCAGTCCCTCAGTAACTCCAGCTCCGTGATCCATAGAAAACCAAACTACAATTGGAAGTAATACAAGACCGAAAAACATAAGTAAACCTTGAAATAAATCTGACCAAACAGCAGCCACAAATCCTCCAATAAAAATATAAGTAATCACAATGAAAAATCCGATTAACGCACCTAGTCTATAGTCAATACCGAGCATAGAATTAAAGGCAAGTCCTGTAACATCTATCTGAGAGGCTACATATATTACAATAAAGAGCACTAGTATTGATGCAGAAATAATTCTGAGGGTATTCGTTGTAGATTTAAAATGACTTTGTAGATAATCGGGTATAGTAATCGCACCGTAATTATCTGATCTTCTTTTGAATCTTTTGGCCATAAATTGCCACGAAACAAAAACACCCAAGAGCTCCCCAATAACAACCCAATAGCTTGAGTACCCTGCCATAGCCCCCATTCCTGTTAGCCCAATAAGTAACCATCCAGATTCTCCAGTTGCCCTGGCCGAAAAAGCAACTGCCCAGAAACCCATGTTTTTACCGCCTACATAATAATCGCTCATCCCTTTTATTCTTCTAGAGGCTAATATTCCAATGAGAAATAAGACGCCAACATAAAGGGCTAAAACTGATATCTTGATTACGAATTCTTGATCTATCATAATGAAAGTAATTTGTGACCTATTGAAAATTATGTATGTTTAAAACCTTAAAACCACTGCGTAAAGGATTTGTAAGAGCGTACAAAATGCGTAAAAAAATTGAAATAGGATTCATTTTGTCTATAAAACTATGTAAAATTACTCAAAAACACATAAAAATCACTATATTTGCCCCTCCAATAGTTTCGGTAAAACACATCGAAATTATGTGTTGAATTTAGGGCATAATCCTTGGATTTGTACATTTTATGAACAAAGAAAAGCGATAAACCATTTTGAATTCTAACAAAAACACCACAATTACACTTCAATCATTAGACGATTTAATTTCTGCTCTTTCAGAAGGAGAGAGGACGACCTTTAACGACATAATTCGATCTATTCAAATTCCTAGCAGTGCTTTTAAAGAGTACTGCACTTGGTCTGATGACTTATACACTAGAAACTGTATTGTAAATACAGAAAAATTTGAACTAATCTTACTTTGTTGGGAGCCTGGACAAATTACCCCTATACACGACCACGGTGGTGAAGAATGTTGGGTGAAAGTTATTCAAGGTGAATTTAGAGAAACGATCTATAAAGTAGATGCTATAGGTAAATTGGACGCCATTGATTCAGTTATATCATCTGCTGGAGGTGTAAGTTATATGATTGATTTTATGGGATACCACAGTTTAGAAAATCGATCTAACACCAGAAGTATGACTATGCATTTATATGCAAAACCTATTCGTACTTGCAATGCATTCGATGCAGACTTGGGTAAGTTTATACCTAAATCTATGGGCTATAATACCACTGCTAATTCGTATAAAATTAAAAATAAATAAATTACATGTCTGATATAAATAGTGATTTAGGTCTGTTTAACGAATTAGTTGAAGTCTTACTTAATGAGGAAAAAAAACATCCTGTAGCCGATAGAATAGAAGCAAATGCTCTTTACGATTCTATTGATCTATCTTTAAATGATAGTGCTATGGTTGACCAGGAGTTTAAGCAAGTACTCAAAGATGTACTTATTTCTACTCCTAAAACCGCTACTAAATTATTCTTCAACCAACTTTTTGGTGGTAGGCAAAGTAAGGCTGTTTTGGGCGATTTACTAGCCGTGATGCTGAATAACAGTATGTATACTTATAAGGTAGCAGGACCGCAAGTTGGAATAGAACAAGAAATTATAAGACAATCTTGTAACCTTATCGGTTACGGCTCTCAAAGTAATGGTACTTTCCCAACAGGTGGATCTATGAGTAATTATATGGCCTTAGTAATGGCGAGAGATGCTAAAGACCCTCAGTGTAAACTAGAAGGTTCGACTAAACCATTGGTAGTTTATACTTCTAAAGAATCCCATTACTCGAATGCTAAAAATGTAAGTTTTGCCGGTATTGGAAGAAACAATATCCGATATATTCAAGCAGATTCAAAAGGGCAAATGCTTCCTACTAAACTGGAAGAACAAGTTATTGAAGACTTAGGCAATGGTTTTATTCCAACCTACGTAAACGCTACTGCTGGTACTACTGTATTGGGTGCTTTCGATCCAATTGATGAAATTGCAGACATTACAGAGAAATATAAAATTTGGTTACACGTAGATGGTGCTTACTGTGGAAGTGTAATCTTTAGTGATGAGTATAAGCATTTGGTAAATGGAGTTTCCCGTTCAGACTCCTTTAGCTATAACGCCCATAAAATGTTAGGTACTCCTCTAACCTGTTCTATTATTTTGGTGAAGGATAAAAAACACTTGCACGACTCGTTTAGTAATGATGCAGATTACCTTTACCAAACAGACGGTGATGATTTTAATTTAGGTAAAACTTCCTTTCAATGTGGAAGGAGAAATGATGCCTTAAAATTCTGGACACTCTGGAAGTCTGTTGGAACAAATGGGTTGCATCATATTGTAGATCAACAATTCAATCTGGCAGATGTAGCTCGTGAATACCTTAGAAAAAACAGCGATTATACCTTATACAGCTTTGATGATTCAATCTCAATCTGTTTTAATTATAAGAATATTGACCCTATTAGGCTTTGTACTGCGCTTTATGAGCATCAAATTACAGTTGTTGGATTTGGATCCTTTAACGAAGACACCTTTATTAGGTTAGTAACAATTAATGCTACAAATACGAAACAAGATATTTTGAATTTCTTTAAAGTTCTAGAAGAATTCGTAGCGAAGACTCCAAGTTTGACAACTACTATGGTAGAATCTAATTCGTAAGATGCTTGTGTCTTATACTAATTATGAGGTTTGACTGTTTTTGTCAACGGTTAGTATATGAAAAGTAGGCGATTTTGAAGTGCTAATTTTTCGGTTATCCGCTTAATTTGTTAAGAGCTATAACCTTTAATTTTATTACTAGTTCGCCTATTTTTTATGTAGATTATTAGCAAATGTTTTATAATAATCTTTTTAATTTTATTTTTATTTTTTTTGTTTCTCCTTCCGAATTAATAATTGTTAGACTAATATTATTACCTTCTTTTTTTAAAAGCTCTCTAAAGGCAATAATGTCTCCTGAAGAATCTTTATTTACAGAAATCAGTTTATCTTCTTTTCTAATGCCTTTCTTATATGCTGAGCTTGTTTTCTCAATTCTATCTATTACAATAGTCTCATCAACCTTTTTAAGTCCAATTCCGCTAAGCGGAAATTCAAATGATTTGCTAAATGTATTATTTGGCTTTAAGTATAGTGTAGAGGATGAATAATCTAAAACTATATTAAATTTACTGATTACTTTTGCTCCTAATAAACCTAAGTAGTTTTCATAACTACTAACTCCATTTTTATCGTTTGCTATTGAAACAACCATCTCATTTAATTGATATCCGCCAATGTTCATTGATTTGATTTCGATATCTTCGGAAATAGATTCTCCGTGTAAGTTTTCAGATTTTTAAATTAGACTTTTGCCAGCTTTTTCACTTAATTTATTTTCTTCATTATAAGGTGTATTTATAAGTAATGTTAGACCTGCCCCACTGTCAAATAAAATTTTACCAGTATATGATTCTTCATTTCTTAAAGTAACAGAAATATCGAATTGGGGAATAGTGATCCCATTTTCAAATTTAAAATTAACAGCTTTGTACCCAGTAATATTTACATTTTCAATCTTATTATATAAAAGTATTCTCTTATTTTCATAATCAATTTTTGTAATGTATTTCTTGAGCAGACTATATCCGATAATCCCATCAAATTTTCTTTCCAATGCATCTTTAAATTTAGTTAAGTCAGTAAGCACTAAATGAGTACTATCTATTTCAATTTTATTTTGAAGCGTTAGTTTTTGATTTAGGATAATGTCATAGGATTTTGATCCGCCAGTACCCGAAACATCTTGTTTGTAATTTGCTTTTAACCCTAGCTTATTAGCCGTTGTAGAGTCTAATAAATCTGATGTGGCTCCAGTATCAAATAGAAAAGTACTAGCCTCAGTATTGTCATTAATGGTAACATCAAGTAGGATTAAACCATCATCTATTAACTCAAAAGGAATTTCTGCTATTTGTGCATTTAAATGAGCAGAAATAATGAGCACTAAAAGTAAAGTTATTGTTTTCATTTTTTAATTTATTTGTTATTCTCTACAAATGTATTAATCTACTAATATTAGAATAATTTTCTTTGTTTTTGGTTCTCCAAATTCGGATGATTTTTTTCTTTAAGCTCTTGGAAACAAATGAGCTTTTATTTAGTTTCTTTTTATTATTTTACTATTAACTTTTGACTTTTCCACTCATTGTCAATTGTCATATAGGAAGCTTCATAAATACCTGAAATAAGGTTATTCAGTGTAAGATTATTTAATCCAGATTGTAAATATTTTTCCAAAACTAACTGTCCTCCAATACTATGTATTCTTATGACTCCATTCTTTTTTGAATCTACTATTAAGTTGTTATTAATAATGGTTGGATACATATTGACATCTGCTTCTACTAAAATTGTCTCTGAAACACTTACAACACTATTTTCTTGTATAAAATCAAGGACTTGATTCATGTATTGTAAGGCCAACATAGATCCATGGTCACCTTCAGGCACCATTAGAACTGAAGCTCCAGTAGCTGCTAACATATCAAGTTCGTCATCGAGCAAACGTCCAACCGGTAGATCGTATTCAGCATAGACATACATTAGATTAGTCAAATCTAAAGTTGCTAGACTGTCAACCCAACGGTTATAAGCCATACCTGCCTTTAGTTGCCGATTTGCCCATTCACTTGGGTCATTTATCTCTGGCTCAAAAATTATCGTCAATCCATCGTATTCAGAAAATTCCGCATGAAAACCCTCCGCAAAAGTATTCCAAATTTGATCATTCATATTTAATCTTCCTGCCATCGGAATAATTCTATGCAAGTCCTCATTACCATAATCGTCTAAATATTCACTTAGGATAAATGCTCCAAAAGAATGTCCTAAAAGAACTACTTCTTTATCAAGATTATTATAATGATTAACTACCTTTTTCAAGAGAGCTATAGTAGAATCGTTATAAATAATCGCCTCTTCTAAAGTCATCGAAAAATCAGAAAAAATTTCTGGATGTTGATGTGTATATTGTTCCATTTCTACAACCGAAAATGTTGGAATACCTTCAAAAAATTCAAAATACCCAGAATATAACATATCTGTTGGCCCTCCATGTAATGCAATAATAACAGTATCAGCTGTTGGATTTGTCCTTACAACTGTATAAGTTTCTACATCAGGTAGGGAATTCAGATCAATACTGTTTTGCCCTATTAAAAAAGAAAAATTTAAAAGAAAGATACAAATTGGAAATAACTTCATGAATAATAATTTTTTATTATGTTTAAAAAAA
>DKGK01000041.1 GCA_002453265.1 Flavobacteriales bacterium UBA6772 | reverse complement strand
GCCTTCTCGTAATGCTAGAAATGGGATGTTATTTACTAGCGAAGGAACAATAAACATTAAGAATCAGAAATGGCAAAAAGATTTCTCTCCTATAGACCCTAATGGAGAATCGTTTGTTGACAGTTCTTACTCTAAAGCTTATTTGCGTCATTTATTTGCAGCTAATGAATTGTTAGGAAAGCAAATTGCTACGCTACACAATTTAGGTTTCTATTTATGGCTAGTTAAAGAAGCTAGAAGAAGAATTTTAGACGGTACTTTTTACGATTGGAAAGAAGTAATGGTTAAGAAAATGAGCTTACGTTTATAATTGAAAAAGTTAGATCGATACATATTAAAAGAGTTCTTAGGAACTTTCACCTTTACGCTGGTTCTCATTTTATTGATATCAGTAGTATTTGATGTATCCGAAAAAATTGACGATTTCTACAGAAGAGAAGCTCCACTAGATGCTATTTTAAGCGATTATTATTTTAACTTCATAATTCATTATGGATTACTGTTTAGTGCTTTATTTACTTTTATAGCTGTAATAATAAGCACTTCTAAACTAGCTAATAATACAGAAATAGTAGCTATTTTAAATTGTGGCTTAAGTTTAAAAAGAGTGCTTTACCCTTATTTTGTTGGAGCCTTAGTAATAGCAGGAGTTTCTTTCTTCTTAAATAATTGGGTGCTTCCGAGTACTAATCAAACTCGTTTAGAGTTTGAGCAGGAATACATTCGTTTTAAAAAGAACGAGCGCTATAAAAATATACACCGGCAAATAAGTCCAGATAACTATATATACTTAGAGAGTTATAATACGGGTAAACAAAAAGGTTTTCGTTTTACACATGAGGTTTTTAAAGAATATCAGTTAGCGTCAAAATACAAAGCAGATTTTATTAGTTGGGATACCTTGGAACAGAAATGGTTGGCAGAGAGTTATAATTATAGAATTTTAGAAGCTGATGGAGAAAGTATAGAAAGAGGTTCTAGTCAGTTTAAAGATTTTGGTTTTAAACCCGAGGAGCTTGTTTATCAGAAAAACAGCACCAACTTAATGACCTTACCTGAGCTTCATAAATTTATAGCTAAAGAAAAAGAGCGAGGAGCCGAAAACTTACATTATTACTATTTGGATTTATACCAACGATACGCTACCCCTTTCACGACTTTTATACTAACTTTAATTGGTTTTAGTTTAGCGATTCATAAAAAAAGAGGAGGAATTGGCGTGAATTTGGTTTACGGATTTGTGTTAACAACACTGTTTATCTTATTCCAAAAGGTGTCTATTACCTTTACAACAAACAGCGACTTGAGTCCTATTTTTGCCATTTGGTTACCCAATATATTGTTTGGAGCCTTTGCTTATTATTTATTCCGAAAAGCAAACCGTTAGAGTTTGTTCATCCACACAAAATAATCTTTTGGAAAGCTATCTAATTTGGGTTCTTCGGTAAATAGTCCAAATAGAGTAGATCCACTCCCACTCATTGCAGCATAGTCTGCACCTAAATCGTATAGTTTAGATTTGAGTTCTTTTAGTACAACGTGTTTTGGGAAAACAGAATCTTCAAAATCATTCGACAAATTTTCTTTCCAAGTGCTTATATCTTGTAATACTATATGTTTACAAGGTTCTGTTTGGCTAGCCTGAATCTCAGCAAAAGCTTCTTTAGTCGAAATATGAATATTTGGATTGATTATTAAAAGATATATTCCTTTTAAGTCTACACTTACTTCTTCTAAAACCTCTCCTCTACCTGTTGCATACTGAGGGTAATCTTGAATAAACAAAGGACAGTCGCTACCAAGTTCAAGAGCATATTCCATCAATTTATTTGAACTTATTTTTAAATCAAATAGCGAATTTAATATACGAAGTGCATAAGCAGCATCAGACGACCCTCCACCTAAACCTGCACCCATAGGAATAATTTTATGAAGAAATATTTTAACGCCAGGTAAGTTAAAGTCTTTATGGAGTAGAAAATATGCTTTTTCACATAAGTTTTGTCCTGAAGGAATTAATAATCCGGTTGAACTAAATTTGCAGGTTCCATGACCTAAAGATGCATCTTTTAAGATTTCTAAGACATCATTTAACGGAAACTGGTAAAAAACAGTCTGTAAATTGTGGTAGCCGTCATTCCGTTTTGCAATTATTTGCAAACCTAAATTGAGCTTAGATGGTGGAAATAGTATCATTGTATAAATTCTTGGCTCAAATGTAATAATTGTAGTTATTTATTAAGCTTCAAAAGTGAATTATTGTAATTTGCACCACTAATTTGTTACTATGGAAAGATTCGATTTTGAACAACCAATCGTTGAACTAGAAGAGCAATTAAACAAAGCTGTTCAACTTGGAAAAGATACCGATGCCGATGTTACTAGAACGGTTAAAGACATCGAAAAAAAATTGGCTACCCTTCGTAAAGGAATTTACGGTGGGCTTAGCGCATGGCAGAAAGTACAAATTTCTCGTCATCCTTGCAGACCCTACACTCTAGCTTATATAGAAGCACTAACTAAAGGTGACTTTATCGAACTTCACGGCGATAGAAATGTGAAAGACGATAAGGCTATGATTGGTGGATGGGGAACTATAGACGGGCAGTCTGTCATGCTTATAGGTCAGCAAAAAGGAAAAAACACCAAACTTCGACAATTCCGAAACTTTGGTATGGCGAATCCTGAAGGCTACCGTAAAGCTTTGCGTTTGATGAAAATGGCAGAGAAGTTCAATAAGCCTATTGTGACTATTATAGACACACCTGGTGCTTATCCTGGTTTAGAAGCGGAAGAACGTGGACAGGGAGAAGCAATTGCAAGAAACCTGCTGGAAATGTGTCAGCTTAAAGTGCCTGTTATATGTATTATTATTGGTGAAGGTGCTTCTGGTGGAGCTTTAGGAATTGGTATTGGAGATAAAGTATTTATGTTAGAAAATACATGGTACTCTGTAATTTCTCCAGAGTCTTGCTCATCTATCTTATGGAGATCATGGGACTATAAGCAGATAGCTGCCGAAGCTTTAAAGCTGACGTCTAAAGATATGTTGTCTAATAAATTAATAGACGCTATTATTAAAGAGCCCCTTGGAGGTGCTCATTACAATCCAGAAGTAGTTTACGAAAATGTACGTAAGGTAATTAATAAGCAACTGAAGGATTTATTAAAGCTAGACGCTCAAGATAGAATTGAAACAAGAATTGAAAAATTCTGTAGCATGGGTGTTATAAACGAATAATACCTCAATATCTAAAATTTAAAAAGCCTCTTTATACAATTGTATAAAGGGGCTTTTTAGTAATTATATTTATTTCTTTTTAAAAGTCCAATTAATATTAAAAGTAGAAACACAATCTCCTGCCTCATTAAAACCTTTAGACTGCATAACACAAACTACACCTTTACCTGTTTCCACTGCTTCGTCAATACATGCTTTAACTTTCGCTCCATCCTCACAAACAAATTGAATTGTACCAATTGCTTTTTTTGTAAAAGAACAATTTAGGTCGATTACTAACATAGATACTTTTTCGGATTGTGCATCTAAACAACCTAAAGCTAATAATCCTGTAGACATTTCTGCTGCCATAGCCTGACAAGCAAAATACATAGATTTAAATGGGTTCTTGTTTAAATACTTGAATTTGATATTGACCTTGGCGCTATCCTTAGTTACGCCAGCAACTTTTAAAC
Source organism: Flavobacteriales bacterium UBA6772 (assembly GCA_002453265.1). Lineage (GTDB taxonomy): Bacteria > Bacteroidota > Bacteroidia > Flavobacteriales > UBA7430 > UBA6772. The sequence goes on along the minus strand of DKGK01000041.1, from coordinate 346 downwards.
CCGAAATCCAAGCAATTGGAAGTTTCTGAATTAAGAATAAACTATATAAGAAACTATTGTTAACCTTCTTTAAATAAGATGCATGCATTGAATTTATTTTTGAAGCAAGATAGGGAATCTTAATCAATCGATTTTGTAAGTTTGCTGCAAAACTATATACATGCTGAAAAGTTATTTATCGCTCGTAAAATTTAGCCATACAATTTTTGCTCTACCCTTTGCAATGGTAGGATTTACCTTAGCAGTAAGTAAAGATCAATACTCTTTTGGCTGGGATAAATTAGCTTTTGTAATCTTATGTATGGTATTTGCTCGTAGTGCTGCCATGGCATTTAACAGATATATA
>DKGK01000079.1:2485-45843 GCA_002453265.1 Flavobacteriales bacterium UBA6772 | reverse complement strand
TTCATTATATTCATTCCCGTTCCTCCAAAAACTTCTTTACCAATCACAACTGCAAAAGCAACAGATATAGCTAACATCCATAGAGGAAGGTCTGCTGGCATGATCATTGGGATTAGTAAACCTGTAACTAAATACCCTTCATTTACTGAGTGTCCTCTAGAAATAGCAAATGCAAATTCAATACCTAAACCAACACCATAGGAAACAATAATCATTGGAAGAACCTTTACAGCTCCATAGATGAATGCCTCGATAGTATCGGGTTGCATATTCCCTAATGCAATAAAATGTTGGTACCCTATATTCCACATTCCAAAGATTAATACTGGAAGTAAAGCTAAAATAACGCTAAACATTGTTCTTTTCAGATCAATTGCATCGTGAATATGAGATCCAGATTGAGATGTGTGATCAGGAACAAATAAGAAAGTCTCAAAAGCGTCGTAAGCTGGATATAGCTTTTCAAGTTTCCCACCTTTCTCGAAATGAGGCTTTACGCTATTTAGTATATTCTTGAATAATTTCATGGTTTTGTCTTTAGCTACATTCTTTTCTTACCAAGTCTAAACCTTCACGAAGAATTTCTTGAACAGGTATTTTAGAAGTACACGAAAATTCACATAAAGCGAAATCTTCTTCTGCAACTTCATAAATTCCTAAATTCTCCATCAACTCAATATCACCAATCATAATTGCTTTTATTAAGTGCTGAGGGTATACGTCCATAGGCAATACATTTTCGTACTGTCCAGTAACGACATAAGCGCGTTCTTCACCGTTCATGTTGGCAGTGATAGCGTATTCTTTCTTTGGATTAATCCAAGAGAAGAAAGTTCTAGATAATGAGAACTTGTTGAAACCAGGAAGTAACCAACCTAAGAAATCTTGTTCTTTACCTTCTGGAATAACAGAAACTTCATTGTGGTAGAAACCTAAGTTTCCATCTTCAGTAATATGATTTCCTGTAAGAACATTTCCACTAATAAAACGGCTCTCACCATCCTTAATATTTCCTTTTGTCATTGTCGTAATAGAAGCACCTTGCATACTTCTATAGTAGCGAGGTTTTTGTACTTGTGAACCAGCTAAAGCTATTAAGCGGGTAGCGTCGTATTTACCTTGGCTAAATAAACGTCCTATAGCAATAACATCTTGTGGGTACATATACCAAACAACTTCTCCTTTATTAATAGGATCTATATGATGAATTTGTACACCTACATTTCCAGCAGGATGTTGTCCAGAGACATTGTTTATCTGTACACCTTTAGCATTAGTAAATACCGATGAAGAATTTGAATTTCCGTCGATGTTTAGGTGCGTTGTACCTTTAGTAAGTTTTGATACGATGTCTAATCCAGCTTGGAATTCTTTTTCCATACCGTGTAAAATAAAGTCACTATCGCAAGCTAAAGGTGAGGTGTCGAAAGCAGAGATAAATACTGCCTTTGGCATATCGGCTGGATTTGCAATAACAGCGTAAGGACGCTGACGTACAAATGGCCAAACACCGGCAGCTAACATCTGTTCAATGATTTGCTCACGCGATACTTCTTTTGCTTCTGCTTTAGAGAATTCTTTATAAGTGATTTCAGCATCAGCTTTTATCACCACACTAAGAATTTTTCTTTTTTCACCACGGCGAATTTCTGAGATCTCACCACTTACAGGAGATGTGATAACTACAGAAGGGTTTTCCTTATCGAAAAATAAAGAAGTTCCTGCTTGTACCTTATCACCAACTTTAACTGCTAGTTTTGGTGTTAACCCAATAAAATCGCTCGGCTTTACAACGAAATATTCCGAAGTTGGAATATTGGCATATACACGATCAGCTGAACCTGTCAGCTTAATGCTTATGCCTTTTTTTATACGAATGTCTTTAGACATGCCTATTATGAGAGATTGATTAATCCTAAATTTTGAATGGCAAAAGTATGAATTTAAAAGGTCTAAATCAGTAGTCTTATTTTATTTAGAATGAATAAATATAAGTCTTCAGTGTTTATTGTTTCAAAGATAAAATAAAATGTAATTTTAAGCTATTAAATAGCTACTACAATGAAAGGTTTATTTTCTGTGTTTTATGTTTTTGTAATCCTACTTTTTTATAAAGCTGATGCTCAGCCAGAGTGGGAGTCTGGCTTGTATTTACAAGATTCTATTCATTATAATAAGGTACGTACATGTATGCTTACTCCCTTTGAATCGCTGCTGGATTTTCCGTTAATTGCTCTTGGTTCTGGTCAAGCTTTGCGTTTACAATTCGACGATTTAGATTTTAATGCTCAAGATTATATGTACGGTATCCGTCATTGTAATGCCAATTGGACCGTTTCAGATTTACACCCTAGTGAGTATTTGTCCGGATTCTATGAAAACTATATTAACAACTACGAATTCTCTTTTAACACGAAACAGTCTTATGTTCACTATGAATTAATTTTTCCAAACGAAGATTTTACATTTACCAAATCTGGCAATTATATAATAACAGTTTACAACCCTGATGCCAAAAATAAAGTATTATTTACCAAGCGTTTTATGGTTTATAGTGAACAGCTTTTGGTTGGTGCTGCTATTAAACAGGCTACTTTTGCTAGTACTCGTTTTAGTGAACACGAAATTGACTTAACTGTTAATTTTACAAATGTAGATTATGTAAATCCTATTCAGGATGTTACTATTGCTATTTACCAAGGACATAGATGGGATAAGGTGATTACAGATTTACAGCCAAGTTTTGTAGAGAAAAAAAAATTAATATACGATTTCGATAATGAGTCTAGTTTTAAAGCAGGAAATGAGTACCGTTTTTTCGATACTAAAAGTGTGCGGTTCTTCACAGAGCGTGTACAGAATATAATTCACGACTCTACAGATATTGTATTTTTATACCCAGATTACCCATGGGGAAATCAGTCTTATAGTTTTTACCAGGATATAGAAGGTTACTATGTTCCCAACATAATGGAGCGAAACAATAATAATACAGAAGCTGATTATGTTTGGGTAAATTTTTGTTTAAAGCAGAAGCCTTTTGTTGATAAGGGATCTTTATATATATATGGAGCTCTTACCAATTGGAGTATAGAAAATTCGGCTAAACTTAATTATAATGAAGAAGCTGAATGTTATGAAACCTCATTATTGCTCAAACAGGGCTATTATAATTATACCTATTTGTTTGTGCCTGAAGAATCTCAAATCCCTAGTCAAACTCTGGTAGATGGCGATTATTTCCAAACGAGTCAAGATTACTATGTATTTGTATATTTATACGATTACGATTATGGCTACGATCGCCTTTTAGGAATAAGTAAGATTTCTAGTAAGGGGATGTTTTAAATTTACAATTTATCTAAATTTGAGTATCAATTAAAATATACGACCTGAAAAATTGGTTCTTACTCATTTTCTTAAACATTTCAAACAACTTAAAGAATCATTTAGATATTTAAATTTGGGCACAAAAAAAACCTCGCATTTGCGGGGTTTTTTTATTTTGGTAAAAAAGTAATTAGTTTACTTTTCCGCTTAAATCAGCACCAGCTTTGAATTTTACAACATTCTTAGCAGCGATTTGAATAGTTTTACCAGTTTGTGGATTACGACCTTCTCTAGCAGCACGAGCTGAAATTGAAAATGATCCAAAACCAACAAGGGCAACTTTATCACCTTTAGCAAGAGTTCCGGCTACAGATTCTGTAAAAGAATCCAACGCTAATTTTGCAGCAGCTTTAGAAATTCCAGCATCGCTGGCCATAGCGTCGATTAATTCAGACTTGTTCATAAGTAAACAGTTTTTAAGGTTGAAAATTAATATTTTTTTGTAATGCTCTACAAATATAGACTATTGTTGAGATTGTGCAAGTTTAACCCATTAAATACGTCACTTTGTTAATAAGAGTGCTTGAATGTTGATAAGTATGGGGTTGAAATATTCATTTTATTAAAAATGAGTGACAATAGTACCTAACAAGCTTTAATATCTTTTTCTAGAGAATAACCATTTAAAAAGGACTTTATATCCATTTTCTTTTTCCCTGGAGATTGAATTTCAATGACTGAAATATAACCATCTATTGTGTAGATTTTTAGATCTGTTTTACAGAATTCAATATCACTAATTTCTTTCTCGTGTTCACAAATTGTATGATTGCTTTTGTGAATTTTCATTATCAGATCTTCACAACCTTCTTGTATAAATTTTGTCCATGCTACAGGATAAGGAGAAAGTCCTCTAATATGGTTATGTATGCTAAATGTATCTTTTGTCCAGTCTATTCTGCAATTGTCTTTAAATAGTTTTGGAGCTTCCTTTAGCTCAGATGATTCTACTTGAATTTCAGGTTTTACATTATTACTGAAAATGGCATCACAAGTCTCGGTTGCTAATTGAGCACCTAAAACCATTAATTTATCGTGAATGTCACCTACATTGTCATTTTCTCCTATTTTGCAATTCTTATATAATAGCGTTGCACCAGTGTCAATTTTCTCATCAATAAAAAATGAAGTAACTCCAGTTTTAGTTTCCCCATTCATAATTGCCCAATTAATTGGAGCAGCTCCACGGTAATGTGGCAGTAAAGATCCATGTATGTTAAAGGTGCCGTATTTTGGCATTGACCAGACTTCTTTTGGTAGCATTCTAAAAGCAACGATTATAAATAAATCGGCATCTAAAGATTTTAACTCTTTTAAGAAATCAATATTTTTTAACTTATCTGGCTGTAAGATGTTAAAGTTTTGAGAAAGTGCGTACTTTTTTACGTCACAGGCTTTAAGTTTATGTCCTCTTCCTGCAGGTCTGTCTGGTGGACAAATAACACCTACTATATTATAACCACTTTCGTGAACATTCTTTAGGGATTCCACTGCAAATTTTGGCGTTCCCATAAATACAATTTTCTTTTCGCTATTCATTCAATTCTATTTTATCACCATTTTTGGTAAGGATATTTTCTTCAAGAAGTTGTTTTATTTCTTCAATAATAACAAGCTCTTTTAGTTTGCTGTATTGTGCCACAAAAGTACTAATGTAAATTGGTTTAATTTTTAAACGCTTAAGAAGTTCTTCTTTAATTTTATTTTTAAAATCACTTGTACTCGTTTCTTTAGACACACACACATCACAAATACCGCAGTCCTTACTATTCTTCTCGTCAAAATAATCTAGTAGAATTCTAGATCTGCAGACTTCGGAATTAGAGGTATAGTCATTCATGCTTTTTAGTTTACCTACTAATAATTTTTTTCTTTCTTCAAAATGTGTTTTGGCTAATGGTAGATGTTTGCTTTCATGACGAGCTGAGATGTAAGTTATACTACCTCGGTTATTTCGAGGTTTGTAGTCTATAACTTTTTCTTGACTTAGTTGTCCTAAAGTTTTATGTATATAATTACTGTCTTTGTTTATTTGAAGTGCTAATTTACGTTCATGAATCTCTGCGGGTTCATCAAAAATATTGGGATATACTCGAAGTATTAATTGTAATAATTCACTTTTTTTAGTGCTGTTTGTTTGGTAGTTTATTATTACAGATGCGTGAACAATAATTTGTAGCGTTGACAACTGACTGTTGTAGCTTTCAAATTTAAGGTGATTTTCTTTTTCTAGAATATTAAATGCTTTTAAGCATTTCTCAGAGGATAATTTATTGTGTTCACAAAATTCATCAATCGAGAAATCATAGGTCTGTTCGTATCCATCACCAATGGCTAGTTGTAAGTAGTTGGCAAGCTTTTGGTAAATAAGTCGAACTTCTTTGGAGGATGGATAATTTTCTTCAAACCTACTTAAAGCTGTTTCTAAATCCGATTTCTGGTATAAATTAACTGCAAACGATTTTAATCCATCTCTACCTGCTCTACCTGCTTCTTGAAAATACGCCTCTAAACTATTTGGATTCTGTAGATGAACTACTAAGCGTACGTCTGGTTTATCTATTCCCATTCCAAAAGCGTTTGTAGCCACCATTACACGTACAGAATTATTCATCCACTTTTCTTGATTTTCACTTCTTTCATCCGAAGATAATCCTGCGTGGTAGTAAAGTGATTTTATACCAATGTAGTTAAGTTCCGAACTTAACTCATAAGCTCTTTTTCTACTTCTTACATATATTATAGAAGACCCTTTTATACGTGTAAGCATTTTTTGTAGCCTATCCATTTTATGATTTTCTTCTAAAACCATATAAGCTAGGTTACTTCTGTTAAAGCTATTTTGTAAAACTAAGGCATTCTTAAAGTTTAGTTTCTTTTGTATATCTGCCGTCACTTCTTTAGTGGCTGTGGCTGTAAGAGCTAAAATTGGTGCCTTAGGAATTAAATTGCGGATTTCTGCAATATTCAAATAAGAGGGTCTAAAATCGTACCCCCACTGAGAAATACAATGAGCTTCATCTACCGCAACTAAACTAATATTCATTTTTTGAATACGTTCTAAAACAATCTCAGACTGTAATCTTTCTGGTGATAAATAAAGGAGTTTTATATTCCCATAAACACAATTATCTAATGCGATGTCAATTTCAGAATGTCGCATGCCGCCAGTTAATGCAATGGCTTTAATATTGCGTTTTTTTAATTGAGAAACTTGATCCTTCATTAATGCTACCAAAGGAGAAATAACAATACAGACTCCTTTTGATGCAAGTGCAGGAATTTGATAGCACATAGATTTCCCTCCACCAGTTGGTAGCAGAGCAAGGGTATCTCTTTTCTCTAAAATACTATTGATTATTTCTTCCTGCTTTGGTCGAAATGAATCGAAGCCCCAGTATTTTTTAAGTAGTTTATGTAAATCTAGCGTACTCAATATGTTTAAGTATAAATTTTATTCTTTCAGAAACACTCACTTTAGGAATTAATACAATTTCGTAATCGTATAATTCGTAAGCTTTAATCATGAATTCGTGTATAGAAGTAGCTGTTTCGAAATCTTCCATTCGTTCAGAATCACTTTTATAAATACTTTCCCAAGGAGGTGTAATAAAAGCTGTTTTCGAATACCGATACTCTTTTGCCAAGCCATCCCATTTGTTTGTGATTGGTAAAGCATCCTTTAATAAGTAAGCAAAGGAGTCGATAATAGTTCTATCGAAAAATTCTATTTCTTCTTTTGCTTGTTTAAATTGCTTTATTCGCTCGTCAATTACGAGTTCGCTAAAAGCGTCTAGGTCTTTCCATGGAGTAATATCTCCACCAATTTTAAATTGTTCAGCAATAATTTCTCTCGAAACTTCAGCGTGGCATTTATATCCATGCATAGAGAGTCCTTCTATTAGACTTGTTTTTCCAGTTCCTGGAGCACCTGAAATGGCAATGCGTTTTATCATAAAAACAAATTTATAAAAAAGCCCGACCTTTGCCTTGTGTTTTAATAAGCTTTGTAAATTTGTTTAAAATTATTTTATGAACATGGATTTTGATAGTTTACGTGAACGTCTTGGCGAGTTAAGCTTTCCTAGCGTATATATGTTTAAGTTTATAGTGAAGTCAGATTTACAGAAAATCGCTCAAATAGAAAGTTTATTTCAGCCTGAAAAGGCCGAAATTATTAGAAAAGAATCTTCAAAAGGAGCTTTTATTTCAATTTCAGTTAAGGAAGTAATGCTTAGTCCTGATGAAATTATTTCAGTGTACGAGAAAGCTTCGAAAATTCATGGCGTTATAACTTTATAGTATGTCGAAAATTTGCATTTTAGGATCAGGCATTACAGGTTTGTCGGTTGCGTATTACCTTAAAAAGTATCATCCTACAGCCGAATTAATAATTTTAGAAGACCTGAAAAGTTCTGGCGGAGTTATAGCGTCTAATGAGTTTGGGGATTGCACTGTAGAATGGGGCCCTAGAGGTGTTCGTCCAAAAGGAAATGGTCAGCTTGTTTTAGAAATGGTTGAGGATTTAGGTTTATGGGATGAATTGGTTTTTGCTGATGATAAAGCAAAAAAACGGTATCTCTATCACGATAATAAATTGCAGATTTTACCACATTCATTATTTTCATTTTTAAGATCCCCCTATTTAGGTTTAATATTAAAAGCGTTTTTAAAGGATTTAAAAGCAGAAAAAGTTGAAGATGATGAAACTATAGCAGAATTTGTTGATAGGCATTTTGGAGAGGATTTAAGACGTTTATTTTTCGATAGCATGGTAAGTGGTATTTGGGCTGGAGATATTTCTAAAATGAGTATCTCTGCTACTTTACCCTTTTTAAAGAAGCTAGAAGCCAGAAAAGGTTCTATTATAAAATCTATGTTTGGTTATAAACCTGCCTCTGTAGATGCAAAAGCTTACCCAAAAGAAATTACTTCTAAGGCTTTGTTTAGTTTTAAAAACGGAGTTCAAACACTTGTTAATAAACTCAAAGAAGAGTTCAGTGATTCTATAGTTTACGAAACAAATGTTAAATCTATAAATTTTGAAGCTTCCTCTTTGGTTTGCGAAAATGGAATCTCTTACCACTATGATTCATTAATATCTACTATCCCAGCATATAAGCTCAGTGCTTTTGTTACAGATCAAATGGCAAAAGAATTAAATGCAATTAACTATTCTCCCGTTGGTGTCTTAAACTTTCAGTTTCAAAAGTCACAGCTTAATTTTGATGGTTTTGGCTTTTTAGTTCCTTCAAAAGAAAAGTCTGTTGTTTTAGGAATGGTAGCAAATTCTAATACCTTTCCTATACATGGCTCAAAAGGGTTTCATGTGAATACAGTTATGTTAGGAGGTGCTCGTTATACGTTTGCAAAGTTAAAAACGATGGATTTGGAAAATGAAACCAAATTGTTTTTGGCTAAGGTTTTTGGAAAAGAAATTAAGATTGACAAACAAGAGCTTCGATTATTGGAGAAAGCAATTCCGCAATATGAAAAAGGTCATTTAGATAGAGTTAAGCGAATTGAAAATACAAGTCCAACAAATTTAATTATTTTAGGAAACTATATGTACGGTGTTTCTATAATCGATATTGTTACAAAGTCGAAAGAGTGCGCTAAGTCTATTCAATAGTCGAGTGCTTAGTTTTACTACTCACAAATCTTTTGTAATACGATAAAAGTAAAGTGCTTATAGGAAGTGCAAGTATAAGTCCTGTTATTCCTAATAAACTACCCCAAACCGAAAGCGACAGTAAAATAATAGCAGGATGTAGTCCTGTAACTTTATTCATGATTTTAGGAATTAAAATGCTTTCCTGTATTAACTGAATAATAAAGAACACCAAAGAAGCCGCACCAATAGTTGTCCATAAACTCTGCCCTGTTTCCATGCTTTGAAGAATGCAAAGTAGAAATGCAGGGATAAATCCAAGTATTTGTAAATAAGGGACTAGGTTGAGTAGTCCAATTAGTATTCCCATTAAAATTGCTAATGGAAGCCCTATTATACTGAATCCTAAACAGAATAAAACACCAACAATTATAGCAATGGTCGCTTGCCCTCTAAAATAAGCACGCATTCCTTCGTTTAAATCGCTACTTATTCCATTTGCTTGAGCTCTAAATCTTAAGGGAATCCAATTTATCCACGTTTTACTTAGCATTGGATACCCCTGAAGGATAAATACGAGATAAATTAAAATGAAGAAAATACCAAAAACACCCATTATTAAATCTAGAGATTCGTTGAAGAGTGTTTTTATAATAGGTGCAATCTTGTTTACTGTTTCTGAAATGGTGCTACTATTAATAAAATCCATTGCTAGATCAGAGTGTAAAAACTGGTTTACTTGATCTTGGAATTCAGATGGAATAGGAGGGATGATATCTGCATATTCTTTTAATAATGTTGCCGCATTGCGAAACTCATTATTTACTACTGGAAGGCTTACCAAAGTAATTCCTGCAATAACTAAACTAGAAAATGAGAGTCCTATTGCTATCGCTAGACCTCTTCTCTTTACCCTTAATTTTTCTTGAATAAATGTAATAAGAGGATTTACTAAATAGGCAATAAATAAGGCTATTAAAAATGGACTTAATACATTTTTTAATGTGTAAATAAGGTAGCTGATAATTGCCAATATAAGTAGGTTACGAATAGATTTTTCTTGCATTATCCTTTAATTATATAGTGTTCTTCAAATGTATAATACTTTATTTAAATACTGTGGTAAATTTCAGTTATTATCTGCTAACACATAATTATACAAGTGTGATTAATGTTATAATAATGTTAAATTATAGGTTTAATTAATTAATATATATTCCTGAATAATAGGTAATTGTATTATTAATTAACAATAACTTAACTTTAAATATTTTCATTCAAACATTCCTATACATTTAGTGTTTGACAAAATGTCAGTTAAGCGTTTTATGCTTGATTGGTTTTTGGGTTTGACAAAATGACATGCTATTTTTTACTAGAAAGTTGGGCAACTTCTTGCCCAACTTTTGTCCCTAAGGCTACGCCCATTCCACCTAGACGAACGGCACAAAAAAGCCCTTCTTTTAGTTGTTTTATATGTGTCGATTTACTTGAACCAACACCCATAATTCCAGCCCAAGTTTGATCAACTTCAAAAGATTGATTGGGTAGGATTTTCGTTTTTAACAAGTGCAATAATTGATTTTGAATTTTCTCAGAAGTGTACATCTCAAAAGTTTCCTCGGCATCGAAATCTAAGTTTCTGCCTCCACCAAACAAAACTCTATTTCCTACATTTCTAAAATAATAATAACCTTCATCCATATGGAAGCAACCTTTAATTTTTAGGTTCTCGATAGGTTTGGTAATTAATACTTGAGCTCGTGCAGGTTTTAAATCGAATTCAGGAAAAAATTGTTTTGCAAATGCATTATTACATAAAATTAGCTTGTTAGATTTTAAAGTAGCCTGACCTCCTTCAATCATCCACTGATTCTTACTTGTGTAAAAGTTTAGCACTTCAAAGCCATTTAGGATTTGAATATTTGCTTGCTGCACTAGTTCTAATAACTTCTGCATCATTAAACCAGTATTTATCTGTCCTTCAAAGTTGTTTTTTATAAGTAAACTATTAATGTCAAATCCAAATTCGGTAGGTTTAGTAAAGACATTAAAGGTATTTGCATTAAAAGTAGAATGCAGTTGTTTGTTTAGATAGTTAATATTAGCAATACACTCATCGTATAAGTTTGCATCTTCAAAAAGTTCATAACTACCATATTCTCTATAATCCATAGTTTTGTCCCCAACCAAAGCCCTAAGCTTTGAAAGTCCTTTTACACGATCTTCAACTAGTTTAAAAACGGACTCCTCACTAGAGTTTTTCAAATCATCTAATAATTCTGAAGGAGAACCAAAACAAGTAAATCCTGCATTTTTAGTACTTGCTCCTGTAGGAAGAAACCCACGTTCGAGAATTATAATTTTAGAATTTGGATTTAAACGCCTCAATTCTAGAGCACAAGTAAGGCCCACAATACCGCTACCGATAATTGTATAGTCTATGTTTTTTAAAAAAGTTTGTTCTTCCCAATAGCTTGTACCACTCATAGTCAATCAAATTTAGCTTGGAAATATAAAGCAATTATTTTTGGCATTTGTTTTGTAACTTCACACCTTGTATTTTATAGAATTTAATTTTTTAAAAGTCACATTATGCAACAGAAATATACGCTGATTAAAAAGCTCATGCTTTTATCGTTTGTATTCGTAACAAGTTTGAGTTTAAGTGCTCAAACTATTTGGGAGGAAGTAGTAGAAAGTAACATTTCTGTTAGCTCAGAACGTTATACAATTCCATCTTCATACCAAACTTATGCTATAGATTTAGAGGCAGCTTTAAATTTATTAGCCCAAGCTCCAAAAGAGTTTTCGGTAGATGTAAGAAATAGCTCAACAATTATTAGTTTACCAATGCCTGGAGGGGATATGCAAGAGTTTGCTGTTGTTTCTTCTAGTATTATGCCAGCAAATTTAGCTGCGAAATATCCTTCTATTCATTCTTATTTAGCTCAAGGATTAGATGATGGTACTGCTACAGCTCGTATTACAATTAGTAATAATGGCTTTCATGCAATGATAATTGCTGCATCAGGAACTTCGTACATCGATCCTTATAGTATAAATAATGCAGCGTATTGTATTTCGTATTTTAAAGAAGACTTTTATGCTACCAACCAAAAAGTTAGAGATTCGGAATGTGTAATTAATACTGCACAGACTAATGCTAAGTCTATGGCAAGCGGACAATCCGGTGATGTACTTAGAGTATATAGAGCTGCTATTGCTTGTACTGGAGAATATGCTCAGTTTCACGCAAATCAATCTGGTGATGCTGCTGATGTAGCAGCATTAGCTGCAATTGTTGTAACACTCGATAGAGTTAATTTAGTATTCGACAGAGAGGTTTCTGTAAGATTAAATTTAGTTGGAAACAACGATTTAATTGTTTACACAAATTCAACAACCGACCCTTATTCAAACTCTAATGCAGGTGCAATTTTAGGTGAAAACCAAGATAATATTGATGCTTTAATTGGGAACGGAAATTATGATATTGGACACGTCTTTTCTACAGGTGCTGGTGGATTAGCTTCTCCTGGTGTGTGTAATTCTAATTTTAAAGCTAAAGGTGTTACTGGTACAAATGCTCCAATAGGAGATTCCTTTGATATTGATTATGTAGCCCATGAGATGGGACATCAATTTGGTGCAAATCATACCTTTAATGGTGATAGTGGAAATGGGAATTGTGGTGGAGGAAATAGAAATCCATCTACAGCTTACGAACCAGGATCTGGAACAACTATATTAGCTTATGCAGGAATTTGTGATATTAATAATGTTCAACAAAATTCAGATGATTATTACCATACTGCTTCTTTCGACGAAATAACTTCTCATACCAATGGAGAAGGCGGAGCTACTGATTGTGCAGAACAAATTGAAACTGGAAATGCTATTCCTGTTTCTAATGCAAACCCTACAGGTGCTAATTTTACAATTCCAATGAATACACCATTCGAATTAACAGGTGTTGGTACAGATCCAAATACAGCTAACGTTTTAACTTATTGTTGGGAACAATACGATTTAGGTGATGTTGTTGATGACTTAACAAATGCTTCTGGAAATGCTCCTCTATTTAGATCGTGGGCTCCAGAAGAGTCTCCTACTCGTGTTTTTCCTAGAATGTTAGATCTTGTTGCTGGGACTTCTACCTCAGCAGAAAACCTCCCTAATTACGCTAGAGATATGAAATTCCGTTTAACAGTAAGAGATAATAATGCCGGTGGTGGTGGTGTAAGCTACGATCAAATACAATTTTCTGTTACAGACGAGGCTGATGCATTTTCTGTAAATAATATTACAGAAGATTGGGAATACGGAAATAATTATTCTGTGCTGTGGAATGTAGCCAATACCGATTCGGATCCCGTAGGTTGTGATTTGGTAGATATATTTCTTTCTACAGATAATGGTCTAACTTTTATTGAGTTGGCTACAGATGTCGAAAATAATGGTTCTGCAGTAATTATTTGCCCAAACTTAGTATCAAGTCAAACAATAATTAAGGTAAAAGGAAACAATCATATTTTCTTTAATATTTCTAATACTTTTGAAATTATTGAGCCAACCGAACCTAACTTTTCTATTTCTGTTAATCCAGAAGATTTAAGTATATGTTCTGGTGAAATGGCAATATATGATATTGAAATTGAGCCAATTTTAGATTTTGCTACACAAGTTAATTTATCTATCGCAGATATACCAGATGGTATTCTTGTAACTTTCGATCCAGAAAATGTAAGTCCTGGCGATAATTCTACTTTAACAATTTCTTCTCCATTCCCTATTCCTGCAGGCGTATATCCTTTCCAAATTACTGCTACGGCAGACGATATTGTACATCTTCAAATTGTATCAATTACTGTTTTCGAAGGAATTCCTGCTGAAGTAACTTTAACTTTCCCTACAGCTGCACTTGTAGATGTTTCCTTAACACCTACTTTTACATGGAATGCTTCAGATAACGCGAGTTCTTACACTTTGCAAATTGCTACAGACTTAGAGTTTGATAATATTGTACAAACATTAACAGATATAGAAAATCCTTCTTATTCTTTAGGTTCTTTATTAGATGCAGAAACAGAATACTTTTGGAATGTAATGTCGAATAGTCCGTGTGGAAATTCTGATTTTAGTGAAACTTTAAGTTTTACAACAGGAGAAGAAAGTATAACAGAAATTCCTGGTTGTACAGACATCACTGCTTTTAATTACGATCCAACTGCAACTATAGATGATGATTCTTGTGTTCCTGTAACTTTTGGTTGTACAAACCTAGAAGCTGATAATTTTAATGAAGTGGCGAATACCGATAATGGTTCTTGTATAATTTCAGGTTGTACCAATCCTGATGCATTAAACTTTAACGAAGAAGCTACAAACGAAGATGGTTCTTGTATTGTTGAAGGTTGTACCGATCCTTTAGCTTCAAATTACAATCCTATTGCAAATATCGAAGACAATTCTTGTATTGCATTTATTAATGGTTGTACGGATCCTGAGGCATTTAATTTTAACCCTAGTGCAAATTCTGAGGATGGTTCTTGTGACTATACTTCTCTTGTAATTATTCAATGGGAAGTATTAGCCGGATCTAATTACCACTTCTGGGCAATAATTAATAATATTCCAAATCCTAATAACTATTATTGGAATATGGGAGACGGAACTAATTATACTGGAGCTTCAGAACCTATGCACTACTACGAAGAAAACGGAACATATGAAGTTTCATTAACGGTTGCTACAATTATGGGAAGCTTTATTGCAAATGCAACTGTAGTTGTTGATGGTATAATTCCTGGTTGTACAGATATTACAGCATATAATTATAATTCAGACGCTATTCTAGATGATGGTTCGTGTATTGCTCCAATTTTTGGTTGTATTAATACTGAAGCAATCAATTACAATTCAATAGCAAATTCTGATGATGGATCATGTATTGGTGTAGTTTACGGATGTACAGATGCAACTGCGATGAATTTTAACGAAGAAGCAAATTCTGAGGACGATTCGTGTATTGCTTATGTTTATGGTTGTACCAATATAGAGGCATTAAATTATAACGAATTGGCGAATACCGATGATGAATCTTGTTTGTACCCAGTTCCTACAGAGCCAAACTGGGATGTTGAAGTAACTTCAAATAATCACATTGTGCTTATTCCATCAACTGCAAATATCACAATTAACGATTCTCCTATAGAAGTAGGAGATTATGTTGGAGTTTTCTATTTAGCAGATGATGATCTGTATTATTGTGCAGGAAAGATGCAGTACACAGGAATCACAAATACATTAACTGTTTACGGTAATGATCCTGGAATGTTTAATGGTTTTGAAAATGGCGAGCAATTCGTTTGGAAAACCTGGAAAGCCTCTATTAATGAAGTAAGGTTAGCTCTTGCAGATTACGATGGATCCCTGCCTAATATGGGTAATTATGTCACAGATGGAATTAGTGGAATTACAGCACTATCTAATACAATGTCTCACGATTTAGAAATGTTGGAAGGTTGGAATTTAATTTCTACTTACATTATTCCAGATTCCCCAAATATGGGAGCTGTTTTTGCTCCTGTAGTAGATGATTTGTTTTTAGCCAAAGATGAAATTGGTAGTGTTTACTGGCCAGCTTATAATCTTAATAATATTGGAGATCATATCGTTGGGAAAGCTTATAAGGTTAAAATGAATGCAGATGCTGTACTTCAAGTTAGAGGTGCGGTTGCCAATCCAGCTAACTTTACTTTAACATTAAACGAAGGTTGGAGCTATTTAGGTTATTTACGTAAAGAAGCTGCAGATATTAGTGTAGTTATGGAATCTATAGACGAGGACATTCTTTTAATTAAAGATGGTATAGGAAATGTTTTTTGGCCAGAATTTAATGTAAATACCATAGGGAATATGGAGCCTGGAAAAGGTTATCAAGTTCGTATGAATAGTACCAGAACGTTTAATTTTCCTGGAAACGATATTACATTACCGCAATTAAGAACAAGTTCACAATTACCAAATAAATATTACTCAAGTCCAAAATCAATGGAGTTTAGTATGAATATAGCAGTTCCTGTGAACGTGTTAAATAATTTTGTAGTTGGAGATGAGCTTGCTGTTAAAAATCAAAATAACGAAGTAATTGCTACTTCAGTATTTAACAATCAAACAATGGCTTTAACCATTTGGATTAATGAAGCAGATGTAAATTCTAACTTTACTTTATTCCATTGGTCTGCGAACACAAATAAAGAAGTAGAGCTTGCTTTTGAAACAACTTCATCAGTTTTAGTAAACAATAGTGTTGTAGTGGTAGAATCAACTTCTATTTTAATATCTAAAAACGCATTTACTGTTTATCCAAATCCAAGTTCAGATAAGGCTACTGTAAATGTTTCTTTAACCGATGATGCTGAAATTAATATTAGTCTTTACAACACTCTTGGAGAGCAAGTAATGATAATTTCAAGCTCACGGATGTCTAAAGGATTTAGCTCCGTTTCTTTTAATGTAACAAGCCTCAGTTCTGGGATGTATTTTATTAAATTGAACAGTAATACTTATTCGGAAGTTCAAAAACTCCAAGTTCACTAAGCAACTAATAGTTTTAAATTATACAAAAAGAGCCACTCAATTGAGTGGCTCTTTTTATATATTGTATTTCTTAGAAAATAAGTATTTTAATGTAATGACTTATTTTAAAAGACTTTCAATTTGTTCTGCCAACTCTGTACCTATTCTGTCTTGAGCTTCTAAAGTTGCAGCTCCAATATGAGGAGTCATAGAAATTTGATGTGTCATTAGAACTCTCATATTAGGAGTAGGTTCGTTTACGAAAACATCTAATCCTGCAAAACGTACTTTACCACTTTCTAAAGCATCTAATAAATCAGACTCATCTATAACACCACCACGAGCAGCATTTATAAGACCTACATTATCTTTCATCATATTAATTTCCTTTTTAGAAATTAAAGGCTTTCCTTGAAAAGGAACGTGAACTGTAATGAAATCAGCGTTTTTATAAACGTCTTCAATAGCAATAGTATTTATATTGAAGCTTAGTTTTTGTCCATCGTAGAAATCTAAATCTATTGTAGCAGTTTCGCAATAAGGATCATGTGCAAGAACTTCCATTCCTTGTCCTAAAGCAATTTTAGCAACCTCTCTCCCAATACGACCAAAACCAATAATACCGATTTTTTTTCCTCTTAGTTCAATTCCTGCTCCGTAATTTTTTTTCAATTCCTTAAAACGAGTATCTCCATCTAAAGGCATGTTTCTGTTGGAATCGAATAAAAAACGAACCATTCCAAAAAGGTGTGCAAAAACCAATTCTGCTACAGAAGCAGAACTTGCTCCTGGCGTATTGATTACGTGTAATCCTTTTTCGCGTGCATAATCAACATCAATATTATCCATTCCTACACCACCACGACCGATGAGTTTAAGACTAGAACAAGAATCGATAATATCCTTGCGAACTTTGGTTGCAGAACGAACTAAAAGTCCAGTAATATTATTATCGTTTATGTATTTTACTAAGCGCTCTTGCGCTACTGTATCTGTAATTACTTCGAATCCTGCAGTTTCTAAAGCATCAATTCCGCTTTTTGCAATTCCGTCGTTAGCTAATATCTTCATGTTTATTTTTCTAGGTCGTTATCAAATACTTCAATCATGCTACTTTTTTTAACCAATGGAGTCCATTTAGTTTTAAAACGTGTTGCTCTAACAATATGGTTGTCTATCCAATGGTAATTTCCTCCTCTTGGTTTATTCATTAATAAACCTTGGTATTTAAAACCGTGTTTATTTAGCCAAGCAAGAGTTACTTCTCTAGTATCTTCTGTTCTAGAAGTAAAAAAAGTAATTATATGTCCTTCGTTATACCAGTTGTTAATTATTTCTTTAGCATCTAACCATGGCTCACAAGTAACCATTCTTTCTGGCTCTTCATTTGGAACATCTTCGGTAATTGTACCATCAATGTCAATCAAGTAATTTTTTACATCATCACCTAGTTGCGGACTGATAGTATTACCATTCTTATCGAACAATTCTTTCAGCTTGTCACTCATTTTAGGCTAATTTCTGCATTGCATCAACTAAAACCTGAACACTTTCTAAAGGAAGTGCATTGTAAATAGATGCTCTGTAACCACCTACAGATCGATGTCCTTTTATTCCATTTATTCCTGCATCATTCCATAATTTATCAAATGCTTCTTGTTTACTCTCATCTGTTAAAGTAAAAGTAACATTCATTTTAGAACGATCTTCTTTTGCCGCAACTCCATTAAAGTTAGGGTTTGTATCGATTTCGTTGTAAAGTAATTCTGCCTTAGCAGTATTTACGCCTTCTATCCATTCTACACCACCGTTCTTCTTTAACCATTCTAGAGTTAACATAGAAACATAAATAGGGAAAACGGGAGGTGTGTTAAACATGGATTCCTTACTTATATGGGTAGAATAATCTAACATTGTAGGTATAGAGCGACCTGTTTTATTTAAGATTTCATCTTTTACAATTACCAAAGTAGCTCCTGCAGGACCCATGTTTTTTTGAGCACCAGCATAGATTAAATCAAATTTAGAAGCATCGAATTTACGAGAGAATATATCCGAAGACATATCGCATACTAATAAAGTATCGCCAGAAACCTTTGGAAATTCTTGAAACTGAGTTCCAAAAATAGTATTGTTAGATGTAAAATGTAAGTAGTCTAAATCACTACCAACAGAAAATCCTTTAGGAATAAAAGAATAGTTTTTGTCTTTTGAAGAGGCTAGAACTTCTATATCCCCAAGTTTTTTAGCTTCTTTAATGGCTTTATCAGCCCAAGTACCTGTATTAATATAACCAGCTTTACCATCGACTTTCAATAAATTCATAACAGTCATTAAAAACTGTGTACTAGCACCACCTTGAAGGAAAAGTACAGAATACCCAGAAGGGAGCTCTAACAACTCTTTTACTAAAGCTACTGCATTATCCATAACCGCTACGAAATCTTTACTTCTATGCGAAACTTCGATTAAGGAAAGATTGGAGTTGTTGAAGTTTAAAACGGCTTGAGAAGCTTGTTGAAGTACTTCTTGAGGTAAAATGCAAGGACCTGCACTAAAGTTGTGTTTTTTCATCTTTATGAGTCAGTTTAGCTAAAGTGAATAGTTGATGCAAAATTCGTGTTTTTATAATGATTTTACTAAGTTTTAAGTTCTTATTATAAATAAGTTTTAGAATCACCTAAGTTACTGTAACCATAAATTGAGTGCAAATAAATTGATAAAATGTATATTTCATTTTTCAAGATACTAGTAAATACTTGTATCTTTGGCAAAATTAAATGGTTTAAAGGTATACCAAAGATGAAAGCAGAAAAAAGCGGGAATTTCGAAATGATAGCCAAGACATATCACGGATTGGAAGATGTACTAGCAAAAGAATTACTTCAGCTAGGAGCACAAGACATAAAAACACTTCGTAGAGCAGTAAAGTTTAAAGGTGATATTGGCTTTATGTATAAGGCTAACTTGTCTTTACGTACTGCTGTAAGGATTATAAAACCTATAAAAACCTTTAAGGTTACTAATGAAGATGAGTTTTATAATGCTATACAAGCTTTAGATTGGGAGAAGTACATGACCATAGACGACACTTTTGCTGTCGATGCTTTTGTAAACTCTACTTATTTTAACCACTCTTTATACATCGCACTTAAAACAAAAGATGCTATTGTAGATCAATTTAGAGATAAGTGCGGTATGCGTCCTGACGTTGATCTTGACAATCCAAACTTAAGGATTAATATTCATATTAGCGAAGATGCTTGTACTGTTTCTTTAGACAGTTCTGGGAAATCTCTTCACAAAAGAGGCTATCGTTTAGAAACCAATGAAGCTCCAATTTCTGAAGCTCTTGCTGCAGGATTAATTATGTTAAGTGGTTGGGATAAAAAATCTAATTTTATTGATGGTATGTGTGGATCGGGGACTTTCTTGATTGAAGCTGCTATGATAGCTGCTAACATCCCACCAAACATAAACAGACCTCATTTTGCTTTTGAAGATTGGCCAAATTTTGATGCTGAACTTTGGGCATTGATACAAGAAAGTCAATTGAAAAAATCTTCCGATTGTTACGGTAGAATTATTGGCTACGATATTGATCCTGCTGTAATAGCATCAGCTAAATTAAATATAGCCAGTGCCGGACTCGAAGAATATATTGAGCTAGAGTGCGAAAACTTCTTCGACACCTTAAAGCCTGAAGGTCCTGCACATTTAGTATTTAACCCACCTTATGGTGTTCGTCTTCAGGGAGACATACCTACACTATACCAGAGTATTGGAGATACACTCAAGAAAAATTACTCTGGTGCAGAAGCATGGTTTTTAACTTCTCATATGGAAGGATTAAAGCATGTTGGATTAAGAGCTTCTCGTAAAATTGAAATATTTCAGGCGAAGTTAGAATGTAGATTTGTGAAATACGAAATGTACAGAGGAACTAAGAAAGTGAAGCAACAAGAAGATTGATTTTTGGGGAAGCAACATATATAGATATAATTCTTCCTTTACCCATAAAGCAAAAATTTACGTATCAATTAGGCGATGAGCATCTATCTAAAGCTGAAGTAGGCTGTAGGGTAGCTGTGCCTTTTGGTCGCTCTAAAATTTACGCAGGACTCATTGATTCAATACATACTACTAAGCCAGAATATGAGGTGAAGTTTATAATTGATGTATTAGATGAATTACCCTTAATTTCTGCAAAACATATTGAGCTTTGGCAGTGGATTGCAGATTATTATATGTGTTCTTTAGGTGAAGTAATGAATGCTGCCTTACCTTCATCTTTTAAACTAGCCAACGAAACTTCTATTGTAATTCACCCAAACTGGGATGAAGATACTAGTAAACTTAGCGATGCTGAGTATTTAATTATTGATGCACTCTTATTGCAAAAAAAGTTAAAAATTCAAGAAATTGCTCAAATTCTACAACGGAAAACTATTCTGCCTTTTATAAAAAAAATGCAAGAATTAAAAGTTATAGAAATAGAAGAAGAAATACAAGAACGGTTTAAACCGAAAATTAGAAAAATGATGCGTTTGTGTGAAGGGATATACGCTGCACAAGCAAAATCTATATTAGAAAATCATAGAAGCTCTCCAAAACAAGAAGAATTCTTAAGTCAGTTTTTAAATGAAAAAAAAGACGAAGTTTCATTTCACAGCTTTTGTAAATCTTACGGTTTTAAAACGGCAAATGTAAAAGGGCTGGTTTCTAAAGGGATTATTGATCTTTACGATTTAGAGGTAAATCGCTTAGAGCAAATAGAAATGGATGGTGCTCCTTTAGCT
Source organism: Flavobacteriales bacterium UBA6772 (assembly GCA_002453265.1). GTDB lineage: Bacteria > Bacteroidota > Bacteroidia > Flavobacteriales > UBA7430 > UBA6772. The sequence goes on along the minus strand of DKGK01000079.1, from coordinate 24,459 downwards.
AAATTGAATGAGGAACAAGAAAAAGTTTTACTCCAATTAAGAAGTACCAATAAAAATGTAAGCCTCTTACATGGAGTTACTTCAAGTGGTAAAACGGAAGTTTACATTCACCTAATAAAAGAGACGGTTGATGCGGGTAAACAGGTTTTATTTTTAGTGCCTGAGATTGCATTAACCACACAATTAGTCTCAAGGTTAAAACATGCTTTTGGTGATTTAGTAGGTGTTTATCATTCTCGTTTTGGAATGAACGAAAGAGCTGAGCTTTGGCGAGATGTAAAGAATAATTTACGTTTCCCAATTATTATTGGAGCTCGTTCATCCGTTTTTTTACCATTCGAAGATTTAGGATTAATTATAGTTGACGAGGAACATGAGAGTTCGTTTAAACAACAAGATCCTTCTCCTAGATATCATGCTCGAGATGTAGCGGTTTATATGGGGCATCACTATAATGCTAAAGTGGTACTGGGAACAGCAACACCTTCTCTAGAAACTGCCTATAATGTTCACAAGGGAAAGTATGGAATACACTCTCTAAGAAAGCGTTACGGAGGATTTAGTTTTCCTAAAATTCATAGAGTAGATATAGCACATGCTTATAAGAGAAAGAGAATGAATGGTCATTTTTCTGAAGCTCTTTTAATGGCAATTCAAGAAACCTTAGATAAGGGTGAGCAAGTTTTGCTCTTTCAAAATCGTAGGGGATTTGCACCACAGCAAGAATGTCAATCTTGTGGACATGTACCGCAATGCAAACACTGCGATGTAAGTCTTACCTACCACAAAAGCTCCAGAAGTATAAGATGTCATTATTGTGGTTATTCTGAAAAAAATACGAATGCTTGTAAAGCTTGTAATAAGCAAGATGTAAAACTAAAAGGTTTTGGTACAGAAAAAGTTGAGGATGAATTAATTAAGCTATTTCCTAATCGTGTAATTAAGCGAATGGATTTAGATACCACTCGCAAGAAAAATTCGTACGAAAACATATTAAATGCTTTTGAGGAACAAGAAATAGATATTCTTGTAGGAACACAAATGATTTCTAAAGGATTAGATTTTAATCATGTTGGATTAGTAGGTGTTTTAAGTGCCGATCAAATGTTGAACTTCCCTGACTTTAGAGCTTTCGAAAGAGCCTTTCAAATGCTCTGTCAAGTGTCGGGTAGAGCAGGACGTAAGCAGTCAGATAGTGTGGTAATTATTCAAACTTTTCAGCCTGAGCACGAGGTTCTTAAATTAGTAGAAGACCATAATTATAAAGACTTACTAAACGGTCAGTTGCTAGAAAGACAGGCTTTTAGATACCCTCCCTATCATAGACTCATTCACATTACTGTACGAAATAGAAACAGGCGAGTAGTAGAACAAGCTTCATCTTTATTAGCTAAGTCTATGCGTACAGTATTCGAGCACAGAGTTCTTGGTCCAGAATACCCAGCCTTTGAAAGACTAAAAGGGTATTATCAAAAACAAATTCTTCTTAAGATAGAACGGAATTTATCATATCCCGATTCTAAGGATAAATTAAATCGTTTTGTAAATGCTATCTTATCGCAGACCAATTTTAGAGGTTCTAAAATTAAAGTGGATGTAGATCCGTTTTAGGTTATTTTAAAATTGTAAGGTTGATAGTGTTACTTAATTCCTAGTCTCTTAAGAAATAGTCATTCTGAGGTTTATCGAAGTCCAGCCTAACAACTATAATTTCTCATTATTTTCCTTTTTACAAACAATAAGTTTTGGCTTTCCGTCTATTAAAGTAGTTGCAAAAATATAATCCTCACCACCATCTTTAAGTTTTAATTTCTTCTTTAAGAGATCTATCTTTTGTGGAAAATTTCTACATGCCAAATTGGCTTTTCCATTACTGTGCTTTGCTAATGACTTTTTATCAGCATTTATTACAGCATTAATTATAAATGTACGACCAGGAAAGTTTTTTACTAATTCGCTAGATGTATATAAATGCGAATGTTGATGCAGTTTTGAAAGTTTTAATTGCTTAGCAATAGATTTAAATGCTCCTGCTTTTAATACGCTAGCATTCGGTTCGTATAAATAGGCTAGAGGTTCAGAATAAGAATTAATAACACTTCGTTCGTCCTCAAAATTAAAAGTAAACTCTTCTGTAAGTGTTTTTTTTATGTTTACACATTTAATTTGTGTACTCCCTTTAAATTCTTTTTCTAGTAAGTATAAAACCTCTTTACAATCGTTGTTTACAGAAAGTACATGAACTTCTTTTACAAACTCTAAATCACGAATAGTTTGTTGAATATCAAGTAGTGGTGCCGTTTTAATTAAAACCTGATTTGCTTTTTCAAAAAATAAATCATTCAATTCAATTACATTAGGCTCACAATCTTGAAGTCTAAAAACACGTTCGCCTTCTTTTCTACGTGCTGGATCTATAAATATCCAATCGAGCTGTTTTTGAGATGATAGACATTCAATTCCATCTCCTACATAAACCTGTATATTAGACAGTTTAAAAGCATTGAAGTTGTTTTCTACAATTGCAGCTAAGTCAGTATTTCGTTCGCAATAAATAACAGATTCAGTGTCTTTGGCTAGTATAGTAGTATCAATTCCAAAACCACCAGTTATATCAATTCCCCTTCCATATTTTAAAATGGATCTTTTATAATTTGCTGTATCTTCGGAGGAACACTGCTCCATAGATAAGCGAACGGGGTAAAGGATTAGTTCATTATTGAACCAAGTGGGAAGCTTCTTTTTAGCTAATTTTTTACCTGTTAGCTGCCGTGCTATAGCTTTCATATCCCATAATGGATACTTGGAAGCTTGTAACATTAAATCGGCAGCTGTGGTATGCAGCTGCCGATTAATAAAGTCTTGTATTTCTTTACACCTGATATCTAACAATACAATGAATCTATTAATTATCAAGAAGGATAAGTGTACCTAACACTCCAACGAGTAAACCAATTGGCGTTAAGGATCCTTGCATAATACGTTTGCGTTTCTTCTTAGTTGCCCCGTATTTATAGCCGTTATAATAGTTTATATCTGAGTATAGGTAACCTACATTAGGATTGATTGGATTCATAAATCTTCTATCTTTAGGTTCAACAATATAACAAACTGCATTTGGAACTCCGTAGGCATACCAACCTGTTACACCTATAAAAAAGTCACCAGTACCTATAAAATATTCTTGAGAATCTAAAAACCCTTGGTTAAAGTTTTTGTATTCTAAGCTGTCAGAAAAAATTCTTTTATGATCACTTATTTGAGCTGAAGCTAAAAGAGGAATCAAAAACAGGAGAATGGCTAATTTATTCATAATTATTTTCTAAAGTTAAATCCTATTGTCACTGTAAATCTATGTCCTGTATTTGTTGTTTCCTGATTAATCCAATCACCTTCAACATAATCACCAGTAATTTCATCAAAATCTCCATTATCATAATAGCCTTCAATTACACCTTTTATTGAGGGTACATAAGCAAAATTAATAGGAATATTTAAATTTCCCATAGTAATCGTTTTACCAAAACCAACAACTAAAGCTGCACCAGAAAGAGATAAGTTTGGACCAATGGCAAACTCATAACCCGAAGCAGTTCTAGCACCGAATAAACCACTTAAACTAGGTAGAAACAATCCTTTTTCTAAACCTCCAATAAATACAATACCTTCAATTAAACCTGCAATTTTATCATCACCTGCAATTTGCTTTTCAAATTGATAACCAAACTGACTGATTACGTTACTAGAAACATTAAACTCATCGTTTAATGTTTCTGTAATAGTACCATTTGTAATAATAGTTATACCTAATCTAGGACCAGAAAGGTTTTCTATTTTCGAATTAGGTTCGGTATTGTCTGATGAATACTGAATCTGTGCACTTGCAATAGTAGCAGTAGAAAGGCAAATGAGAAATAATAAGTTTTTTTTCATGATATTATTTTTAGTTAGTTAAGGCGTGTTGTAGGATATTCGCGCCCATTTTGAGTGCCAATATACGAATGTTTTGGCTATCGTTGTGTACCTCTATATCTTCCCAACCATCACCTAAATCACTTTCGTAAGTATAGTAACAAATGAGTCTTCCTTCGTGTATTAAGCCATAACCACGAGCAGGTTGATTGTCGTGTTCGTGAATCTTAGGTAAGCCATTTTCGAACTTATAAGTTTGGTGGTATATAGGATGCGAATGAGGGAGTTCAATAAAATCTAATTCAGGAAAAACCTTTTTCATTTCAGGTCTTATATAAGCATCCATTCCATAATTATCGTCTATATGTAAGAAACCGCCACCTAAAAGATAATTTCTTAAATTTTCTCTTTCATCAGATGAAAAAACAACATTTCCATGCCCAGTCATATGTACAAATGGGTATTGAAACAATTCTGTACTAGCAATATCTACCACATCGTAAACAGGGTTAATACTCATGTTTAAGTTAACTGTACAAAATTGAATTAGATTCTGTACAGCAGTAGGATTAGCATACCAATCGCCACCGCCATTGTATTTTAAAACAGCTACTTTAAAGCTATAGTTGTTAAAAGCAAAAAGTAAAGGCAGTAAAAGTAAAGCTACTAATTTATATTTTCTCATGTTGGAGTGCTATTGTATGACAAGCAACTAGGCCAGCCGTTTCGGTTCTTAATCTAGAATTTCCTAATGTAATAGGAGTGAAGCTATTTGCCAAAGCTAAGTCTATTTCTGTTGTACTAAAATCTCCTTCAGGACCAATTAATATAAGAGTATTTTTTGTGACTACAGTCTGTAAGCTAGTCTTTTCATTGTCTTCACAATGAGCTATTAAACAATTGTTTGTATGATTTACTAGAACTAATTGTTTAAGTGATATGGCAGGGTGAAGGATTGGGATTTTAGACTTTAATGATTGTTTAGTAGCAGAAATAATAATCTTATTTAAGCGTTCTTCTTTTACAACTTTCCGTTCTGAATGATGGCAAATAATTGGGGTAATTTCATCGATTCCTATTTCTGTAGCTTTTTCTAAAAACCACTCTAAGCGATCGTTGTTTTTTGTTGGAGCAATAGCAATATGTAATTTATAGTTACGTGCTTCTTCCTTCCAGCTTTTTACAATCTCAAAATGAACTTTCTTTTGTGAAGCGATCGTAATTCGTACTTCATAAAACGAACCAATTCCGTCAATTAAATTTATTAAATCTCCTTCGTTTTTACGAAGGACTTTAATACAATGTTTGCTTTCCTCACTATTTAAATAGTAAGAATCCTCTAAGATTTCTGGACAGTAGAATAGTTGCATACAACGAAAATAAAAAAAGGCTCCCAAATGAGAGCCTTTTTTAGATTAAAATATCAAAATATTAAGAATTAATAATCGCTTTTGGTGCTGAAGCTAAAATCTCGTCACTTGCATTTTTAGTAAATTGAACAAAATTAGCATTAAATGCATCCGCTAGCTCATTTGCTTTAGTGTCGTAAGTTTCTTTATTAGCCCAAGTGTTTTTAGGAGATAATAAGGCATCTGGTACATTAGGACATGTTACTGGCATACTTAATCCAAATACAGCATGCTCTTTATAATCTACATTGGCTAACTCACCATTTAAGGCTGCAGTAATCATAGAACGTGTGTATTTAAGTTTCATACGAGAACCAACACCGTAACCACCACCAGACCATCCAGTGTTTACTAACCATACATTTACATTGTTAGCAGCCATCTTTTTTCCTAACATTTCTGCATAGAAAGTAGGGTGAAGTGGCATAAATGGAGCTCCAAAACAAGCAGAGAAAGTAGTTTGTGGTTCTGTAATTCCAGCTTCAGTACCAGCAACTTTAGCAGTATAACCAGAAATAAAGTGGAACATCGCCTGACCAGGGGTTAGTTTAGAAATTGGAGGTAACACACCAAAAGCATCACATGTTAAGAAGAAAATATTCTTAGGCATTGGCCCTGTGGAAGGAATTTGGATGTTATTAATGTGGTCTATAGGATAACTAACACGTGTGTTTTCTGTTTTAGCCCCACTATCGTAATCAGGTACGTTTGTACCTTCTTTAAAAGTAATGTTTTCTAAAAGAGCTCCACTTTTAATAGCTTTAAAGATATCTGGTTCTTTCTCTTCACTTAAGTCGATACACTTCGCATAACATCCACCTTCAAAGTTAAATACTTCTTCGTTAGACCAACCGTGCTCATCGTCTCCAATAAGGTTTCTGTTTGGATCTGCAGATAAAGTAGTCTTACCTGTTCCAGATAAACCAAAGAATAAAGCAGTATCACCTTCATTACCAACATTAGCAGAACAGTGCATAGAAAGCACATCCTTTTGGAATGGAAGGATAAAGTTTAAGGCAGAAAAAATACCTTTTTTAATTTCTCCTGTATAACCAGTACCACCAATTAGAATTACTTTTTTAGTAAAGCTTAAAATAGCAAAGTTATGCTGACGCGTACCATCCAATTCTGGATCGGCCATAAAGCCAGGTGCGTTTATAACAGTCCACTCCGAATCGAAATTCTCTATTTCTTTTTCTGAAGGACGAATAAACATATTGTCTGCAAACATGTTAGACCAAGGATATTCATTTACTACCGTTAATGGTAATCTATGAGCATCTCCAGCACATGCTACAGCATTTCTAGCATATATTTCTTTTGTAGATAAGTAGTCAGTAACTTTATTGTAAAGCTTGTCGAATTTAGCTGCATCGAAGGGAATGTTAATACTTCCCCACCAAACAGAGTCTTCCGTAATAGCGTCTTTTACAATAAAGCGGTCTTTAGGCGAACGACCAGTAAATTCACCAGTATCGATAGCTAAAGCACCTGTATTAGAATATATACCCATTTCTTTTTCTACTGAAATAGTTGCTAAAGTCTCAGACTTTAAATTCCAGTGAACAGTTGCATGTTCAATACCAAAATCGGCAATAGATTGATTAGATGCTTTCAGTCCTTTTTCAATATTCATTTTTATTTTTTTTTGTTTTTCAACACTTACTTTAATAGTTTGCAAAACTATTTAATTTTGTGAATTAATAGTAAACAGTCTATTTAATTTTAACATTTTTTTTTGATAAATTAAATCAAAAAAAAACCGCTCACTTATTTAAGTGAGCGGTTAGATAATTATTTAGAAATTTCTTTATTAATGAGTGTTTGTTCATGAGCAGAAAATCCTTTTAGTAAAACAGCTCTATTTTCTTGATCAAACAATAAATTGTAAGAATCTTTTACAACAGAAAACTTTATTTTGTGATCTGTAATTAGGCTCGTAAATTTCATCATTTGAGCTACGGAAATACATTCTCTATTGGAAAAAGCAAGAATTAATTGATAGCGCTGTTGATCGTTCTTTTGAATTTCTATATTTTTATAAAAACCATTGAATCGTTCTTGAGAAATTGCTGTTTCACAATTAGAAGCAAATACTGAGAAGCTTATTGAAAATGCTGCAAATAATCCTAAAATACCTTTCATAATCTGTTTTTTTATATAAATGATTAGGATGCAAATTTATGAAATTTTGCCATATATTCGCTTTTCTTATAAATAAAGAACATGGCGAAGAAAATATTTATTATTGGAGCGGGACGTTCAGCATCCTCTCTTATACAATACCTTGTAAACGAAGCAGATTCAAATGATTTTGAAATTGTTGTTGGAGATAGAGATTTATCTTTAGTTGAAGATAAGATTGGTAATAATTCAAGAGCAAAAGCTATAAATTTTGACGTTTTTAATGATAGTCAACGTATAGAAGAGATTCAAAAGGCAGATATTGTTGTTTCAATGCTTCCTGCTAGTTTGCACTTTAAAGTAGCTCAAGACTGTGTTAAGTATGGTAAAAACTTAGTTACTGCTTCTTATGTATCAGACGAAATAAAATCGTTGGATGCAGAAGCAAAAGAAAAAGGTATTTTATTACTAAACGAAATAGGCCTAGATCCTGGAATCGACCATATGTCGGCGATGAAAATAATTGACCAACTAAAAGCAAAAGGTGGACAATTAAAAAGCTTCAAATCTTTTTGTGGTGGCTTAGTAGCTCCTGAATCAGTTTCTAGTCCTTGGCAATATAAGTTTACATGGAATCCTCGAAATGTTGTTTTGGCTGGACAAGGTACAGCACAATACATACGGAATGGAAAATACAAATACATTCCGTATCACCGATTATTTAAAAGAACTGAAGAACTTTCGATTCTTAATTATGGTGACTTCGAAGCTTATGCAAATAGAGATTCTCTCTCGTACAGAGATATTTATGGACTAAGTACTATCCCTACTTTATTACGTGGTACTTTACGAAGACCTGGTTATTGCGAAGCATGGGATTTATTTGTGGAACTTGGAATGACAGATGATTCTTATGAAATAGATGTTACAGGTATGACTTATCATGATTTTTTAAACTTTTTCATGAGAGAAGCCAGCAACTCTAGTCAAGAGCACTTAAAGGCTCATTTCAAAATAACAGACACAGTACTTGCAAAATTCGATTGGTTAGGTTTCTTTGGCGACACAAAAATTGAAATCAAAAAGGGTACTCCAGCTCAGGTATTGCAAAGTATTTTAGAGTCTAAGTGGACTTTAGGTGTTGATGATAAAGATATGATTGTGATGCAACATCAATTTATATATGAATTGAATGAAAAAGAACACGAGTTGCATTCTTCATTTGTAACCTTCGGAGAAGATCAAACATATACTGGAATGGCAAAAACTGTTGGACTTCCTGTAGGAATTGCAACTAAGCTTATATTAAATGGTGTTATTACCGGAAGTGGCGTAAAGGTTCCTGTAAGTGCAGATATTTACAATCCTGTATTAGCAGAATTAGAGCAGTTTGGAATTAAATTTACTGAGGAAGAAATCAACTAATTACAAGCCTAAATAAAAGTCTATAGTTATATCGATATACGCTTTTGTGTATTGTTTTTCTAAAGTATAAATAGAAAGCTCCGACTTAATTGTTGGAGCTTTTTCCTTTGAAAAAAGTAATAAATGTCTAATTACTTTACTGTCTTTATTTGAACGGACAAGAGTTTGGTTTTTAAGACAAAAGGATTCTTTTACCACAAGATCAATAAGTACTTTAGCTTGGTCATTTGGTAATACACAAGCTAGTTCAGAATTTTCTGCTCCAAACGTCTTCCAAAGACTCAATAAATCGGCAATTTTAAAATCTATTTGATGCCTTGCTTTAGTACGCTTAATCTCCAAAGCTTTTAAATCATTCGAAAAGTAGGGAGGGTTAGATATGAGTAAATCGTACTTTTTATCATTGCTCCATACAATTGCATCTGTATGAATCAATTCTATTCTATTCGCCCACTTACTAATCGCAATATTACCTTGAGCCTCATTAAATGCATCTTCATCAATTTCTAATGCGGTAATTAAAGCTTTCGGGTTTTTCTGTGCCATCATTAAAGACAATAAACCAGTTCCAGTTCCAATGTCTAAAATTGACTTATGCGATGAGTTCGTTTTTAGCCAAGAACCAAACAAAATGCTATCAGTGCCAATTTTCATGGCAGTTTTTTCCTGATGAATAGTAAATTGCTTGAACTTAAAACCGTTCATTATTTACTTTCTTTAGACTTTAAGTAAGCATTAACTACTATGGTAGCTAAAATGATAGTTGCACCTATATAAAATCCTAAAGACATAATTTCAGATTCTCCAAAGATGTATAAAGCTAATAAAATAGCATAAACAGGTTCTAAGTTTAAACTTATACTTACTGTAAAAGGGCTTAATTTTTTAAGAACTTCCGTTCCTAGTAAAAATGCTATTGCAGTGCAAAATATACCTAATACCATAATGTATAACCAATCTATACCTACTGGAATTATTTCGTGAAAGCTAAAATTACCAGTAGAAATGAAGTATAAAATCATCGCTGCACTACCTGCTAACATTTCATTTAAAGTTATAGAAAAAGCCGAATTATGTTTTATAAGATCGGCATTCCAAACAGAAAATATAGCTGCTAAAAACGACGAAATTAAACTTAGAATTATCCCTAAGCTATAATCACTCTCGAAGGTAAAGATTATAAAAATACCTAAAATTACAAACAAACCTAAAATTACTTCGTATAGTTTGAGTTTTGTCTTTAAAAAGAATGGCTGAATTAACGAAACAAAGAAGGAACAAGAGGCCAAACAACAAAGTGTTACAGATATATTGGAGACCTTTAAAGCTTCAAAAAAAGTAGCCCAATGTGCTGCAGTAATAATTCCTACGGCATACATCTGCCAGCGATATTTATTTTTAACAAACTCTTTTTTTCGGAAAAACAACATGCTAGCCAAAGCAAAATAGGCTATTACCATTCTATCAATTACTATAGCAGTAGAACTCATAGAGATTAGCTTACCTAATATCCCAGTAAAACCCCATATTAATATGGTGATGTGAAGTACTATATAATAATGTAGTTTACTCGTTAGTTTCATAACTCAAAAAAAAAGTCTCGTAGAACATACGAGACCTAAATATGTAAATTTTAATAAAGCTTATACGTTAGCAATCTCTTCAGAAATATATTCGCCTTTAGCAAGCTTTACTTTTATTTCAGAAAAAGATTTAATTGTATATTCTACTTCTTCTATTGTATGAACTGCGGTAGGGATTAAACGAAGTAAAATCACTCCTTTTGGTACAACAGGATAAGTAACAATAGAACAGAAAATACTGTAATTTTCTCTTAAATCGAAAGTTAGATTTGTTGCTTCACCAACTCCACCCGAAAGATAAACTGGGGTTACAGCAGATTGTGTGTTTCCTAATTCGAAACCAGCATTTTTTAAACCTGCTTGTAGTACATTGGCAATAGCCCAAAGCTTGTCTTTTTGCTCTGTTCCTCTGCGCATAATCTCTAAACGCTTAATAGCTCCAATAACCAAAGGCATAGGAAGAGATTTTGCGAAAATTTGAGAACGCATGTTATAGCGAAGGTATTCTACAATATCTTCAGTAGAAGATATGAAAGCTCCTATAGAAGCAAAAGATTTAGCGAAAGTACCAAAATAGACATCTATTTCATCTTGACAGTCTAATTCTTCACCTGCACCACGACCTTCAGCACCCATAGTACCAATTCCGTGCGCATCATCAACAAAAAGTCTAAAGTTGAATTTCTTCTTTAATTCTGCAATACCTTTTAAATCTCCCAAGTCGCCAGACATACCAAACACACCTTCGGTAATCACAAGGATACCACCGCCAGTTTGTTCAATCATTTTCTCAGCTCTTACAAGTTGCTTTTCAAGGTTCTCTATATTGTTATGTGGAAACACAAATCTTTTCCCTTGGTGTAAACGAACACCATCTAAAATACAAGCATGGCATTCACTATCGTAAACAATAACATCATGTCTATCTACCAAAGCATCAATTGCAGAAAGCATTCCTTGGTAACCGAAGTTTAATAGAATGGTATCTTCTTTTTGTACATAATCAGAAAGCCCTCTTTCAAGTTCCTCATGAGAATCGCTATTTCCCGACATCATTCTAGATCCCATTGGATAACCAAGTCCCCAATCTTTTGATGCTTGTGCATCTACTTCACGTACTTCTGGGTGATTCGATAATCCTAAATAGTTGTTTATACTCCATGTTAGGACTTCTTTTCCTCTAAACATCATCTTACTAGCAATTTCACCTTCTAGTTTAGGGAATGTAAAATAACCGTGAGCATCTTTAGCATGCTTACCTAAAGGACCACGATTATTTCTTAATTTCTCAAATAAATCCATTTTTGTTTCGTTAGGAATTTTGGCAAAAGTACAAATACATCTGTTCTAGACAAAATTGTGAACGATAAGTAGTTGTATTTTTTCTTTTTTTTCTTTTAAATTATATATTTGCACCATGATAAAAAGCAACATTTTATTTATTTTAGGTTTCTCAGCTATTGTATTCAGCTCTTGTAGCGAATACCAAAAGGTTTTAAAGAGTACCGATTTAGACTTTAAATACGAACAAGCAGTAAAACTGTTTGAAGACGAAGAGTATGTTAAAGCTTTTCCTTTGTTAGATGAACTTCTATTGTTATTTAGAGGTACAGACAAAGCAGAAGATGTTTATTATTACTACTGTAAAGCAGAATACGAAAAAGGAAATCTACTTTCCTCAGCTTATCATTTTAAGAACTTTTCGAGTACTTATAAAGACAATGTTAGGGCAGAAGAATGTGCTTATTTAGCTGTTTACTGTCATTTTTTGCTTTCTCCTAAGTATAGTTTAGATCAAACGAACACTTATAAAGCATTAGATGAAGTAAAAATATTTTTCGACAAATACCCAAATAGCACCTACACCTCTTCGTGTAACGACCTGAAAACAAAGCTTTCAGACAAATTAGAGAAGAAGTCATTCGAAAATGCAAAGCTCTATTATACGACTCAAAATTATAAAGCTGCAATTCACGCATTTAATTTAGCACTTCAAGAGCATCAAAGTTCGATATTTAAAGAGGAAATCTTATTTTTGCAGTTGAAAAGTTATTTCTTCCTCGCTCAAAACAGTGTGGAGGAGAAAAAGGACAAACGGATTAAAGATACAATTATCGCCTTTAATCAGTTTAAAAATACACACCCAGAAAGTGAGTATTTACAAGAGTCGAAGAGAGTTTTTAAACAAGTGAAATTGCTGAGAAATAAATAGCACATACTTATCTTATGGATTACAAAAAAACAAACGCAACTAAATCAACTGTCACGAATAACACAAAGTTATTTGAAGATAGAGTAGGAAACATCTATTCTGCAATTGTTGCACTAGAGAAAAGATCGAACCAAATTAGTTCTGAACTAAAGGAAGAGTTGTTAGGTAAATTAGATGAATTTGCTACTCAAAACGACAATTTAGATGAGATTTTCGAAAACAAAGAACAAATAGAGGTTTCTAAGTTTTACGAAAAATTACCTAAATCAACTTTAATTGCTACTAGTGAATTGCTTAATGACGAGCTTTTTATTAAAGATGGCAAAAAAGAAGCTTAAATAACTTAAATGCTTCGCGGAAAAAATATCCTTATTGGGATTACTGGCGGTATAGCTGCCTATAAATCTGCTCATTTAGTTAGAGAATTCATAAAAGCAGGAGCGAATGTAAAATGCATTCAAACTCCTGCTTCTAAGAATTTTATTACACCTCTTACTCTTGCTACCTTATCTAAAAACGAAGTCTTCTCAGAATTTACTACTGACGAAGAAAACCCTCGTTGGAACGACCATGTTACTTTAGGACTCTGGGCAGACCTTTTTATTATTGCTCCAGCCACTGCAAATACACTCGCTAAAATGAGTCAAGGTATATGTGACAACCTTTTAATGGCGACTTACCTTTCGGCTAAATGCCCTATTTATTTTGCTCCTGCAATGGACTTGGATATGTACAAACATCCATCTACAGCAGAAAGTTTACAAAAATTACAGTCTTTTGGCAATACTATAATTCTACCTGAAAGTGGAGAGTTAGCAAGTGGTTTAGTTGGCCTAGGTAGAATGGCAGAACCCGAAAATATTTTCAACTTTATTATTGCTGATTTAAACGAAAAACTCCCCTTAAAACACCACAGCGTTTTAATTACAGCTGGACCTACTTACGAAGCCATAGATCCTGTTCGGTTTATTGGAAATAGATCTTCTGGGAAAATGGGCGTAGAGTTGGCATTAAATTTAGCGAATAAAGGAGCGGAAGTAAACCTTATTCTCGGTCCTTCACTTATATCTGTATCACATAATAATATTGTAGTAAGTAATGTTGAGTCTGCTAAAGAAATGTATTCTACAGCAATGGGATTCTTTAAGAATAGCACTATTGTAATAGCAGCAGCAGCTGTTGCAGACTATACTCCAAAAGTTGTAAGTGCTCAAAAAATTAAAAAGGAACTAGCCACTCCTGTTATTGAGCTCATTAAAACTAAAGATATTTTAGCAGAAATGGGTGCACAGAAAACAAGTCAATTTCTTGTTGGTTTTGCATTAGAAACGCATAACGAAATTAAAAATGCCAAATCAAAATTACAAAGTAAAAACCTAGATCTAATTGTACTTAATTCTTTAAACGATAAAGGTGCATGTTTTCAAAGCAATACAAATAAGATTACGATACTTACTAAAAGCAATAAAAAGCTTAGCTTTGAGTTAAAGTCTAAGCAAGATGTTGCGGAAGATATCGTCAATACAATCTTAACTAAAATCAATGCGTAAAGTTTATACAGTTGTACTATTATTCTTAAGTATTTTGGAAATAAATGCACAAGAATTAAACTGCAGAATCCAAATTAATTCACAGCAAATTAAAGGAACAAACCGACAGAAATTTACTTCTATGCGGACTGCACTTTTTGAGTTTATGAATACTACTAGATGGACAGAAGATGTGTATTCAAACGAAGAAAGAATAGAATGTAATGTTATTATAAATTTAACCAAAGAGGTAGGAGCAAATGGCTATGACGGTAATATTACCGTAAAATCTACAAGACCTATTTATAGAGCTTCTTATAATTCGCCAATTTTAAATATTGTAGATAGCGATTTTAGCTTCGAATATATAGAGAATCAAACACTCGAATTTAACGAGCACAACCACACCTCAAACTTAATTTCAACACTTGCTTATTATGCTTATATAGTTATTGGAATGGACTACGATACATTTTCGCCTTTAGGTGGAGAAGTGTGTTTTTTAAAAGCAAATAAGGTTATTAATAATGCTCAAGCAGACAATAAAGCTACCGGATGGAAGCCTTACGAAGGAACGTTTAATAGGTATTGGTTGGTTGAAAACTTATTACACAACGATTTTAAACCCTTAAGAAATGGTATGTACAGCTACCATATTGATGGTTTAGATGTATTAGGTGATCAAGCTGAAGCTGGAAGAGATGAGATTACTGCTGCTTTGTATAGTGTAAAAAGTAGTGCTGATAAAAAACAAAATTCTTACTTACTCAAAGTGTTTTTTGATGCGAAAGCTACAGAAATTACCAAAATATATTCTGATGGTTTTATTACCAATAAAAATGAGTTGGTACAAATGCTTAAGCAAATAGATCCTGCAAACACTGGAAAGTGGGAGAAAATGCTACAAGAACAAGGAAAGTAATTTTATGCTCAAACAACTTTCAATAAAAAATTACGCCATTATCGATTCTTTAGAAATCGATTTTAATCAGGGCTTTAGTGTTTTAACAGGAGAAACAGGTTCTGGTAAATCTATTATTTTAGGAGCTTTACAATTGTTAATGGGGCAAAGGGCAGACTCGAAATCTATATTAAACACTAAGCATAAATGTATTATTGAAGGCGTTTTTTCGATTAAAAACTTCAATTTAGAAAAATTCTTTAGCAGCAATGATTTAGATTTTGAGCCTGAAGAAACAATTATAAGAAGAGAAATTTCAGCAACAGGAAAATCAAGAGCGTTTATTAACGATAGTCCGGTAAGTCTAAGTATTTTAAAAGAAGTATCGGTACATTTAATTGACATTCATTCTCAGCATCAAACAGTACTTTTAAACAAGGCTAACTATCAATTGCAATTGGTTGATACTTTGGCTCAGGTTTCTACTTCCACACATTCGCAAACGTTAAGTGAATATCAAGAACAATTTGCAACTTTGAAAGCTCTAGAAAATGAGCTAAATAAAGTTTTAACAGAAGGTGATGAGTCTAAAACTCAACTGGATTATTTAGCCTTTTTACACAATGAACTTGAAGAAGCAAATTTGGTTAAAGGAGAAAAAGAACTCTTAGAAAATCGAGTTAAACTTGCAGAAAACAAAGAGGAAGTTAATGCGGTTTTGCAAAAAGTGAATTTTGTATTAGAAACAAATCATAGTTCTGAACCTCTAAATACACAGTTATTTAATCTTATTCAAGACCTACAAAGCATTAGTACTTATAATGAACGTTATGCTGATTTATCGGAACGATTAAATAGTACCGTAATCGAATTAGCTGATATTTCTAAAGAAAGCGAAGCCTTACTGTCTGCATCCGACGGGGAAGGAGTAGATATTGAAAGTAGTAAAGAAAAACTGAATTTAATTAACCAACTAGAACAAAAACATCGAGTTGCTAGTTTTGATGAATTGCTAGATAAGTTTGATGAGATAGGAGAGAGCCTTCATAAAATAGCTTCTATAGAAAGTACTATTGAAGATTTAGAGAATTCAATTAAAAAAATAAAGCTCAAACTCATAAAAATGGCTGCTACTATAAGTAGTAACCGTAGTTTAGTAGGCGAAAACATAGAAGGTTTTATAGTTTCGACCTTAGTAGAATTGGGCATTAAAAATGGGCAATTTAAAGTACATATTACCAACAAATCGGAATTAAACGAATTTGGAGCTGATGCAGTTAGCTTTATGTTCTCTGCAAACAAAGGTGTCGAATTACAAGACATGTCTAGGGTAGCTTCGGGTGGAGAAACCTCTAGGTTGATGTTGGCTATAAAAGCACTAATGGCAAAACATTTAGCATTACCTTGTTTAGTTTTAGATGAGATTGATACTGGTGTTTCTGGCGAAATAGCAGGTAAAATA
Organism: Flavobacteriales bacterium UBA6772; assembly: GCA_002453265.1. Taxonomy (GTDB): domain Bacteria; phylum Bacteroidota; class Bacteroidia; order Flavobacteriales; family UBA7430; genus UBA6772. The sequence continues at coordinate 7,902 of DKGK01000079.1, read as the reverse complement.
GCTAAAGTACTTACCGAAATGGCTACAGAGATTCAATTAATTGTAATAAGTCATTTGCCGCAGGTAGCTGCAAAAGGAAATACGCATTATAAAGTAGAAAAAATTGACGTAGCAGGCAAGACTCAAACACAAATTAGAGAATTGACTGAAAACGAACGCGTAGATGAACTCGCTAAAATGCTTAGTGGTGAACGCATTAGCGAAGCTGCATTAGAAAATGCAAAAGCACTTATGGCGAATCATTAGGTAAAGGATAATTTCAATTATATTTGTTAAAATTAAAACAGAATAGCATGTTATTAAAAGGAAAAAAAGGTATTATTTTCGGAGCATTAGATTCTAAATCTATTGCATGGAAAGTTGCCGAAGAAGCAAAAAGACAAGGTGCTGAATTTGTTCTTACTAATGCTCCAATCGCAATGCGAATGGGTGCTATTAATGAATTAGCTGAAAAATGTAATGCAGAAATTATTCCTGCAGACGCTACTTCGATGGAAGATCTTGAAAACCTATTTGTTAAATCTCAAGAGATTTTAGGAGGTAAAATTGATTTCGTTTTACATTCTATAGGAATGTCTATAAACGTTCGTAAAGGAAAGCACTACACAGATTTAAGTCACGACTTCATGATTAAAGGAATGGATGTTTCTGCTATGTCTTTTCATAGAGTTATGCAAACAGCCATGAAATTAGATGCAATGAACGAGTGGGGTTCTATAGTAGCCTTATCTTATATAGCTTCGCAACGTACGTTCCCAGACTATAACGATATGGCAGACAACAAAGCCTATTTAGAATCTATTGCTCGTAGTTTTGGTTATCATTTTGGGAAACAAAAGAAAGTTCGTGTAAATACAATTTCTCAATCGCCAACCTTAACTACTGCTGGTAGTGGTGTTAAAGGTTTTGATGGGTTCTTTAAATACGCAGATATGATGTCTCCTTTAGGAAATGCTCCTTCTGAAGATTGTGCTAACTATGTAATTTCTTTATTCTCTGATTTAACTCGTATGGTTACCATGCAGAATTTATTCCACGATGGAGGATTCTCTTATACAGGTGTTAGTCAGGAAGTAATGGATAAATTTGTAGATAAAGAAGAGTAAGCTAAAATATTGAACAAAAAAAATGGAGACTTTAAGTCTCCATTTTTTTTTGTTCAATTGTGCTACTAAGCAGGTTTATCACTAGGCTTATCTTTCTTTGTTTTTTTAGCTCGTGGCTTAGTTACTTTAATTTTAATCGCTTTCTTTTTTTCATCAAAATCAACTAAAACCTTATCTCCATCAGTAATATTTTTAGAAATTATAGCTTCTGCTAGTATATCTTCTACATATTTCTGAATCGCTCTTTTTAACGGTCTTGCACCGTAAGAAGAATCAAAGCCTTTTTCTGCAATAAAATCTTTTGCTGCGTTTGTAATCTTAGGAGCATAACCCATATTTTTAATACGAACAAAGAGTTTTTTTAATTCAATATCTATAATCTTATGAATATCCTCTTTGGTAAGTGTATTAAATAAAACTACATCGTCTATACGATTTAGAAATTCTGGAGCAAATGCTTTTTTAAGCGAACCCTCAATTACACTTTTCGTATATTCATCAATACTGTTTTTCTTTGCAGCAGTACTAAATCCAACTCCTGTACCGAAATCCTTTAGCTTCCGAGTTCCAATATTGGAAGTCATGATAATGATCGTGTTTTTAAAATCAATCTTGCGACCTAGGCTGTCTGTAAGAATACCATCGTCTAAGGCTTGTAACAATAAGTTAAACACATCGGGATGTGCTTTCTCTATTTCGTCTAATAAAATTACAGAATAAGGTTTTCTTCTAACACGTTCCGTTAACTGTCCACCTTCCTCGTAGCCAACATAACCTGGAGGTGCTCCTATTAATCTAGAAATGGAGAATTTCTCCATGTATTCACTCATATCAATACGAATCATAGAAGATTCATTGTCGAAGAGTAATTTAGATAATTCCTTAGCCAATTGTGTTTTTCCAACTCCTGTAGGACCTAAGAAAATAAAGGAACCAATAGGTTTGTTAGGGTCTTTTAAACCAACTCTATTTCGCTGTATAGCAAGTACAATTTTAGAAACTGCTTCGTCTTGTCCTATTACATTTTCTTTTAACAGATCTGCCATCGCAGAAAGCTTATCATTTTCTTTCTCCGCAATTCTATTTACAGGAATACCTGTCATCATCGCAATTACTTCGGCTACATCTTGAGGTGTAACTGTTTCTCTGTGAGTTTTAACATCTTCTTCCCAAGCAATTTGAGCTTCTACTAAGTCATTCTCAGTTTGTTTTTCAACATCTCTTAATTCTGCAGCCTGCTCATAACGTTGTTTTTTAACAACATCAACTTTCTGATTTCTAATATCAATAAGTTTCGCTTCGAGTGCAATAATATTTTTTGGAACTTTAATATTGGTAATATGTACTCTTGCACCTGCTTCGTCTAAAGCATCAATTGCTTTATCGGGTAAATGTCTGTCGCTAATATATCTACTTGTTAAACTAACACAAGCCTCAAGAGCTTCGTGGGTGTAACTTACATTGTGATGAGCTTCGTAACGATCTTTAATGTTTTGAAGAATTTGTAAAGATTCTTCATCGGTTGTAGGTTCTACTAAAACCTTTTGGAATCTACGTTCTAGTGCGCCATCTTTTTCAATATATTGCCTGTATTCGTCTAGCGTTGTGGCTCCAATACATTGTAGTTCTCCTCTCGCTAAAGCAGGTTTAAACATATTAGAAGCATCTAAACTTCCAGCTGCACCACCTGCACCAACAATAGTATGAATTTCATCGATAAATAAAATAATGTTTGGATTTTTCTCCAATTCATTAAGAACCGCTTTCATACGCTCCTCAAATTGTCCACGGTATTTTGTACCGGCAACTAACGAAGCAAGGTCGAGTGTAACAATACGTTTATCGAATAATACTCTAGAAACTTTTTTCTGAATAATTCGCAGGGCAAGACCTTCTGCAATCGCAGATTTCCCAACTCCAGGCTCACCAATAAGCATAGGATTATTCTTTTTTCTACGAGATAAAATTTGAGAAACTCGTTCTATTTCTTTTTCACGTCCAACCACAGGATCCAGCTTGTCGTCTTCGGCAAACTTTGTTAAATCTCTACCAAAGTTATCTAAAACGGGTGTTTTGGATTTTTTAGGAGTTTTAAATTTCTTCTCGCTTCTATAATCGCTAGATCCGCTAACATCAAACTCATCATCATTATCGTCAGATATGTTCTCTACTCTATAAGGTTCTTCGCCCTCATCATCACCTGTAATATCTTCAAACTGAGCTTTCACCATTTCGTAGGTTATATTAAGCTGCTCAAATAAGTGAGCCATAGGATCGGCATCGTTTCTTAAAATACACAGCAATAGGTGAGGAGTGCCAATTAGTTCGCTATTGTAGAGCTTCGCCTCTAAAAAGGTAGTTTTTAAAGCCTTTTCTGCTTGCTTTGTTAGCGGTATATTATCTGTAATAGATTTAGAGCTAGTGCTATCGCTACTGCATAAGTCTTCAATTCTTTTACGTAAAGGCTTTAAATCAACCCCTAAGTTTAGCATTATATCAATTGCGACACCTTCACCTTCTCTAAGAATACCTAGCAATAAATGCTCTGTACCTATATAACTATGCCCTAAACGAATTGCTTCCTCTTTACTAAACTGTATTACATCTTTTACTCTTGGTGAGAAATTATCATCCATAATCGTTCAATTTTTTACATCCATAATACACTTAAATCCAAAGATAAATACCTTTTGATAATAAAGGTAGTATATAAGTCACTTTTTTTAACATTTTAACGCAATAAATTGTTAATTATTTCCCATTTACATAGGTGTATTTAAAAGCAATTTAGTCTATATTCGTGTGTCTTAATAGATAGAAAAGAATACAAATCTTAATTGCTAAGTAAATGGCTGAAGGAGAAAAGATTATACCTATAAATATAGAGGATGAAATGAAATCTGCATACATCGATTATTCGATGTCTGTGATTGTTTCTCGTGCTTTACCAGATGTTAGAGATGGATTTAAACCTGTTCACCGAAGAGTTCTTTTCGGAATGCATGAATTGGGAATTCGCGCAACAGGTGCACATAAAAAATCCGCAAGAATTGTTGGGGAAGTTTTAGGTAAGTATCACCCCCATGGTGATTCGTCTGTTTACGACTCTATGGTACGTATGGCCCAAGATTGGTCTTTGCGTTATATGTTAGTTGATGGACAAGGTAACTTTGGTTCTATTGATGGCGATAGTCCTGCAGCAATGCGTTATACGGAGGCAAGATTAAAGAAGATTTCTGAAGAAATGTTGAAAGACATCGATAAGGAAACTGTTGACTTTAGATTAAACTTTGATGACTCTTTACAGGAACCTACAGTACTTCCTTCTAGAATACCGAACTTATTAATAAACGGTGCTTCTGGTATTGCAGTAGGTATGGCAACCAATATGCCACCGCATAACCTAACCGAAATTGTGAATGCTATTATTGCTTATATAGGCGATAATGATATTGACACGGAAGGTTTAATGAATTACGTTAAAGCACCAGATTTTCCTACTGGTGGTACTATTTACGGTTACGATGGTGTTAAAAACGCTTTCGAAACTGGAAAAGGTAGAATTGTATTAAGAGCTAAAACTACTTTTGAGGAAGTTGATGGGCGCGATTGCATTATCGTTACCGAGATTCCTTATATGGTAAACAAAGCCGATATGATTAAGAAAACGGCCGACTTAGTTAACGATAAAAAGTTAGAAGGTATTTCTGATATTCGTGACGAATCTGACCGTAATGGTATGCGTATCGTTTACATTCTTAAACGTGATGCTATACCAAACATTGTATTAAATAAACTCTTTAAGTACACGTCTCTACAAAACTCATTTTCAGTAAATAACATTGCCCTTGTAAAAGGAAGACCAATGTTACTTACGCTTAGAGAAATGATTAAATACTTTGTAGAACACAGACACGAAGTAGTAGTTCGTAGAACAGAATACGAACTTAGACAAGCCAATAAAAGAGCTCATATTTTAGAAGGTTTATTAATAGCATTAAATAATTTAGATGCTATTATCGCTTTAATAAAAGCCTCTAAAAATCCAGAAATTGCACGCGAAGCCTTAATTGCGAACTATTCACTTTCTGAGCTTCAAGCTAGAGCAATTTTAGATTTAAGACTCCAAAAACTTACGGGTCTTGAGCAAGATAAAATTAAAGAAGAGCATGCCGAATTAATGAAAGTTATATCTCATTTAGAAAATATTCTTGCCAACGAACCGTTGCGTATGGATATAATTAAAAATGAGTTAATTGATGTTCGCGAAAAATACGGTGATGAAAGACGCACTGAGATAGAATACGCTGG
>DKGK01000079.1:0-2140 GCA_002453265.1 Flavobacteriales bacterium UBA6772 | reverse complement strand
GAAGATATGATTCCTAATGCTGAGGTTGTAATTACAATTTCTCACCTAGGATATATTAAACGTACTTTATTATCGGAATATAAAACACAAAGTAGAGGAGGAGTAGGTTCGAAAGGAGTTACTACTAGAGATAAAGATTTTGTGGAACAAATATTTATGGCTACAAACCATAACTATATGTTGTTCTTTACCGAAAAAGGTAAATGTTTCTGGTTAAAAGTATATGAAATTCCTGAAGGTTCTAAAACCGCTAAAGGTAGAGCAATACAGAATTTAATTAATCTTGAGCCAGACGATAAGGTAATGGCATTCTTGAATGTTGACAACCTTAAAGACGAAGAGTACATTAATAATCATTATATTATTATGTGTACTAAGCGTGGTGTAATTAAAAAGACAACGCTAGAGTCTTACTCTCGTCCACGTATAAACGGTATTAATGCAATTGGTATTCGCGAAGACGATCAATTACTAGAAGCTAAATTAACAACAGGTGATTCTTTCATTATGTTAGCAGCTAAATCTGGTAAAGCAATACGCTTCCACGAAGATGCAACTCGCCCAATGGGTAGAAATGCTACAGGTGTAAGAGGTATTAGAATTGAAGATGCCGATGAAGTTATTGGTATGATTTGCGTTAACGATGTAGAATCTAATGTATTGGTAGTTTCGGAAAACGGATACGGAAAACGTTCTAATATTGATGACTACAGAATTACCAATAGAGGTGGTAAAGGAGTAAAAACAATTAGCATTACCGAAAAAACAGGTAATTTAATTGCCATTAAAAACGTTACAGATGAGAACGATTTAATGATTATTAAAAAATCTGGTGTAGCCATTCGTTTAGAAGTTGAACAAATGCGTGTAATGGGTAGGGCTACGCAAGGAGTTAGACTAATTACATTAAAGAGTAACGACTTTATTGCTGCTGTAGCAAAAGTAAATAAAGACGAGGAAGAAGAAGAAGTAGTAGAGGGGGAAGAACTTGCCGAGGGAGAAACTAAGGTAGAGTCGGAGAACTCTGAAGATACAAATACAGAAGAAAACAATTTAGAAGCCTAATATGAAAAAGGGAATTTTAATTGCAGCCGTAGCTTTACTTGCTGGTGAAGCATTTGCACAGAAATCGGATCTTACTAGTGCGATTTTATCGTACAGAAAACAAGATATGACTACTGCTAAAAAATACATCGATCAAGCTGATGTAAAACTTACAGATGGTGGAACTTTAAAAGCGAAAGATTTTAGTAAGTTTCTGTATCACAAAGGTTTAGTATACTTCTCTTTATATAATACTTCAATGGAGATTTCTTTGCTGGATGTTGCCGTAAGTGCGTATGAAAAGGACACCAATGCACCTGGTTCTACTTATTATAAAAAATCTGCAAACGAGTTGATACGTTGTGCAATTGCTTACAATAACGCAGCTTATGATAAATACGACTCAAAGGAATTTAGCGATGCTTTAAGCCTTTTTGAGAAGGTAGTTGCTGTTAACGCTTCTAATGCGATTGGAAAAATTGATACTTCAAATATCTTTAATGCATCCTTAATGGCTGTGCAAGCAAAGGATTCTGAAAAGTCTATTGAGTTACTTAGTCGTTTGTTAGAATTAGATCCTTCTAATGGAGAGTATCACATGTCGCTAGTAAAAGAGTATGGTAAAGTTGACAATGTTGAAGCTCAAATTGCAGCCTTAAAAAATGGTAGAGTATTGGCTCCAAATCATACAGGTTTAATTTTTGAAGAAGTAAATTATTATTTAGCTCAAAATGATAACGATGCTTTATTAAAGAGTTTAGATGTAGCAATTACAGCAGCTCCAGATAATAAAATTCTTCAATTTGCGAAGGGTATGGCTTTAGGAAATTTAAATAAATACGAAGAAGCTATTGTTGCTTACAAAGCTGCCATTGCAATTGATGCAGATTATTTTGATGCTTACAATAACTTAGCTGGTTTGTTTTTAGATCAAACAGTTGCTTTAATAGAGAAAATGAACTCTTTAGGTTTAAGCGATGCAGACCAAAAGAAATATACTGCTATTAAAAAGAAACGTAATAATTTATACGCTTCGGCTAAACCTTTCTTAGAAGAGGCTGTTCGCATTGACGATACTGCAGTTGAAGTTTTAAGC
>DKGK01000047.1:24030-53362 GCA_002453265.1 Flavobacteriales bacterium UBA6772 | reverse complement strand
TTCCGTTTCCACCTACTGCAAATTGTTCACCAACTCCGTAAGGATTTCCATCCTCAGCAGCCGATTTTCTTAAGAATCGAACAGCAGTTTTAGTATCTTGTAATCCACGGTAAGCTGCTTGAATAAGAGTAGATCTTCTTACATCAGCTGATGTAGAAATTGGGTTCCATCCTAAACGGTAATCTACAGCTACAGCTACATAACCTTTTTTAGCGAAACGTTTACACATTTCTACAATTGCTAAATCGGTTTTTCCTCCAGTTGCTTGACCATTTACTATTGCTGGTAAGAACGAACCTGTATGTAACATTATAACTACTGGTCTATTTGTTTCGATATCTCCTGTAGGCTCATAAACGTCCATCTTAAGATCTATTAAAACAGGAGCTTGTGTTAAGATTTCGATATTAGCACCATATACTACATCTGAAGTAACAGTTACATCAGTAAATATTTCATCTTGATAACGAACACCTTCATTAGCGGAAGGGTATTCACAAGATCCATCATCTTCTGTAGCATCTGCATTATAATTTGTTGCAGAAGCATCCATACAACCAGAAACAGTTGCAATTGCTCCATCAACATTTAAAATAAAGTTTGGGATAAATCCATTTACAGCAGAATAGTCTCCACCTAAAGCCATGTTTAAAACAGCATTTTCGCCATTATAAGGAACAGGGAAAGTTAGGTCAGAATCTATACCTAAGTTTGCAAGGTTAACAGTAACCATTGCAGTTAAGTTTAGATCGTAAACTCCACCATTAGAAGGTGCTCCAAATAAGTTTACTTCTCCCCAAGCATTAGGGCCAAAAAAGCAGTCTCCTGGGGAACATGAAGTACTCATTCCATCAGGAACATCAACTGAAAGTATTTGAGCAGAAAGAAAAGTTAATGCAACAGGAGATCCACTGATTTCCATTTCTATTTCGTTAGTTGCATAAAAAGAAATAGTATTGTCGTAGGCAGTACCTACTTCAGCACTCGGAAGAGTAACTTCAGTACTATCGCTATTATATACAGACCCAACTGGAGGGAAGAAACCTGCAGGTTGACTAACAACGATTGTTCCAGTCATACCATTAGCAGCGTGTTGTCCTATAGAGCAATCGTAGTTATACGTTCCTGGAATATCGAAAGTGATTGACCCCATATTACCACCTGAATTAGATCCTAAAGAACTAGAACTCGGATTGCCGAAAGAGGCACCACTTAGGACACTAATGTTAAAATTTACATCATGAAAACCGCCAGAATTTGTCCACGTGACCATATCTCCGGATTCTATTTCTAGTACTTGAGGGCTATAATAATAAGAACCCACATCCACAAAATGCACGTCTTGTGCAAAAGCAGAGGAGGTTATTAATACCATAGCAAGTGCCATGATTTTAGTAATTTGTTTTTTCATCATATGAGGTTTTAGTTAATACAGCCTAAATATATGAAATTTATACTGTCTAGCAAAACAATAATTATGAATCAATTCACTCACAACTAATGACTTGACTTTTTAATGAGCCTCATTATAAAAACAATACTAACAAATAGCTGACAATAGGGCTCATAAAACCGACCAAATATTCTGAAGTTTATTATTTGAAACAACACTTATATTAACAAGATGCTGAAGATATATTTAAAAACTATAACAAAAAATAAAAAAATTGTTATGCTAAATATATTCAATTATCTTTAGATAAAATTTATGAATATGATTTTCACAATTATGACTCTAATACCTAAAGAAAAAAGCTTCTTTTTGGTTTTCTTACTCTGTACTACACAACTTTTTGCTCAAACACCTAATTGGAATGTAAATCCTAACGCATTTGAACATTCAATGACTTTAACAACAGTTGTTTTAAATGAAGATGCGTATTATGTTACAGAAGAAATTACTATTGGCGTTTTTGATGGAGATGAATGTGTTGGAGTTTCTACCACAAATACTTTCTTCGAGCCTATTTCTGCGAATTTGGCTTTTGTACTAGTTTATGGAAATTCTGCATCCGCTAGTTATACAATTAAGGTTTATATGAATAATGAAACCGTTAATGCTGGAGAACTTAGCTTTATAAGTAATGCTGTTTTAGGCACCTTAAATGAGCCTTTCGAAATTCAACCCATTTTTGAAATAAGCGGTTGCATGGAAGTAAATGCTGCTAACTTTAATCCTCTTGCAATTACAGACGATGGCTCTTGCTTTTATACTGTATATGGTTGTACAGACGAAACTGCTTTTAACTATAATCCTTTGGCAAATACCGATGATGATTCTTGTGTTGCAATTACTATTGGCTGTATGGATGCTAATTATTTAGAATATAGTATAGAAGCGAACTCTGGCTACCAAGAAGTTTTATGCATTAACTTAATCGTTTATGGATGTACAAATCCTTTCTATTTTGAATATAATACATTAGCTAATATTGATGACAATTCGTGTACTCAAACTTGGCAAAATGCTTATCAATTGCAAAATGAAAACCTTAACATTCTGAATACAACTATCGACTCACTTAATTTAGAAATTGAAAATTGCAGTCCAGAAATTAGTATCGATTTTATGGCAGGATGGAATCTTATAGGATATGTAAACAGTACACCAGAAGATGCACCTGTTATGTTCGAAAGTGCTGCGGACTATATTATAATCGTAAAAAACAATTTAGGAGAAGTCTATTATCCAGAGTTCAACTTTAACGGAATTGGAAATTTAATTCCAGGACAAGGCTATCAAGTTAAAAGCACTGAAGACTTTAGCGGATTTCAGTTCAACAATTAATAAGTAGCTGTTAATTCTCAATTATTCACTAGTAACCTAACCCCTAATACCATTTTAATTCCAATAAAAAAGCCCCGCAAAATGCGGGGCTTAAATTCTATAACTAAAAATGCAAATTACTTTACATTCACCAATTCAACATCAAATTCTAAAGTAGCTTTAGCTGGAATTACAGGCGGATAACCTCTTTCACCGTAAGCTAAATGGAAAGGAATAATAAGTGTTGCTTTACCCCCCACTTTCATTTGAGCGATACCTTCGTCCCATCCTTTAATAACCATTCCACCACCAAGAGTAAAATCGATAGGATCACCACGTTCAACAGAAGAATCGAATACGGTTCCGTCCATTAAACGACCTGTGTAATGTACCGAAACTGTTTTACCAACAATAGCGTCCATACCAGTTCCAGCAACCTCATTGGCGAATAATAAACCAGACTCCGTCTTACGAGCGTTTGGGTATTTATCGGCAATTTGTTTTTGTATTGCTAAAGCAGCAGATTTTTCAGACTTTTTTTCGCTAGCTCCTAAATTGTTAATTGCATTTGCAAAAATAGTAGGTGCATCAAAATTAAGTGCAGCATCACCTACTCTCTTAATCGTAATTGTTTCTAACATATCGTCTTGAGCGATTGTGTTAACCACATCCATTCCTTCGATAACATTACCAAAAACAGTGTGTTTATTATCTAACCAATCTGTAGCGATATGGGTAATAAAAAACTGAGAACCGTTTGTTCCTGGGCCTGCGTTAGCCATAGACAAAATACCAGGTCCTGTGTGCTTTAAGTCAGGGTGAAACTCATCTGGAAAATCGTATCCAGGTCCACCTACACCAGAACCTTTAGGGCAACCACCTTGCACCATAAAATCTGCTATAACACGATGAAACTTTAAGCCATTGTAATAAGCAGCTCCGTTTTCTTTTTCTTTATTCGGTATCTCACCTTCGGCCAAACCAACAAAGTTAGCTACAGTCATAGGGCATTTTTCGAATTCTAAAGCAAGAGTGATGTCACCCTTGTTTGTTTTAATCTCGGCGTATAATCCGTCCTTCATCAATATACTTATTTAGCAATTTCAATTAATTCTACTTCAAAAATCAAGGTAGCGTTCGGAGGAATAACTCCTCCTGCTCCTTTTGCTCCATAGGCTAAATGCGATGGTATAATTAAGGTTGCTTTTCCACCTACAGAAAGCAATGCAATACCTTCGTCCCAACCAGGGATAACTCTACCTACACCAATAGGGAAATCAATAGGTGTACCTCTTTTTACAGATGAATCAAACACAGTACCGTCTGTAAGAGATCCCGTATAATGTACTTTTACTGTTTGTGAAGCTTCTGGATAAACTCCATTTCCAATTGTATCCATCTTGTAAAATAAACCACTTGGAGTTTCAGTAAATCCTTCGGTTAGTTCTGCCAATTCAGCTTTTGCTTTCTCTACTGCTAATAGTGCATTTTCAACGGCTAAAGCCTCAGACGCAGCAAATACTTCCTCTGCATTAAATTTCTTAGCCAAACGACCATTTCTAATAATAGAAACAGAAATAATTGTATCTCCAGTCTCAATAAGATTTACAATATCTTGAGAAACAGAATCTACTACGTGTCCGTAAATAGAATGCTTATTATCTAACCAAGGTGTTTCTTTATGTGTGATAAAAAACTGAGATCCATTTGTAGCAGGACCCGAATTAGCCATAGATAAAATACCAGGACCACTGTGGGTTAAGGCTGCATGAAACTCGTCAGCAAAAGAATAACCAGGATCTCCAGAACCTGTTCCTTGTGGACAACCACCTTGAACCATGAAGTCTTTAATTACACGGTGAAAAACCAAACCATCGTAATAAGGAACACCTAAATCTTTTTCGTTGTTTACTTTTGTACCTTCAGCTAAACCAACAAAATTCGCTACAGTTAAAGGAGTTCTTTGAAATTCTAATACTAAATCTATCGTTCCTTTGTTGGTAAGTATTTGAGCAAACATTCCTTTGTCTTCTATAGAAGCAGGATTTAGAATTTCGTCTACTTTAGTAACAGTACTATTTGAGTCGCAAGACTGCGCTCCTAATCCGAATAATAATGCACAAACAAGAATTACTTTTTTCATTTCGATTTATTTTGGTTTATTAATTTCCTTTTAAACTTTGCAAAGATACTTTTTTCTAAAAGCATAAAACACAGATTAACAAAGTTTAGCTATTTGTTATAAGTTCCTCTTTAAAATCGGGTAATACTTTTTTAAACTTCGCAATTGCATCTTCCATACTACCTTCAAACATTCCTCCAGAAGCATTAATATGTCCGCCTCCACTAAAGTGTTCTTTAGACAGTAAGTTTGCTCTAAACTGGTTAATACTTCTAAACGAAATTTTCACTTTATCGTCGTATTTCACAAAAAAGGCTGTAAAAACAACTCCTTCTATAGAGAGTGCATAATTTACAAAGCCTTCTGTATCGCCCTTAACAAAATCAAAACGTTCTAATTCATCTCTTGTAAGACTCATTATTGCTGTATGATATTCTGGTAAAACTTCTAATTTCTCGCTCAAGCAGTAGCCTAGTAATTTTAAACGGCTTTCTTTATTGGTATCGAAAAGTGTTTGATGAACTTCGGCTTGCTGCAAGCCTAAATCGATTAGTCGTGCAGCTATTTCGTGGGTTCTTTTATCTACAGATGAAAAACGGAATGATCCTGTATCGGTAACCATACCAGTGTAAATACATTTGGCTATGTCAACATTTAAAAATTCCGTCCAAGACATCATTTCGATAAACTCAAAAATAAGCTGACAAGTAGAACAAACAGTTGGAACAGAAAAAGTAAAGTCCGCAAAACCTTTGGGTTCTTGATGGTGGTCTATCATTACCTTTTTTGCAGTTGATTGCTCTAAAGATTCACACATCATATCGGTTCTGCGTAGATCGTTAAAATCCAAACAAAAGAGTAAATCTGCCGCAGTAATAAGTTCCTTGGCTTCAGATTCGTTTCCTTCGTATTCTAGAACATCCTCATTTTTTGGCAACCAATGTAAAAACTTAGGATAGCCATTAGGCACTATAACTTTAACATTGTAATTCTGTGCTAACAACACTTGGTATAAAGCCAAACTAGAACCCATCGCATCACCATCAGGTCCACGGTGTGTAGTGATAACAATACTTGGTTTCTTAACTAATTCAGCTTGTAAATCGGTATAATCAAAATTTCTCATAGTGGGCAAAATTAAGGAATGATGAGGGATAATTAATCAAATATAAATAATTAATAAATACGAATTTCACTAGCACCCAAACCATAAAGTTTTACATCGGCTGGTCCTACTTTAATATTTGGGAATTGTTCTAAGTAATTATAAATCTCTCTTTTCAACACGCCTTTACCTACACCATGAATAACCACTAGATGGGGTTCATTATCTTGTAGTGCTTCGTGTAATCTATTTCTAAAATGATTCAGCTGAATCGTTACAATTTCGAAATTAGACATGCCTTTACAAGAATCAATTATAGACTCCATGTGCAAATCTAATTCGTTGTGTTGAAAATATTTTGGGGCACTTTTATGAGGTATAGAAGAAGTGCTAGAAGGTTTCTTTAAATCCTTTTTAATCTTTCCTTTAATCGCTTTTTCATCTACTTCAAAATCTTCTATCCATATTTTCTCTATTTCTATACGATTCGCCGGAATAGAAAAACCATCCTCTAGCGAAACTTCATATTCATTTTTTGAGAGAATAGCCGCGATAGTTCCTTTGGTATTATCGCTCATAAAGCTAACTAAATCGCCTACAGCTAAACTCTTATAATCGGAAGCCTTGCGCGTTAAGTTGGGGATTTCATCTATTTGCTTATCTTCCTTTTTAATTGGAAAAACATGTTTGCCTTCTACTTTAGGGATAAAAGTAATACGTATGAGTTCCTTTGAAGAAACATCCATTTCTATTCCTTGGCAATCTACCAAAACATGAGAGTCGTCTATATAATCGACCACAAAACCATTTAGTGCTTCATTTAAAAATGAAACCTTATCTCCTTTCTGAAATATCATTAGCGCATTACTCCTTTATTAGACAAAGCATTTTGAAACCGTTTGGCATTACGTTTATGAACCGACCAAGAATTGGTGAAATTGTGGTAACCCGAAAAATCTTCCTTGGCACACATAAAAATATGTGTGTGTTTTTTCGCATTTAAAACTGATAATAAAGCAGACATTTCTGGAATACAAATAGGATTTGGTGGCAATCCTTTGGTATAGTAAGTATTGTATTTGGAAGCAATTTTTAAATCCTTTTTCAACACTCTTTTAATAACTCTATCAAATCCATCTCGCTCGTGCAAAGCATAAATAACCGTAGGATCTGATTGTAACTTCATCCCCTTTTTCAATCTATTTAAATACAATCCAGCTACCACTGGCTGTTCATCAGCCTGAGCAGTTTCCTTTTGTACAATAGAGGCTAATACAGAAACTTCATGCGCATTTAAACCTTTATTTTTGGCTTTCAACAATCTTTCTGGAGTCCAAAACTTGCTGTATTCCTTTTGCATACGCTCCAAGAACTCGACTGGTGTAATGGTCCAATAAACTTCGTAGGTATTAGGTATAAATAATTTCCGAGCGGATGCTTCATTTAAATTATAAGTAGAAAAAAACAACTCGCTGTTAAAAGCAGCTAACAAATCTATTGAATCAGCTTCTATTTGAACAGCCAATTTTCCAGCCAAATCTTCTAGAGTTGAAGCATTATTAAATATAATATTTAATGGTTTTTGTGCTCCTAAACGGAACATGTTTACCATAGAATTTAAATCCATTTCTGCACGAACTAAGTACCTTCCAGGATGAATTTTACTGAATCTTTTTTGAGTACAGAAAAAATCAAAAAAATTGGTGTTTTTCATCAAGTCATGAACTTGTAATGAATCTTTTAAAACTTCAAAACTTGTTTCTCTAGGAATCAGTATTATCTGATCGGAATCTGACAAAGGAGCATAAATTTGCTGATAACCAAAATAGGAAACCAAACTTGTGCTTAACACAATAATGAATAGACTTATACTTAGTATTTTCTTCATTTCAATTGATTCAATAATTGGTTTGCTCGTTTATGATTTGGATTAATTCTGATTACTTGTTTTAGTGCAGAGATAGCTTTCTCGAAATTATCGACATGTAAATAATAAGCTGCCAAATTTAGCCACAATTGAGGGATATCTGGATTTAAACTTAACCCTTTTTTGTAAACGACTAAGGCTTTATCTAATTCACCATTCATACTTAGCAAATAGCCATAGTTAGCGTATAATTTTTCAAACTTTGGATTTTCCTTAAAAATAAACTCAAATACTTTTTTTGCTTCGGCTTTGCGATTAGACTTCATTAAAGCCATTCCATATTTATTTTGAATATCTAAATGAAAAGGTGCCAAATAAACAGCTTGTTCAAAACATTTAATAGCCATTTTATAATTAGCAACTTTATAATAAGACTCCCCTATTCTATACCAAGCCCAAGCATCTTGATTAGAATACGACTGTTTGCCAGCTTGAGTTTTACGAGTTTCAAAAGACTGTTTCTCAAACCAATTTATCAAGGATTGGTAATCTGATTGAAAGAAGAAATATTTAATCCATTCTTTAACACATAGGGTTTCATCTAGCTTAGTTAAGTAAACCAAAGCAGAA
The DNA here is from genome assembly GCA_002453265.1 of Flavobacteriales bacterium UBA6772. GTDB lineage: Bacteria > Bacteroidota > Bacteroidia > Flavobacteriales > UBA7430 > UBA6772. The sequence goes on along the minus strand of DKGK01000047.1, from coordinate 44,871 downwards.
TCCAAATAATAGGACTCTTGTTCAAACTTCTCGTATTGTTGCAAATAAGCTTTAAGAATATTTAAGTCCGATGGATTGGGGTTGTTTACACAATAAAGCCCAACAAATTCTTTTATTCCTTGTGCTTCTAATGAAGTTATTTGTTGCGGAATCGCAATTTTATGATCCGTTACAGTGACATGCGGAATATCACTAGAACCAGATTTTGGCATATGACAAGAAACACAGTCCTCCCCATTTTCTAATTGATGGTCTTTAGTGTCGGCATGACAAGAGACACAAGTAGTATTAAAAACTGATTTTGGTGTTTCGGTAATACTCAAATGTGGGTTATGACAAGTGATACAAGTTAGCTCATCATCAGAATTCAAAAAACATTCACTCATTTTTAACCTATCAACATGCGAAGCCATAATAAAACTATCGTCTCCTTTATAGTTCGGTAAAAACACATTCATAACTTCTTGCAATTCCATTCCTGGTTTAAAATCGTAAAAAGACTTTCCATCTTCTAAAACCGTATTTCCTTGTAAGTGGCAACGAGAACAAAGGTCAAATTGTAAATCGGGACTCAAATTCCCAGGATTAACAATGGTATAATCTATAGATGTGGCAGTATCGATAAAAACTCCTTTCATCTTTTCGGCAACATGAATTTCTCCTGGACCGTGGCAGCGTTCGCATGAAATCCCTAAAGGCACAGCTTCAAATTTATTCTCTGAACCCAAAACAAATTCGGGTAGTGAATTATGACAGGACATACATTCTAACCCAATTTTACGACTAAAACGTGTGTTAAATCCATTCTCAAAACCTGGAGGTAAATCCAACTTTCCTTTTTGCGTATAATAGGTAAAAGGCAACTGATGTAAATAACCATTAGATTCCGAAATATGAGAATTGGTATGTTGACCCGAACCTATTATATACTTAGCTGTTTCTGTTCGCTTATGAACGGTATCGGCTTCTACAATTCTGTATTCTAGTAATTCTAAACTATCCGATTTCCACTTAGGCTGATAATACAAATTGCTATGAGCATCATATAAAATAGAATCTTCATGAAAAAAAGCAGAACTTTTAGTAGGATTTGCCAAGCCAAAAGATTGTCCCATTCCCGTATGCGAAAAGGTCTTATGTTTATCGTAATGACAACTCCTACAAGATTGCTCGCCTACATAATCAACAGTATCAGACAAATTTAAATACACCTCTTTAGGAGCCTCTGGAATACATGAATTTAGTAGACTAAACAGTGAGAGTAGACAAGAGAGTACAAATAAATATGTAAGTTTTATATTCAATTTATTTGTTTATAAATTGAAATTCTATCACATCCTGAAATTTACCATTTCTAAACGACCAATCTTTACGAATACCAATTTCAGTAAATCCAGCTGAGCGAAAAAGCTGTAAACTTTTTTTGTTTGAAAAACCTACAGAACAATATAGCTGACGCATTCCTATTCTATTAAAAGCATAGTCTTTCATTAAGGAAATAGCCTCAGCGGCATAACCTTTTAAGCGGTATTGTTTTTCTATTATAATTCCTATAGCTGCTCGCCTATCAATAGCATCATAGTCGAACAAATCCACACAACCAACAGCGTTTCCTTCAGCATCTTCTAATACAAATCTGTACTGTCCAGCTTGTTGAATATCTAAATGTGCCTGAGCAATATATTGCTCCAAAATATATTTAGAAAAGGGTACTTTAGATAAACTAACCTCGTTGATTTCCAAATCGTTTTCCCACATAAAAAGCATAGTAACATCTTCGGGTTCTAAGGCTCTATATTTTAATTTAAACTCAGACATGTATATTTCCTTTAAAAACGAATTCTGCACCACCTACTAATTTAACATTAGTAAATACATTATTCATTTTGGTAAAACTCACTTCTAAATCGCCTCCTAGAGCTCTTAATTTTATTGAATTTTCTGTAATCAATCCTGAGTAAAATGCAGCAATAGCCGTTGCCGTAGCTCCAGTACCACAAGCTAAGGTTTCATCCTCAACACCTCTTTCGTAGGTCCTTATTACTAATAGCCCATCTATCAATTGGGCAAAATTTACATTTAGACCCTGTTTGTTAAAATCCTTAGAATATCGAATTTTAGACCCTTCTTCTTTAACCGAAATCGCTTTTACAGCATCCACAAAACAAACAAGATGAGGTGAGCCTGTGTCTAATAAATAATTTTTATTGTGCATTGAAATCTCTGTAACATCAGACATTTCTAAAGATACTGTACCATTTGCTAAAATAGCTGCTTTATGCAATCCATCAAAAGCCTCAAAAATACAGGACTCAGAAAATAGATTTAATCGCTTTGCAAAGGCGACTAGGCATCTACCTCCATTACCACACATAGAACCCAAGGCTCCATCTGCATTATAATAACGCATTTTAAAATCTGAGCTATCAGATTTTTCCAATAGAATTAAACCATCAGCTCCCGCTCCAAATCTGCGATCGCAAATAAGGGCAATTTGAGTTTTAATCAAAGAAAGCGTTCCAAGACGATTATCCATCATCACAAAATCGTTTCCAGCTCCTTGGTATTTGTAAAATACGAGTTCCATTTGGTTTTATTAATTCAACGAAAATAATACTATTAAACAAACTTTAGTGCTTCCAATCTTCATTTTTGTTTTGAACCTATATATTAGCTATTGTTTGCTCGTATTTCGCAATTATATTTTCGTGTATAATAAAATTCGGTTTTTTATATACATGTTATTTTTTTTAATAATTCCAGTAATAGCCAATTAGGGTAATAGTTACTCTTTCCTATTTTTAATTTTACTAACATATCTGAATCTGCTAAATCATTTATATGGTTATCCGTTACGATGCAGAACAAAAAACATTTGTAGTATATCTTTTTCTTAAAAAAAAGAAAATAGATTCGAAATAAAACAAAAGGAAAATAGGTATGTAGGAAAATTATGAGTTGTATTTATCAAGATGACAATTAACAAATGAAATGTTTTTTTGTTCGGCTGAGTCACTTGAATCCCACAAATAGCAATAGTAAATTTCATCTCATCAAATTATCACAGTTGGAGAAACCTCAAGGAGACAAATGGGTTATGTCTTTGGCTTTTAACTTAAAAAAACACAGTCATTATAGTTCTTTTACGTGATAAAAAGAACCAAAAATAATGACTTAGTTTCTTTTTTAACACTATAAGAACTTTGAAATGGCTACCAAAATAAAACGCTAGCCTTCCTACGGGTGTTATGCTTAAAGAGCATTTTGCTACGCTTATTATATACGTTTATTTTTCTAAAAGAAAAGAGGTCGTAAATTAAAATAAAAAGGAAAAAGTAACGACCTTGTGACTGAATGACTATTTATACCTTTTGTATGTGTAGCAAACTAAAAATAGATGGCTATTAAAATATCTTGCAGACAAGCATATTCATTTAAATCATTATGCAGAAGTATTACGGTGGATTACTAATTCTCTTTTTATAAAATCTATTTTGCTTTACAGAAGATGATAATTCGTGTAATTATAGATCATACAATAGGCACAGAACGGGTAAACTGAGCACCAAAAGAAATAAAAGTGTCCGTTCCTGAAACTCCTTCAATTTGATGAATTTTCTCATATAAAACTTCACGCATATGCTCATTATTAGCTGCAAATACTTTCACAAAAACAGCATATTTACCCGATACGTAATCACACTCAACTACCTCTGGAATTTCTTGTAGCTCTATTACAACCTGTTTTGCGTAATGTGCTTCTTTTAAAACAATACCTGTAAATGAACAAGCATTATAACCTAACAACTTTTCATCTATGGTGAGTGTGGCATTTTTTATCAAACCACTGTCTTTCATTTTAGCTATTCTCTGATGAACCAAAGAGTTAGACACCTTTAACACTTTAGCTATTTCTACATAAGATTGACGAGCATCAGACTTCAAAAGCCTTAAAATTTCTTTATCTATAAAGTCAAGTTGGTTAAATAACTCCATGCAAGCATTGTTTTAAGTTATACTTATTAAATACTAGGCAAATATAATCATATAAACACAAAATATACAATATATACATAATTTACTTTAAATTATTATATCAAAAGAACCAATCTAACTATTTTTGCATCAGATAAATTAAAAATCTTAATAAATGAACAAAGAAGAAATTTTAGCACGTTTATGGGAAGGGTATATTGAAATTACACCTTCTGCAAAAAAAGTGTACGATTTATTCAACAATACAGTTGAAGGAACAGTTGAAAACGATCATATTGCGATTAGAACATTCAACGATCCTAGAGTAAATATTGATGTTTTGGCAAAACCGTTTTTAGCTGCTGGATATGAGCCATGTGGAGAGTATGAGTTTAAAGCAAAAAAATTATTTGCACGACACTTTCAGCATGCTACAGATACGAAAGCTCCTAAGATTTTTATTAGCGAATTAAAATTAGAGGAAATTTCTTTCGAAGCACAACGCTTAATAGAAACAATCTTAGATTCTGTTGACAATACTGTTTTCGCAGACAAAGACTTACTATTTAAAGGTAGCGTTTGGGGACAACCTTCTTATACCGTATACGAAACATTAAGAGCTGAATCGGAATATGCAGCTTGGATGTATATTTGTGGATTCTGTGCCAATCATTTTACTGTTTTCGTAAACCAATTTGAGCAGTTTATAGGACTCGAAGAAGTAAACGAATTCATTAAAAAACAAGGTTTCAAAATGAACACTTCTGGTGGAGAGATCAAAGGTAGTCCTGAGCAGTTACTTGAGCAATCGAGTATTTTAGCTGATACAAGAGAAATTGACTTTATTGAAGGTAAAAATACGGTTACTACTTGTTACTATGAGTTTGCAAAACGTTATGCGACTGAAAATGGTGAGATATACCAAGGATTCATAGCAGCCTCTGCAGATAAAATATTTGAAAGCACAGATTTAGTAAAGCAGTAGTTTAAAAATAAAAGGTTAAAAGTTGAAAATATTTATTCGACTTTTAACCTTTTATTTTGCACAAAAACAAGCTATAAATCTTAGTTTTAGAATTCCTAAAACCAGAAACTGCTTATTAAAAACTATCCGATTTACAATTTCACCAAGGATATTGACATTCCAAAAAACTGCACAAAATAGTTAACGATTGAAAGCTTTAAATTTTTAACTTTCAACTTTCAATTTTTAATATAATTTGTTTTGACAAACAGAAAGCTCAGCACATTAGCAGCACAACTAGAAGGTAAGTTTTATTACGATGACATTATGCGTAAACTCTACGCTACCGATGCCTCTGCTTATAGAGAAATGCCTCTTGCTGTTGCTATACCAAAAACAAAACAAGACCTACTAACACTCATTAAATTTGCAGATGCAGAAGCGATTTCTATAATCCCTAGAGCAGCTGGAACTTCTCTTGCTGGGCAAGTTGTAGGAAGTGGAATTGTAGTTGATATTTCAGAAGAATTTAGACAGATTATTCAAGTCAACAAAGAAGAAGGTTATGCGATTGTACAACCAGGTGTTATTAGAGATGAGCTTAATCTTCATTTAAAACAATACGAACTTTTTTACGGACCAGAAACCTCTACATCTAACAGATGTATGATTGGTGGAATGGTAGGAAATAATTCATGTGGTTCTCGATCTGTTATTTATGGTTCTGCTAGAGAGCATTTAATTTCTATAAAAGTTATTCTTGCCGATGGAAATGAAACTGAATTCAAAGGATTAAGCAATGAAGAGTTTGAGGCAAAAGCAAATGGTATTGGTACGGTTTCAGATTTAGAAACCAATATTTATAAACAAGCAAGAAACCTATTTTCTGTAGAAGAAAATAGAATTGAAATAGAAGAACAATTCCCAAAGAAAAGTATTCCACGTAGAAATACAGGTTACGCATTAGATTTATTAGCCGATTCAAGTCCATTTAAAAAGTCTGAAGAAGAGTTTAACTTTTGCAAACTATTGGCTGGCTCCGAAGGTACTTTGGCTTTTACCACAGAGCTAAAATTAAATCTTGTTCCTGCTCCAGCAAAATTCCAATCTGTAATTTGCATACATTTTGAATCTATAAACGAAGCACTCTTAGGAAATTTAGAAGCATTAAAATACAATCCTACTGCTTGTGAGCTGATGGATCATTTTATTTTAGATTGTACTAAAGCAAATAAGGAGCAAGAACAAAATCGTTTTTTCGTACAAGGAGACCCAAAAGCAATTTTAGTAGTTGAGTTTGTCCAAGAATCACAAGAAAAATTAGACACCGTTATAACAGACTGTTTAACCAATTTTGAAAAAACAAAACTAGGTTACCATTTCCCTGTAGTAAGAGGTTCAGACATAAATAAGGTTTGGACGCTGAGAAAAGCTGGACTTGGGCTATTATCTAATATTCCAGGCGATGCCAAAGCCGTTGCGGTAATAGAAGATACGGCAGTAGATGTAAAGGACTTACCTGCTTTTATAGACGATTTTAATGAAATCCTAAAAAAGAGAAACCTCTTTTGTGTACATTATGCACATGCAGCTACTGGAGAACTTCACCTCCGCCCTATTATAGACTTAAAAACAGAAGAGGGAAATCAGCTTTTTAAAACCATTGCTACAGACATAGCTCATTTAGTAAAAGAATATAAAGGTTCTTTAAGTGGCGAACATGGCGATGGAAGATTAAGAGGAGAATACATTCCTTTTATGATAGGTGAGAAAAACTATCAACATTGTAAAGACCTCAAAAATACTTGGGATCCGAAAGGGATTTTTAATCCAGGGAAAATTATAGATACACCTGCTATGAATACCTTTTTGAGGTATATGCCGGGTTACAAAACGCCAAAATTCGATACAGCTTTTAGCTTCAGCAAAGACAAAGGAATGTTACGAGCAGCAGAAAAATGCAACGGATCGGGAGATTGTAGAAAAACAGAACTTTCTGGTGGAACCATGTGCCCTAGTTATATGGCAACACGCGAAGAGAAACATACTACAAGAGCTAGAGCTAATATTCTGCGTGAGGTACTGAGTGATCCGACACAGAAAAATCCTTTTCAAAATGAAGAGATTAAAGAGGTCATGGATTTATGCATCTCTTGTAAAGGTTGTAAAACAGAATGCCCGTCTAATGTAGATATGGCAAAACTAAAGGCCGAATATACTCATCAGAATTACAAAGCCAATGGAGCTCCACTAAGAGCTAAACTTTTTGCAAATGTTACCCGTACAAATCAGTTAGCTTCTATGGCTCCTCGTCTGTATAACTTTTTTATGAAAAACCCTATTTCATCTGCAATAGCAAAGAAATTAATGGGTGTTGCAAAAGAAAGAAATATGCCTTTACTACAAGGAACTACTTTAGCTAAATGGTATAAAAACAATGAACAAAAAGGCAATTTCTCAAAAGGTGAAATTTACTTATTTAACGATGAGTTTACCAATTACAACGATACACATATAGGAATTACAACAATAAAACTACTTAATGCATTAGGCTATAAAGTAGTAATTCCAGAGCATGAAGAAAGTGGAAGAACTTTTATTTCTAAAGGATTCCTAGACGAGGCAAAAGCATTAGCTACTAAAAACGTAAAGCTACTGGCTACCCTAGTTTCTGAGAAGCAACCGCTTATTGGACTTGAACCTTCTGCAATTTTAACACTTAGAGATGAGTATTTAGATTTAGTAGAAGACCAGAAAGGAGCTAAATATTTAGCTAAATACACACTTACATTAGAAGAGTTTTTAGCGAGAGAAATTGAAGCAAGAAAAATAATAGCTTCAAGTTTTACAGAAAAACAAGAACACATTAGGGTGCATGGTCATTGTCATCAAAAAGCTAATTCGTCTCTAGTACCATCTAAAATAGCTTTAGGTTTACCAAAAAACTATAAAGTTCAACTCATACCTTCGGGATGTTGTGGTATGGCTGGCTCTTTTGGCTACGAAAAAGAACACTACGAAGTCTCGATGAAAATGGGAGAACTCGTTCTTTTCCCAACGGTTAGGAAAGAACCAGAAAGCACCATAATTTGTGCTCCTGGAACAAGCTGCAGACATCAAATTAAAGACGGTACACAAAGAGAAGCTTTACATCCGGTAGAGATTCTTTATAATGCTCTTGCTTAAATTAAAAACTGTAAATTGCCTTCATGTTAAAACGTATTTACAAGGAAAACCCAAACGAAAAAGAAATTACAGCGGTAGTAAACTGTCTAAAAAACGGTGGCGTAATAATTTACCCTACCGATACGGTATATGCATTAGGCTGCGACATCAACAATAAAAAAGCCTTAGAAAGGATAGCTCGAATAAAAGGTGTAAAACTCAAAGATGCCCACTTCTCTATTATTTGTTACGATTTAAGTCATCTTTCCAAATACGCAAAACAAGTGAGCACGCAAACTTATAAGTTTTTAAAAAGAGTATTCCCAGGACCCTTCACGGTTATATTAAATGCAACAGGAAATATTCCTAAAATTTTTAGCAATAAAAAGAAAACTGTTGGGATTAGAATTCCAGATAATAATATTGCCCGAGAAATTGTAAAGACTCTAGAAAGTCCAATTGTTTCTACCTCAATAAAAGATGAGGATGATATTATAGAATATTCTACGGATCCAGAGTTAATTTACGAAAAATACAATTCCCTGGTAGATATGGTAATTAATGATGGTTATGGTGAAAATATAGGTTCTACAGTTGTAGATTGTACCGAAGAAGGTGAATTTGTTATTATAAGAGAAGGTAAGGGAGCTATAGATCTAATTTATTAAGTAGGCTTGTTTAAATTATTATGTAATGCTATTACCTGAGTAAGAATAGATTCTTTTTCATCGTTTACAATTTCGAAATCTGCTAAACTTCTCTTTTTAGCATCCGACCATTGCTTATCCATTCTCAATTTTACGGCTTCTTTTGTAGCTGAATCTCTTTTAAGAACACGGTTAATTCGCAAATCTTCTGGAGCAGAGACCAATATTACTTTATCTAAACCTAAATGAGCCTTACTTTCGAAAAGTATAGCGGCTTCCTTTACTATATAAGTCCCTTTTTGAGCTAGACACCATAATTCGAAGTCCATTTTTAAAGCTGGATGCACAATTGCATTTAACAGCTTTAATTGAGTAGAATCAGAGAAAACCTTCGCAGCAATAAAAGCTCTATTTAGAGATCCATTAGTATAAGATTCGACTCCAAAAAGCTCTGTTATTTTAAGAACTAAATCTGTATTGCTTACCATTATAGCTTTTGCCATATCGTCTGAAGAATATACAGAAACACCTAACTGCTTAAAAACTTTTGCAACTGTAGTTTTACCACTTCCTATACCACCTGTAAGTCCAACTTTATACATTATATATCTACAAATTCTACAGTCGTAGGACTGTATTTTACTCGTTTCACTATGGAAGGGTATTTGTCATCATCCAAAAAAACATTCAACACAGAGCTATTAGACTTAACAAACTCATTATAATCGCAGTACACATAAAAATCAGCCTCCGAGACCTTATCTACATCGCGCATAGCAACCCAAAAAGAAAGCACTACTTCGGAAGGAATAATATAGGGATCTATTCCTTTAGGAAAGTTTTTTAATTTAATTGGAATTACCTTATTTATTTGTGTAAACCGCTCAACCTCTTGTTTAACTGTGACCGATAAATCTCGAGAAGAAATTAATTCATTTGCAAATAAAATGGGCAATTCCTCTTCAATATCGTACTTTACATCTTTAGCAGTTAAGGACTTTGTAAATACTACACTTAGAGTATCTATTAAATGTGAAGGTCCAAAAACATCAATTTCGCTCGGCTGAATTTTCAAAGAACTATACTCAATATAATTCTCACTAAATTCTAAGTCGATAGGAACTTTTACTAGAACTCTTTTTTTTGTTTTATTACTGTAAGTCAAAAATAAGGTATCAGGTTCAATCTCGATAATAGAAAAGCCCTTTAGCTTAATAGCCATTTCTGATAAATTAGATTCTGTGAGCCAATAATAAGACTCTTTAGCAGAGTGGTAAGCAAGTTTAGAAACATCTAAGTCCATATTTCGACTTGTAAATGTTTCTTTTAAAAAATTAAATCCAAACCCCTTTACCTTAATTTTTAAACTAGTTAAAGGTTTTTCTTTTAAATACTTTTCTATGGGCTGATTTACGAACTCTATGGGATAATCTATATAATATGTATATTCTTTGGAAAATTTAATAAGCACCCAAAAGAGTGTAGAAAGCAAAAAGCAAATTGTTACCACACTCCTTTCACTTCCAGAAGTGAAAAAGTCTTTAATTCTGTTAAATAAATTTTTGAGCATTTCCATCAGCTTACAAAGATACTTTATTTGTAGTTCGAATTAAATTATTCTGCTATTTGTTAATTACATTCTAGTTTTGGGTAAAGAGCAAAGCATTCTTTTACTATTTTAGCTAAAACATTTACACAATGACAGTAATACTAGATCAACTCGGCTTTATTTTACCAGCAGTATTGGTAATGATGTTAGCCGTTTATATGCTAAACAAGGTTTTAAATCACGATCATACACGCAGAGTATTTGAATATAAAAAATCTGCTGCAAAACAAATGGTTCCTATGAGAGCACAAGCCTACGAACGTTTAACCTTGTTTCTGGAACGTATGCAACCTGCAAACATTTTAGTTAGAGTTCAAGTTCCGGCTATGAAATCTATGAGTTTACATGGAGCATTAATTCAAACTATCCGCAGCGAATACGACCATAATATGTCGCAACAAGTTTACGTGTCTGATGAGGCTTGGGTCTTAATAAATCAAGCAAAAGATCAATTACTTACCGTAATAAACGAAGAAGTACGTTCTGTTGCTCCTACCTCTGATGCTACCGAATTTGGAAAATTAATTATTGAAGCTTCTTTAGAACAGCAAAAATGGTTAATTGATGAGGCTTTGTCTTTTTTGAAGAAGGAGTTTAGAGATAATTATTAAAAAAAAACCGGATAAATAAAGCCCTCAGATGATGGCTTTATTTATAAGTAATACAAACTTAAATATCTTCAAATTCTACATTAGTAAAACTTGAATCCGTTTCCGGCTCTTCTGTTTTTGATACAACTACAAGCTCTTCAGAGGACTCTTTACCTTCATAATCAGAAATCACTTCTGTTCCCTTCTCATCAACAATAAACTTAGTCACCTCTTCTAGAATGTCTTTAAACTCTAAAAAATCTTCTTTATATAAAAATATTTTGTGTTTTTTAAAATAAGCAGAACCGTCCTCATTTGTATGTTTCTTACTCTCTGTAATGGTTAAATAATAATCGTCTGCTCGAGTAGATTTTACATCAAAGAAATAGGTTCTTCTACCTGCTCTCAGTTTTTTTGAGAATATTTCTTGCGAATTTGTATCGTGTGTATCCATAGTGTAAATTAATTGATATTTCAATACTCAAATCTTGTAAAAATATTCCTTAAATAAAAGTAAAAACACCTAAAAGCTTTTTAATTCTGATTTTCAGCTAATTGCTTTTTATATATCGTTGCGTACTCTCCATCAGAATCTAATAATTCTTGAGGACTTCCTTGTTCTAGAATAGCACCGGCATCTAATACTATAATTTTATCAGCATGTTTTAAAGAAGAGGCTCTATGAGAAATAATGATCGTAGTTTTATGGGCACTTTCTGATTTAATATTCTGTAGTATTAGCTCTTCTGTCTCTGTATCAACAGCAGACAAGCAATCGTCGAATAACATCAGTTTAGGATTTCGAATTAAAGCTCTAGCAATAGAAATTCTTTGTTTCTGTCCACCAGACAAAGTAACTCCACGCTCTCCAACCAGCGTGTTAAACTGATCTTTAAACTGCATAATATTATTATAAATCCCAGCAGATTTTGATGCTGTAATAACATCTTGTTTACTTGCATTTTTAGTACCGAAGGCTATATTATTATAAATCGTATCCGAAAACAAAAAAGACTCTTGTGGAACATAACCAATAGCAGACCGAAGGTCATTCAAATTTACTTTATTAATCACCTCAGAGCCTATCTTAATTTCACCATCTATTGGGTCGTTAATACGACAAAGTAATTCTGCGAGTGTACTCTTACCAGATCCAATTTTACCTATTACACCTAAAGTTTGCCCTTCTTTTAAGTGAAAAGATAATTTGTTTAAGGCACGTATTCCTGTATCTGAATACACAAAACTCACATTATTAAAGCAAACATCTCCACTTATGGAAAACGATTCTGTAGTTGGACTCAGGATCTCAGGAACCTCATCTAAAAATTCATTAATTCTTTTTTGAGATGCCGCAGCACGTTGCACTATAGAAGTAACCCAACCCAAGGACGCTACAGGCCAAGTAAGCATGTTTACATAAATCACAAAAGTAGCTATATCTCCAATTTGAATATTTCCAGCTATTGCTTCTAATCCTCCAATATAAATAGTAAAAAGGGTACTTAAACCAATCAATAATATCATTAATGGGAAAAAAAGTGCGTTTACTTTTACTAAATCTAAGTTTTTGGTTTTGTAGTCTTCGGCGGCAGCCATAAATTGTGCATTGGCAAAATCCTCTTGAGTATATGATTTTATTACTCGTATTCCAGAAAAAGTTTCTTGACTAATACTAGAGAGCTTAGATAATTGTCTTTGAACAATTTCACTTTTTATATTCATTATAGAGCTCACTTTGTAAATAGCAATCACCAAAATTGGCAAAGGACTCAAGGCAAACAAAGTAAGCTTAGGACTTACACTAATCATTTTAGGAACTATGAGGGCAATACTAATAACCAGATTTGTACTGTATAAAATGGCTGGACCCAAATACATACGAACCTTACTTACATCATCGCTTATTCTGTTCATTAAATCGCCCGTTTTATTGCGCTTATAAAAGGAAATACTAAGCTTCTGATAATGATCGTAAATCTCATTTTTGAGATCAAACTCTATCATTCGAGACATTACAATTAAAGTTTGACGCATAAAGAACATAAACAAACCTCGTCCTATAGCGAACAATAAAACTAAAAAAGCATAATAGGCTAACTGCCCTTTTAGTATGCTCTGAATAGTATTGTCTAAAGAATTATTTTGATTTAAAGAATCACTAATCAAATTCAAAACCTGACCAATGTAAATAGGCGGATAAAGTCCGAAAATATTAGAGGTAAAAACAAATACCAAACCTAAAATAAAACGGTAACGGTATTTCCAAAAGTATTTATTAAGATGTTTTAATGCCTTCATACGATAATTATCAGTTTTTTATCTGCAAAAAAAAGAGTACTTTCGCAGCAAATTTGAGAGTATTAATTCTGAATCAAAAATACAGAACTAAGATTAGTTATCTTGATTCTTGTTAAATAAAATTCAGTCACCATAAAATTAAGCATTATGATTAAGGTAACCGACGTACAGGATACACAATCTTCTACTAACCCAGTAATTCGTCAAATGAACGAAATGGGGCACGAGCAGATTGTTTTTTGTCAGGATGAAGAAACAGGATTAAAAGCAATTATAGCTATACACAGTACTGCATTAGGACCCGCTTTAGGTGGAACTAGAATGTGGGATTATAAAAATGAATTAGAAGCACTTAACGATGTATTGCGTTTATCTCGTGGTATGACTTTTAAAGCCTCTATTTCTGGATTAAATTTAGGTGGCGGTAAAGCCGTTATTTTTGGAGATGCTAAAACTCAAAAAACTGATGCACTTATGCGACGTTTTGGAAAGTTTGTAGAAACTTTAGGTGGTAATTATATTACTGCAGAAGATGTAGGAATGACAACGCACGACATGGAAATGGTTCGTAAAGAAACGAAACACGTTACAGGTATTCCAGAATCTATGGGTGGATCTGGAGATCCTTCTCCAGTTACAGCTTACGGTGTTTATATGGGAATGAAAGCTTCTGCTATGTATAAGTGGGGTTCTGATTCTTTAACAGGAAAGAAAGTTGTTGTACAAGGTATTGGTAATGTAGGTATGAATTTGGTTAAGCATTTAACCGAAGAAGGTGCTATTGTTACCATTAACGATATTAGTAAAGAACGTTTGGAAATGGTTGCTGCTAAATACGGAGCTACTATTGTTGAAGGTGATGCTGTTTATGATGTTGACATGGATATTTATGCTCCTTGTGCTTTAGGTGCTTCTGTAAACAACGATACATTAAGCCGTTTAAACTGTCAAATTATTGCGGGTGCTGCAAATAATCAATTAGCTGATGAAGTAAAACATGGACAGATGGTAATGGATAAAGGAATGATTTACGCTCCTGACTTCCTTATTAACGCAGGTGGTTTAATTAATGTTTATTCCGAATTACATGGATACAATAGAGAAGCTGCTTTAGCAAAAACCAAAGAAATTTACGGTACGACCTTAGAGATTTTAAAGAAATCTGAATTAGAAGGAATTACTCCGCACGAAGCAGCAAAGCAAATTGCTCAAAACCGTGTAAAGGCTACTTTAGCTAAAAAATAATATATATTTGATGGGAAATTCCTAAAGGAATTTCCCATTTTTTAGGCTCATTGAAACCCAAAGCTATGCTCAACAGAAGACACATTAGAATTAAAGTACTTCAAATTCTTTACGCATTTTTCCACTCCGAAAGTGAAGAACTTACCAAAAGTGAGCGCGACCTAAACAATAGCTTAGAAAAGGCACATTCTTTATATGTGCACTTATTATTATTGCTTGTAGCGATAAAAAAACAAGCTGAGGACAAAATAGAAAAGGGTAAAAATAAATTACTTCCTACACAGGAAGATTTGAGTCCAAACACTAAATTCACTCATAATAACACTCTCACACTATTAGCTGAGAACCTTTCTCTTATTGAGCATTTTGAAAATGAAGAGGTTTATTGGGATGAAAACCCGGAGCTTGTAGGTAAAATTTTCAGACAAATTCAAGAGTCTGAAACATATGCTAATTACATAAACGACCAAAACACGTCTTTTTTAGAAGACCGTAAATTTGTTTCGGCTCTCTTTATGGAGTTTATTGCAGCCAACGAAGATGTACATACATTCCTAGAGGAAAAAAGTATTTATTGGCTAGACGACTTTGAGGTTTCGAACTTAGCGGTTATAAAAACTATTAAGTCTCTTAAACCTGAAAGTGATGAATATGCTAGACTTCAACCCTTATTTAAGGACGAAGAAGATCGAACTTTTGCTTCGAATTTATTAAAACGTACAATCCTAAATTCTTCAGACTACACAAAATACATTGTAGAAACTGCTAGTAACTGGGATGAAGAACGTATTTCGGATATGGATCAGTTGCTTATGCAAATGGCAATATGCGAATTATTAAACTTCGAAACTATTCCTGTTAAAGTAACTCTTAACGAATACATTGAGCTTTCGAAAGACTATTCTAGTCAGAAAAGTAAGATCTTTATTAACGGAGTTATAGATAAATTAGCTATTCGGTTTAAAGAAGAGGGCATATTAAAAAAACTAGGTAGAGGTTTAGTTTAATTTAGAGAAACATTACATTTAAAAACTAAAAAATAACAACATGAAAAACAGTATTTTAATAGCGACTTTAAGTCTTGTATTTCTAGCATGCAACGATACAGCAAGTTCCAAAATTGATAGTACAAAACAAAAGGTTCGTACTGAGGTAACCTTAGATCAAGTAGATACTCCGTCGGATGCGAAAATGGTATTTGAAGCTACTGAGTGGAACTTTGGAGAAATTACACAAGGCGAGTCTGTAGAATATGCTTTTGAATTTACCAATACAGGTTCTGAACCATTGATTATCACAAACGCTAAAGGATCTTGTGGTTGCACTGTACCAGTATGGCCTAGAGAACCAGTAGCACCAGGAGAGTCTGGTGTAGTTGATGTGAAATTCAATAGTAAAGGAAAAAAAGGAAAACAAAACAAAAAAGTTACTTTAACAACCAACATGGTTCCTAGCCAAATGGTTTTAAAAGTAACCGGATTAGTAAACTTAAAAGAAGAATAATATGTTATCGATTTTATTAGCAGACACAGTATCAGGATTAATGCAGTTTTTACCACTTATTGCAATTGTAGTAGTAATGTACTTTTTTATGATTCGCCCACAGGTGAAAAAACAAAAAGACGAGGCTAAATTCCGAGCAGAACTTCAAAAAGGTGATAAGATAATTACTTTAGGTGGAATACATGCAAAAGTTTTAGAAATTAACGAAGACACCCTTTTGGTTCAAGCAGATGGTGGTAGTACTAAGTTGATCATTAATAAAACATCTATCGCTAAGATTTAAAGTTAAAGATTGAAGGTTGAAAGTTTTATGCTTACGATGCAGGACAATTTTAATTTTAACATCTTAACTTCTCTAACTTCTTGTTCTAACTATAGATCAAATCGAGTTATTGACTAATTTATAAAAACGAACTTAGGTTCGTTTTTTTTGTTTACTGATTTAAAGCCTTTGATTTTCATATTTCAATCTCTGTTTTATTTATATTTGCAGTTCGTAAAAATCTAACCAGCCTTATAACCACCGAAAATGAATATTTTATCAGACCGTATCCTGAGTTTAGAAGAATCTCAAACCATAGCAATGGCTCGTCAAAGTCGTGAATTAATTGACAGTGGTGTAGATATAATTTCGCTAAGTTTAGGAGAACCTGATTTCGATACGCCAGACTTTATTAAAGAAGCTGCAAAAAAAGCGATCGACGACAACTTCTCTCACTACACACCTGTTCCTGGTTTAGGAGAATTAAGAAGTGCTATTTCTACAAAATTCAAAAGAGACAATAACTTAGCTTATGCTCCAGATGAAATTGTTGCCTCAACAGGAGCAAAACAAACCTTAGCTCAACTAATGTTATCTATCGTAAACCCTGGAGACGAAGTTATTGTTCCAGCACCTTATTGGGTTAGTTATTTCCAAATGGTGAAGATGGCAGAAGGTACACCTATAGTAATTGAAGCTACCGTAGAGGCTGATTTTAAAGTTTCTGCACAGCAAGTTGAAGAAGCAATTACTTCTAAAACAAAAGCCTTTTTATTTAGTACACCTTGTAATCCTACCGGATCTGTTTATAACCGTGCTGAATTAGCGGAACTTGTAACCGTTTTTGAGAAACACCCAAATCTTATTATTATCTCCGATGAGATATACGAACACATAAATTTCCAAGGTGAGCATGTAAGTATCGGACAATTTGAATCTATTAAAGATAGAGTTGTAACCGTAAATGGCGTTTCAAAAGGATTTGCCATGACGGGTTGGAGAGTTGGTTATTTAGGAGCTCCTAAATGGTTAGCTGCAGCCTGTACTAAAATGCAAGGACAAACAACTTCTGCTACTTGTTCTATAGCACAAAAAGCTGCAGAAGCAGCTGTTTTAGCAGATCCTATATGCACAAAAGATATGCGTGAAGCTTTCTTGAGAAGAAGAGATTTAATGATCTCTAAACTTCAAGAAATTAAAGGTTTAAAATTGAGTATCCCACAAGGAGCTTTTTATATATTCCCAGATGTTTCGCATTATTTTGGAAAATCATACAATGGAACAACAGTAGTAAATGCAAACGATTTCTGCATGTATTTACTTAACGAAGCAAATGTAGCAACCGTAACAGGAGAAGCATTTGGCTCGCCTAACTGTATGCGTATTTCGTATGCTGCTGCAGACGAAACACTAGTAGAAGCAGTAAGAAGAATTAAAACTGCATTAGAAAAATTAGCATAATTTATAAGTCCCCTACCAAACGGTCGGGGATTTTTTTTGTTCTTTTGTATCCTAAGCTCTCAAAAGCTGCTAATTATTTAGCACAAAATAAAACTAAATGGACTCAATTTCTTCTATATTAAATCAGTTTAAGGACAAGCAAGTACTCATAATTGGTGATGCTATGATTGATGCTTATATGTGGGGAAATATACACCGTATGTCTCCAGAAGCTCCTGTTCCTGTGGTTGATATAGAAAAACGTGAAAGCAGACTAGGTGGAGCAGCCAACGTAGCACTAAACATACAATCTCTTGGCGCTAAGCCAGTATTATTTTCTGCAATAGGTACAGACCACTACGGCGATGTATTTATGATGCTCATGGAAAAACAAAAACTAAGCAGTGAAGGATTACAAAGACTGAGCGATAGAAACACGACTGTAAAGACACGAATTATTAGCGATAATAAACACGTTTTAAGAGTTGATGAAGAAAGCACAAAACCAATTACAGAACATTTTGTTGCTACAGAACTTGAAGTACTTATTAGAAGTAAAAAGTTTGATGTCGTAATTTTTGAAGATTATAATAAAGGTTTACTTACTGAGAAATTAATAACAAAAGCTATTCAAATAGCTACAGAGCTTAAAATACCTACGATAGTAGACCCTAAAAAAGACAATTTTTTCGCCTACAAGGGAGTGGATATATTTAAGCCAAACCTCAAAGAAATTAAAGAAGGCTTGGAAATAGAGTTTGATGTACTTTCAGAATCTGAACTCTCTAAAAATGTAGCCTTCGTTTTAGAAAAATTAAATGCAAAAGGGATTTTATTAACGCTTTCGGAACATGGTATTTACTATCAAAGTAAATCAAAAATATTAAGAGAGTCTGCACACAAAAGAAATATCGTAGATGTTTCTGGAGCTGGAGATACCGTAGTGTCGGTTGCAGCTTTAGCTCTAGCTTGTGGTTTAGATGATGATGATTTAATGAGAATTGCTAATTTAGCAGGAGGATTAGTTTGCGAAAAAGTAGGTGTGGTTCCTATTCTAGTAGAAGATCTGATTAATTCGTTAAAAAAATAATCTTAGCATATAGCGAGAATAGTTAAAAACGAGTAATAAAAGTATGTCTATACAATCCATACGAGAGAAAATAAACCTAGCCCTTTACGACAGTAAAGAAGCTGTTTTAAGTCTATTTAAAATTGGTAGCTTTTTAATTGCTAGTTTTATATTAGCTCTCCTTATTTATCAGTTTGGGTTTAACCCAAGCGATGTAATAAAAGAATGGATTTTAATAGCAATTAAAGGGAGTTTTGTATTTTACATTCTGAAATATCTTATAGATATTCTCTATAATTACGAGCCAGAAAAACTGATTAAAGAAACCTGGCTCGAAGGAATATTACTATTGCTTATTGTAGTTAACGCTACCTCCACCCTACTCTTTCAACAATCCTTACTTAATTGGATCGGACAACAAGTAGAATTCTTCCAATTAGAAAACTTTTACATTCTTTTTCTACAGTTCTACTTTTTTGTTCTGGTAGGTATTGAACTTGGAAAAGCGAGTACGCGCCTCACTTTTTCAAAAATGAGTCCGCCTCGAATGCTTATAGTCTCATTTTTGGCTTTAATCCTTATAGGAACTGGGTTCCTTATGATGCCCGAGATGACCAAGGATGTAGAATATATGCCATTTTTCGAAGCATTATTCACCTCTATTAGCGCAAGTTGTGTTACCGGATTACTTGTGGTAGATACGGCCACTTACTTTTCTCATAAAGGACATATTATAATTATGTTATTAATCCAATTAGGTGGACTTAACATCATATCCTTTGCGACACTATTTGCCTTATTTTCTAAAAAAGGATTGGGTATAAAACACCAAACTATACTTCAAGAAAATTTTAGTTCCGAGTCTTTGCTTAGTGGAAAGGGATTACTTATGAAGATTTTTTTATTTAGCTTTTTTATGGAATTTATTGGTATGGTTTTATTGTATTTCACTTGGAATCCTAAACTTGAATTCCCTTTTGTAGAAGACCAATTTTTCTACTCTTTATTTCATTCTATCTCGGCTTTCAACAATGCAGGGTTTTCTTTGTTTACTGATGGTTTACACGAACACCTAATACAAAACTCTCATAGTATGCACCTAGTTTTAGCAGGACTTATATTTTTTGGTGCTGTTGGATTTCCCGTTATAGAAGATCTATTTAATTTTAATCGCCTAAAAAAAACTATTAAATCTCCTTGGATTGGACTCAAACTTAGTACACGTATTTCCTTATATACATCTTTAGTTTTGGTTGCTTTTGGTATGCTTATGTTTTATTTTCTAGAACAAGAAAATACCCTAAACGGGATGAAACTGGGAGGGCAATTGATTACCTCATTTTTCCAATCTATTACAGCTAGAACTGCTGGTTTTAATACTGTTGACTTCTCTATTATTGGAACTCCTATGCTCTTAATATTCATTTTCTTAATGTTTATTGGAGCCTCTCCAGGCTCTACTGGTGGAGGTATAAAAACCTCTACTTTTACGCTCATTATCTACTCGGCTTTAAACACAATTAAAGGGCAGAAAAAAATTGAAATTGGAAAAAGAACCATTTCACCAGAATTACTCCACAAAGCATTTTCCATCTTTCTTTTCTCTGCCTCCTCGATATTCCTAGGGATTTTTGTTTTGAGTATTTCTGATGGGGAAAAAGGTATTATGCCGATTGCATTCGAAATTGTATCTGCATTTTCTACCGTTGGACTCTCTACAGGAATTACAGCAGACCTTACATTTGTAGGTAAAGTAGTTATTATGGTTTGTATGTTTGTTGGTAGAATAGGTACATTAACACTAGCTTTTGCTTTAAGTAGCAAACAGAAATCTCATAATTACGAGTATCCTAAAGCACATCTTACTGTTGGGTAGTGTGAGTAAGTGCAATTTAATCTCTAGTTTTATTATTTTATTGCAGGCTGCCATTTCTAAAAGCAGCGAACAATAGGAAATCCATTTCCATCAAAATAATTCTCAAATCTTTTCCTCCTTTTCAAAGTGACAATAGGTTTTTTTTGTTTTATACTTATCCGTTACAAAACAAAAAAAACTTATCGTTGTTTTCTT
>DKGK01000047.1:511-23611 GCA_002453265.1 Flavobacteriales bacterium UBA6772 | reverse complement strand
GAACTCACTAGCCTTCCTATCGTCAGGCAAGCTCAAACAGCATTTTACTACGCTCATTTTATACGCTTCTTTCACTAAAAGAAAAGAGGTCGGGAAAAAACAAAAGGTAATAGGAAAATAGGAAATAGGATTTTAGAATGAATTTTTTTTCTCTGTGAATCTCAATTTTCTCTGTGTAACTCTGTGTAGTTTTTTGTGTACAGCATATTTCTCCTACAGTTATTCCTCAAAGCACATTAAAAATTAACATTTAACGTATTAACTATTAACGCTTATTTTGTTTGTCCAACAGTCATTCCTCAAGACATATTAAAAAATTAACATCTAACCATTAACAATTAACTTATTTCCACTTCCACCCATTACTCAAACCTTACAATACTCTAATCAAACAGATAAGCATAGTACCATAAATAAAATACTTACCGCTTAAATTATTTTTTGGTTTCGTTTCGATATATACTCATAACACACCTCTATTACTCACTACTAATTCACTATATTCGGCTTCTGCAATAAATTACACCTATGTCGGATTCATTATTAAAACCTAAAGCAAATTTTGGTACAGCTCCCGTTTTCATGACGGCGATCTCTACCATTTTGGGCGCTATTTTATACTTGCGTTTTGGATATGCTGTAGCACATACAGGATTTATTGGTGCGATTGCTATAATTATATTAGGACACTTAGTTACCATCCCTACCGCTATGGCTGTTGCCGAAATTGCAACTAACAGAAAGGTTGAAGGTGGTGGAGCATACTATATTATCTCGCGTTCTTTTGGTTTAAATATTGGTGCCGCTATTGGGATTGCCTTATTTTTATCGCAAGCTATTTCTGTGGCATTTTATGTAATTGCTTTCTCCGAAGCTTTTATGCCCTTTGCAGAATACCTGCTAGAATCCTACCCCATACTGGCAAATTACAGTAGTTTCTTACTCGACAAGCAACTCGTAGGAATTATAATGATGATTTTCTTGAGTATTTTAATGCTCACAAAAGGAGCGAATATAGGTATGAACCTACTCTACTATGTAGTGGCTATACTATTCGCATCGCTTATTATGTTTTTTATGGGGAGTCCTATAGAAGGACATTCTATTAAAGATGTAGATTTAATTTCTACGGTAGGAAATCCGGATTCTTTCTTTTATGTGTTTACTATTATTTTCCCTGCTTTTACAGGTATTGCTGCAGGACTTGGGCTTTCTGGTGACTTAAAAGATCCAAAAAAATCTATTCCTAAAGGAACCTTAATGGCTACCGCAGTTGGGATTGTTGTTTACGTGGCAGTAGCAATAAAACTAATACTATCAGCCTCTTTAGAAGACCTTGCAACAGACCAGCTTATAATGAGTAAAATTGCTATTTGGGGACCTATTATCCCAATAGGATTAGGGTGTGCAGCAATTTCTTCGGCATTGGGTTCTGTTATGGTGGCACCTCGTACTTTACAAGCTTTAGGAGTAGATAAAATTTTCCCGACACTAACCCTAAACACTTGGTTGTCTAGGAATAAAAAAGGAACCAATGAGCCTATGAACTCATCTCTTATATCCTGTGTAATTGCATTTTTCTTTGTGGTTATTGGCGATATAAATTTAGTTGCCGAAGTAATTGCCATGTTCTTTATGGTTACCTACGGAGCCATTTGTTTGATCTCTCTTTTAGAGCATTTCTCTGCCGATCCTTCTTACAGACCAACATTTAGGTCTCGATGGTATATTTCGCTATTAGGTGCGTTTTTATCCTTCTGGCTTATGTTTAAAATGAATGCAACGTATGCTTTGGTTTCACTGATATTCATGGCATTAATTTATATATACATTAGTAAATACAACACTTCTAAAGGTGGAATAATAAAATTATTTAAAGGTGTTTTATTCCAACTGAGCAGACGTTTACAGATTTTTGTTCGAAGAAAAGAATTCAATAGTGAAGATGATAATTGGAGACCTTTTGCAATTTGTGTTTCCGATGTAACCCTAAAAAATAGAGATGCTTTTGATTTTATGCGTTGGGTTTCTCATAAATATGGTTTTGGTACGCACATGCACTTTATAGAAGGCTTCCTTAGTAAAGAATCTCATCAAGAATCTATTAAAACACTTACCAAACTTCACCGACTAGCCGAAGGCTCTAAATCTAAGGTTTACCTCGATACTATTATTAGTCCTTCTTATACTTCTGCTATTGCACAGGTAATACAATTGGCTAGTATTTCTGGTAAAGGACACAACCTTATCGTTTTGGAATTTGAACGTGGAAATACTGAAAAGCTAGAACAGATTATAAAAAATCATCATCTACTTACCGCAACAGATTTAGATGTATGTATCCTAAATAGTAATTATCGTTCATTTGGGTACCATAGAGAAATTCATATTTGGATTTCTGCGGATGACTACCAAGATTCTAACTTAGAGATTTTATTGGGTTATATATTACTTGGTCATGCTGACTGGAAAGATGCAACCATAAAAATATATGCTCTTTACGAAGAAGGAACCATAGAAAATCAAAAAGAACTTTTATTAAACCTAATACAAAAAGGACGCTTACCTATATCGCCTTCTAATATTAACCTTATCGAAAAAGACCGTAGTAAAAGCGTAAAAGATGTTATTAACGAACAGTCTGCAACTGCTGATTTCACGATGATTGGTTTCGATGAAGAAGTACTTAATAGAGAAGGAACTTCCTATTTTGAAGGCTACGAAAAATTAGGAAACATTCTTTTTGTGAACTCTATGAACAAAAAAGAAATTAAGTAATACTTTTGCTCAAAATTTATCTGTGAAAAATACTGTTAAGCCTTATAAAGATTCTTCCTTGTCAAAAAAGGATCAAGTAGCCGAAATGTTCGACAACATTGCCGGGAAATACGATTTTTTAAACCATTTCCTTTCATTGGGAATAGATATCTTCTGGCGTAAAAGACTCGTAAGACGTTTAAAAAAACAAGCTCCTAAACATATTTTAGATGTGGCTACAGGAACTGGTGATCTTGCTATAGAAATGCTTAAATCTAATCCTACTAAAGTAATAGGAATAGATATCTCTAATGGGATGTTAGAAGTAGGTAGAAAGAAAATCAAAGTCAAAGGTTTAGAAGATAAAATCAGACTACAACTAGCCGATTCTGAAAACTTGCCTTTTGAAGATGCTACTTTTGATGCGGTAACTGTAAGTTTTGGTGCTCGAAATTTTGAAAATTTAGAAAAAGGACTTTCTGAAATGTGTAGAGTTTTACGTCCTGGAGGAAAACTTTATATTCTAGAATTCTCTCAACCAACCTTATTTCCTTTTAAGCAATTGTACCAATTTTACTTTAAGTATGTTTTGCCTTTAATTGGAAAAATAGTTTCTAAAGATAATGCTGCTTACACGTATCTTCCAGAATCTGTAAGTGCTTTTCCTCATGGAAAAAAACTAAATCAAATTATTAATAATTGTGGTTATACAAATGCAAAAAGCCACGCCTTAACAATGGGTATTGCATCTATTTATACTGCCGAAAAATGAAAAAATTTAGTTTACTAATTCTACTGATTTGTATTAGTTTTTCTGCTTTTGCTCAAAAACAAAGACTCTTAGCACAAAGTCAGTACGACTATAAGAAATTTCATTTTGGGATGGCTCTAGATTTTGGATACTACAATTTAGTTAACGTCTATTCGGATAGCTTCTTAGAACATAGCGATATTTTAGCTATAGAAACAGACAGTGACTTTGGCTTAGGCGTTTCTTTTATCCTACCCGATTTACGCCTAAATAAGCGTTTAAATTTCCGTCATTTACTTACGGTAAAAACCATACAAAGGAATGTTAAATATACTTTTAATCCAGAATACGACGGACCTTCTGAAGTAGTGAAAAATGTAGAATCTTGGTTTGTAGAATCTGCATTTCATTTAAAATACCGTGCCGATAGAATTAACAACACGAGAGTCTTTGTATTTTTTGGGCCTAGTTTTGGTGTAGATATGGCTTCAGAAAAAGATGTTCTTGATGAAAATATTTTTAAGCTAAATAGAACAAATTTAGCTTTAGAAGCCGGTGCTGGATGCGATTTTTACTTTGAGTTTTTCAAATTCGCACCTCAAATAAAATACTCTTATGGGCTCACCAACCTTATTGTACAGGACGGAACAATTTTCACAAGTCCACTAGAAGGGTTTTACACTAGAGGATTACAGTTCTCTTTAACATTCGAATAAATGCAAAAGGAGCTTACCATTAGTGTATCGCCAAAAGCGGCAACCGAAGAGCAATCTATACGTTATAGTACAGCGCGTCAATTAAAAATTGATATTAAAAACATTAGCGATATAGTAATAGTAAAACGCTCTATAGATGCACGTTCTCGAAAAATAAACATACACCTAACAGTAACTGTTTTTACTGATGGTGAAGAAGCAGTTAAACCTAATTACCAAAGAGAGTACAAAAATATAAGTTCTGAAACTCCTATAATTATTGTAGGTTCTGGTCCTGCGGGATTATTTGCTGCTTTGCGTCTTATAGAATTGGGCTTAAAACCCATTATTATCGAAAGAGGTAAAGATGTTATTGAAAGACGAAAAGATTTAGCCAAAATTCATAAGCACGAAGTAAACCCCGATTCTAATTATTGTTTTGGAGAAGGTGGTGCTGGAACCTATTCTGATGGAAAGCTTTACACACGCTCTAAAAAAAGAGGTAGCGTACAGAGAATATTAGAAATCCTTGTTGGACATGGAGCCGTAGAAGATATAATGATCGACACGCATCCACATATAGGAACCAATAAATTACCAAAGATAATTGCCAAAATGCGTGAGAATATTCTTACAGCTGGTGGCGAAATTCATTTTAATTGTAGAGTTGATGACTTTATTATTAAAGGGAATAAAATGGAAGGAGTGATTGACCAAAATGGGAATAAAATTCTAGGTCATTCGGTAATACTTGCCACAGGACATTCGGCTAGAGATATTTTCTATTTATTAGACAAACACAAAATACTCATCGAAGCAAAGTCATTTGCAATGGGCGTTCGGATAGAACATCCACAACCCATAATTGATGCCGCTCAATATCATTGCGAAGTCCGAAGTAAATACTTGCCTTCAGCCTCTTATAAATTTGTACATCAAGTAAACGGCAAAGGAGTATTTTCTTTCTGTATGTGTCCTGGTGGTTATATAGTTCCTTCTGCTACTGCTCCAGGCGAAGTAGTCGTAAATGGAATGTCTGCTTCAACTAGAAGTTCTCGTTATGCAAATTCGGGTATGGTAGTAGCAATAGAACCTGGCGATTTACAAGCATACTCCAAACATGGAGAATTGGCAGGATTGGTATTTCAACAAGAAATGGAAAGAATGGCATGGGTTGCAGGAGGTAAAACACAAGCTGCACCCGCACAAAGAATGGTAGATTTTGCGAATGGTAAATTCTCAAATACCTTAAACGATTGCTCTTATATTCCTGGATTAAATTCTGCTCCACTACACGAACTTTTACCTCCAATTATTGGCGATAGACTGCAAAAAGGATTTAAAGCTTTCGGAAGGAAAATGGACGGTTATTACACCAACGAAGCAAATATACTAGGAGTAGAATCGAGAACCTCCTCTCCTATTCGTATTCCTAGAAATGAGGAACTTTTATACCACCCACAAATAACTAACCTCTACCCTTGTGGCGAAGGTGCCGGATATGCAGGTGGAATAGTATCTGCCGCTATTGACGGAGAAAGATGTGCCGAAGCAATTAAGCATAATCTATAAGTTATAGAAAAAGAAGTTAGGCAGTTAAGATTTAGAATTATCCTACTAAGGTTTCTCGAGGCATACAATAATTAACAATAACTTATTTTTTTACCTGAATCGAAAGGGATGATAATATAAAATTCAGCCTTTATATTTAAACCAATTATCACACTATAAATGGTCACTGCTTTCGTTAGTATTTATTTAGTTATGATGAGTAAGTAACTTATTCTTTGTTTAAATTTGCTAAATAAAATTTGAGCAATGAAAAAAGTAGCCTTATTAATTCTTGACGGTTGGGGACATGGAAATGAAACCAAGTCTAATGCAATGGGAAATGCTAAAACGCCCTTTGTAGATTCGCTATATAAAAACTACCCTAACTCAGAAATACTTACCGATGGTGAACATGTTGGCTTACCTGACGGTCAAATGGGAAATTCGGAAGTAGGACATCTTAATATTGGAGCAGGAAGAGTGGTTTACCAAGATTTGGTGAAAATTAATAATGCGGTAAAACACAATACTTTTAAAGATAACAAAGAGTTGAATAAAGCTTTTCAGTTCGCGAAGAAAAATAATAAACCTATACATTTTATTGGATTGGTTTCTGATGGAGGAATACACGCACACGAAACACACTTGCATCATTTATGCGAATTGGCAGATATAGCAGGTTTAGATAAAGTATTTATTCATGCATTTACTGACGGTAGAGATACTGACCCAAAAAGTGGAAAAGGATTTATCGAAAACTTAGAAGCTAAAATAGCTAATCTATCTGCTGAGTTGGTAAGTGTAATCGGTCGCTATTACGCGATGGATAGAGACAAACGTTGGGAACGTGTAAAATTAGCATACGACCTTTTGGTAAATGCTGATGGTGAGAAAAGTCAAAATATTCCGAACTCTATTAAAACGTCTTATAATAATAACATCACAGACGAATTTATTAAACCAATTTCTAAGGTTGATGCTGATGGAAATACAATAGCTAAAATAAATGAGGGAGATGTAGTGATTTGCTTTAACTTCCGTACAGATAGATGTAGAGAAATCACCCAAGTTCTTAGCCAAGGAGATATGCCGGAATACAATATGCATAAGCTCCACTTGAACTACGTAACAATGACTATGTACGATCAGTCGTTTAATAATGTTCCTGTTTTATTCTACAAAGACAATCTTCAGAATACATTAGGCGAAGTTTTATCAGCTCATAACAAAACACAAATTCGTATTGCTGAAACAGAGAAGTATCCGCATGTTTCATTCTTTTTTTCTGGAGGAAGAGAAGAGAATTTCAAAGGCGAAAATAGGATTATGATTCCTTCAGCCAAAGTTGCTACCTACGACTTACTACCTAGCATGAGTGCTCAAAAAATTACGGATGCTATTGTATCTGAGATTGAGAATTCGCCAGCTGATTTTATTTGCTTAAACTTTGCCAATCCAGATATGGTAGGACATACAGGTGTTTACGAAGCAGTTGTAAAAGCATTAGAAACAGTAGATAGTTGTGCAAAACAAGTTGTAGAAGCTGGATTAAAAAAAGATTATGGCTTTATAATTATTGCCGATCATGGTAATGCTGACTTTATGATAAATGCTGATGGATCACCAAACACGGCACATACAACAAATCCGGTTCCTTGCTTTTTGTTAAACACCGACTATAAAGAAGTTAAAAACGGTAAACTAGCTGATATTGCTCCAACAGTATTAAAAATAATGGACTTGAATATACCAGAAGAAATGGATGGAAACGTTTTGGTATAATAAGGAATTTTGAATTATTGAATTCAAAATATACCTAACGATTGCTTAATGACATCTCACTAATCCTTCATTAAAAAACATTCCTTATTTTTGACTTATGGAAAACCTAAAAATGATATTTAAACTGCTCTTAAAAAAAATTAAAAATCCTTTTGTTGTACTTGGGTTTTTATTTGTTTTATGGATGTTATTTTTTGACAGTAACTCTTATTTAAGTCACCGAAATCTAACTAATAAAATAGAACAGTTAGAAAAAGATCAAATTCATTACAGAGCAGAAATTCGAAAGGATTCCATCGCATTACAAGAACTTTCTAGTCCAGAAGGATTAGAAAAATATGCTCGTGAAAAATACCATATGAAAAAAGAAAACGAAGAAATCTTTCTGATCGTAGAATAAGCATACAGACCATGGGAAAATTATTCAAAGAATTTAGCACTAAAACTTTAAAGGAATGGAACGACAAAATCGTTACCGACCTTAAAGGGAAGGACTATGGAGGTTTGATCTGGAATAGTCCAGAAAACATAAAAGTAAATCCTGTTTACAATGCAGAATCTGTAAAAGGAACAAATGGAGACACGACTCACAATCACTCCGATTGGGAAATCGAACAATCATTAAATAAACCTACTAACAAGCAAGTTTTAGGTAGTTTAAACGGTGGAGCTTCGGCACTACTTCTTTCTAATATAGAAAATAGTTCATTAGAGCAGGTTTTAGAAAATGTACTCATACAGCATATTCAAACCTCTATTAAATCAAATAATATTGGAAATTCTGTTGATGCATTTCTCGATATAATCGAAAAGAGAAATCTTGATAAAAAAGAAATAAAAGGAAGTTTACAGTATGATCCATTAATGGCTGCATTGAAAAAAGGAAGTTTCAATACTGACTTTTGGAATGATTTTAAAACTGTAAACAACAAAGCAAAGGCATTAACTGCTTATAAAACCCTAAGTATTCAAGGTCAAGAATACCATAATTCTGGAGCTACAGCAACACAAGAATTGGGATTTTCATTAGCACAAATCAGTGAGTATTTTTCTAACAACAGCGATTTAAAAGCGACTAAAATTCAAGTAAGTTTAGGTGTTTCAACAAACTACTTTTTTGAAATTGCTAAATTCCGTGCAATACGAATTCTTTGGAATCAAGTCCTTAAAGCCTATAAAAAAGAGGATGCAATATTGGACTTGAGAGCTGAAACAGGTTTACGTTCTAACACGCTATTCGATCCTCATGTAAATATGCTTCGAACTACGAGTCAGTGTATGTCTGCGGCTTTAGGTGGAGCAAATGCGGTAAATGTTAGCAATTTTAATTCGGCTTATAAACAAGATGATGATTTTGCCCAACGTATGGGTAGAAATATCTCATTGATTTTAAAAGAGGAATCATACTTCAATAAAGTTAGCGATCCATCTGCAGGTTCTTATTATATTGAACAAATTACCAATGAATTGAGTCAAAATGCTTGGGTTTTATTTCAAGAAATTGAAGCTCAAGGAGGTTGGATAAATGCAGTAAAATCAAATTTCATTCAAGATAGAATAGCCGCTAATGCTAAAATTCAAGAAGAGAATTTTACTGAAGGAAAAACAGAATTATTAGGCACCAATTTATATCCTAATAAGGAAGAAAAAATGAATGCTCAATTGGAAATTTCAGTCCAAAAAGAAAATATAGAAGGCCTTGAATTTAAAGCATTAAACACAAAACGTTTGTCTACGCAAATGGATGTTGAACGATTAGCGGAGGAGAAAAATGCTTAGACCAGACTTTTCAAATATAGAACTCAATCTCGATAGAAAGGAAGCCAAAAAGTCCAACAAGACTTGGATGAGCCCAGAGCAAATTGAGATTAAAGAAAGCTACACGGCTGAAGATACTAAAGATACCGAGCATATTGGATTTGTTTCAGGAATAGCTCCAAATTTAAGAGGTCCTTACTCTACTATGTACGTAATACGTCCATGGACGGTTCGCCAGTATGCAGGATTTTCTACTGCAGAAGAGTCGAATGCTTTTTACCGCAGAAACTTAGCTGCTGGACAAAAAGGGCTTTCTGTAGCCTTCGATTTAGCTACACATAGAGGTTACGATTCTGATCACGAGCGTGTTGTTGGTGATGTAGGAATGGCCGGAGTTGCCATAGATTCTGTGGAGGATATGAAAATCCTTTTCAATAAAATCCCACTAGATAAAATGTCAGTTTCAATGACTATGAACGGTGCTGTACTTCCGATTATGGCATTTTATATTGTAGCTGCAGAAGAACAAGGAGTAGATCCAAAGTTGTTGAGTGGAACTATTCAGAACGATATTCTGAAAGAGTTTATGGTGCGTAATACCTATATCTACCCACCTAAGCAATCGATGAAAATTATTGCAGATATTTTTGAGTACAGTTCTCAAAATATGCCAAAATTCAATTCTATTAGTATTTCTGGGTATCATATGCAAGAAGCAGGTGCAACGCCAGATATTGAGTTGGCTTATACCCTAGCGGATGGATTAGAATATATTCGTACAGGATTGGCAGCCGGAATGGATATAGATACTTTTGCTCCTCGCCTATCTTTCTTTTGGGCTGTAGGAATGAATCATTTTATGGAAATTGCAAAAATGCGTGCTGCAAGGATGATTTGGGCGAAATTAGTAAAACAGTTTGACCCTAAAAACCCGAAATCGCTTGCTTTAAGAACTCACTGTCAAACTTCAGGTTGGAGTTTAACTGAGCAAGATCCTTATAACAACGTAGCTCGTACTTGTATTGAAGCTATGGCTGCAACATTTGGAGGTACACAATCTTTACACACTAATGCGTTAGATGAAGCCATCGCATTGCCTACAGATTTCTCTGCTCGAATAGCTAGAAACACACAAATATATCTTCAAAAAGAAACAGAACTTACCAGGGTAGTAGATCCTTGGGCGGGCTCACATTACGTAGAAAAACTTACAGAAGAAATTACTCAAAAAGCCTGGACTTTAATTCAGGAAGTTGAGGAACTTGGAGGAATGGCTAAAGCTATAGAAACGGGGATTCCTAAAATGCGTATTGAGGAAGCTGCTGCAAGAAAACAAGCTCGTATAGATAGTGGGAAAGATCAGATTATTGGCGTAAATTCCTACCGACTAGAAAAGGAAGAAGCACTAGATACTTTAGAGGTTGATAATACTGTTGTACGAGATTCTCAAATTAAACGTTTGGATGAAATGCGTGCTTCTCGTGATGAAGAAAAATTACAAAAAGCTTTAAAAGCAATAACAGAGTCCTGTAAATCGGGTAAAGGGAATTTACTAGATTTAGCAGTAGAAGCTGCTCGTTGTAGAGCTTCTCTTGGTGAAATATCTGATGCATGCGAAAGTGAATTTGGTAGATACCAAGCTAAAATACGTTCAATCGCTGGAGTATATTCTATGGAAATAGCAGACAATAAAGCCTTTAAGAAAGCACAAGACCTAGCCGATAAATTTGCAGAATTAGAAGGCAGAAGACCTAGGATAATGGTCGCAAAAATGGGGCAAGACGGACATGATAGAGGTGCCAAAGTAGTTTCTACCTCTTTTGCAGATTTAGGGTTTGATGTAGATATTGGTCCGCTATTCCAAACCCCAAAAGAAGCTGCGAAACAAGCGGTAGAAAACGACGTTCACATTTTAGGCGTTTCCTCTTTAGCTGCAGGACATAAAACATTAGTTCCTCACGTTATAGCAGAACTAAAAGCTTTAGGTAGAGAAGATATTATGGTAGTTGCTGGTGGTGTAATTCCTGCCCAAGACTATGACTATCTTTTTGACGCTGGAGTAGCTGGTGTATTTGGTCCTGGAACAGTGATAGCTGAAGCTGCAGCACAAATACTAGAAATTATGATTGACAATTGTAAATAATCTTATGAAAAAACTACTTTTCCTTTTCGCTTTAATTTCGGCTACTATAGTTCAAGCACAAAGTACCCGTAACGATAGTTACTCAGCAATGGGTATTATAACTAGTTTTAAAGAAATACCGATTGGTTTTGGTGTTTATACTATAGAAAAAGAGCGGAAATTTGGTTTTTATACGCACTTAAAATGGAATAGACTTTCTTTCGATAGTGACTACGAATACCTTGGAGGTCCAGAACCGAGAGACACTTTAAGAGATCGTACTTCAGAAGGCGGTCAAAATATGGTGAAGATGATTAATATAGGAACCATTTTTAATCCACAGCAATTTGGCATTATGCAATGGGATTTAATAGATATCGATTTTTGCCTTGCTTTTGGGTATATTCAAGATTTTAGATATCAGCTTTATAATGATACAGGAGGAATAGAAGAAAGCGAAGATGGAACCATTTCCTATGCTAAACCTTTAGGAAAGTACTATGTAAACGATTTTAATAAAAATGGTGTAAACCTAAATATCGGAACAAATATATCTTTCGAAAACAAACGCCTACTTTTGCACCTTAGTTACGATCTAAAACCTAAACTTTTTGCTCTTGGTTTAAACTGGAAAATTAAATAACATTGTAGAATTAAATTTTCTTACAGACGAGTTGAAAAATTATTTTAGGCAATAAAAACATGCTTATCCTAAAGATTACAGGATATTTTAATAATCATCTATTTGTTGATTGTTACAAAGAGAAAAAAAGGTGATTTACAAAGGAAATATAAACTTAGATTAAAAATGAAGTAGATAATAGGATAAAATAGTTTTGAGTTTGAAAAAAGTCAATGCGGCAAAAAATAGTTTAAAGAATGGATTTCCCTTTTATTTTATTACCGACCTTTATTCTTTTAGTGGCGAAAACTGATAAAATGAGCGTATCAAAATGCTATTTATTTAAACGAACAAAGGAAGTTTAGCGAGTTCATTTTGATAGCCATTTTAAAATTTTTGAAACGTTAAGAAAGAATCTAAGTCATGATTTTTCGTTCTTTTCATCAAGGAAAAGGACAACAACAAATATTTTTTGGTCTTGTAACGGATAATCATACTAAAAAATGCCAGATTTATATAAATCTGGCATTTTTTAGTAATGAAAAGTATTCTTTTAGAATATACTTTTTAGCTATGCATCAATATTAGCATACTTAGCATTTTTCTCTATAAACTCTCTACGAGGCGGAACTTCATCGCCCATAAGCATTGAGAATACATGATCAGCTTCAACAGCACTATCTATAGTAACTCTACGTAAGGTTCTGTTAGAAGGTTCCATAGTAGTATCCCATAGCTGAGAAGCATTCATTTCACCAAGTCCCTTATAACGTTGTATTCCAACTGAAGACTCTTTTCCTTTTGCCATTTCTGCTACATTAGCATCGCGTTCTTCGTCGTTCCAACAGTAACGGTGGTCTTTACCTTTTTTAACAAGGTATAAAGGCGGTGTAGCAATGTATATATATCCATTCTCTACTAAATCACGCATATATCTAAAGAAGAATGTAAGAATAAGCGTAGAAATGTGAGAACCATCAACATCGGCATCACACATAATTACAACCTTATGGTAACGTAATTTAGAAATATTTAAAGCTTTACTATCTTCAGCAGTACCAATAGAAACACCTAAAGCAGTAAAGATATTTTTAATCTCCTCGTTTTCGAAAACTCTATGTTGCATCGCTTTTTCAACATTCAATATTTTACCACGTAATGGTAAAATTGCTTGAAAAGCTCTATCGCGACCTTGTTTTGCAGTACCCCCTGCAGAATCTCCCTCAACAAGGAAAATCTCACATTTAGTTGGGTCTTTTTCAGAACAATCTGAAAGCTTACCTGGTAAACCTGTAGAAGACATTACTGTTTTACGCTGTACCATCTCGCGAGCCTTACGAGCTGCTTGACGAGCTTTTGCAGCTAAAATCACCTTTAAGATAATCTGCTTTGCATTTTTAGGATTTTCTTCTAGATAATTGTTAAGCATTTCACCTACCAACTGATCAACCGCTCCTGAAACTTCAGAGTTTCCTAATTTAGTTTTTGTCTGTCCTTCAAACTGAGGTTCCATTACTTTAACCGAAATAACAGCTGTTAAACCTTCACGAAAATCATCACCTGCAACAGTAACTTTTTCGCGCTCTAGCATACCAGACTTTTCTGCATAAGATTTTAAGGTACGAGTTAAAGCTCTACGGAAACCAGCTAAGTGAGTTCCACCTTCATGGGTATTAATATTATTTACATAAGAATGTAAGTTTTCAGAATAGGTAGTATTATAACTCATGGCAACCTCAACAGGTACACCATTTTTCTCACCCTCCAAATACATTACCTGATCGATAAGACTTTCTCGAGCTTCATCTAAATATTCTACAAACTCACTTAAACCACCTTCAGATAAAAAAGTAGCTGTTATGTCATTACCGTCTTCATCTTGTTCTCTTTTATCAGATATTTTCAAAGAAATACCTTTATTTAAAAAAGAAAGCTCTCTTAATCTAGCAGCCAG
Organism: Flavobacteriales bacterium UBA6772; assembly: GCA_002453265.1. Classification (GTDB taxonomy): domain Bacteria; phylum Bacteroidota; class Bacteroidia; order Flavobacteriales; family UBA7430; genus UBA6772. The sequence goes on along the minus strand of DKGK01000047.1, from coordinate 9,619 downwards.
AATATCGTAAACATATTCTGTAGTAGTAAAGATGGAAGCATCGGGTAAAAAAGTAATAATGGTACCTCTATAATCAGTAGTACCAACTTCTAAAACTTCTGTTTGAGGAATCCCCTCTGAGTATTCTTGAGTGAATATTTTACCACCTCTATGAACCTCAGCTTTTAACATTATAGAGAGAGCATTAACACAAGAAACACCAACACCGTGTAAACCTCCAGATACTTTATAAGAATCTTTATCGAATTTACCACCAGCATGTAAAACAGTCATTACAACTTCTAAAGCTGATTTCCCTTCTTTAGCGTGAATTGCAGTAGGAATACCACGTCCATCATCTTTTACAGAAACAGAATTGTCTGTATTTATAACTACACTTATCTCTTTACAATGACCAGCAAGAGCTTCATCAATAGAGTTATCGACTACTTCATATACTAAATGGTGTAATCCTTTCTGACCAATATCACCAATATACATGGCTGGACGTTTACGAACAGCCTCTAATCCTTCGAGTACTTGTATACTATCCGCCGAATAGTCTTCACCTTTTATCTCTTCACTCATTTTGTATCGCTTTTAAGAGTCAAATTTGACATCTAACAAATATAAACATTTAGCCGATTTATACGTATTTAAGAGCAGGTAAAAACCAGCTATTTTATTAACATTTTAAACTGTAATAGAGATTTGACTTCAAAAAAATATTGGGCATAAAAAAAGGCTCCTAAAAGGAGCCTTTTTATGAATATGATGAGTATAATTACTCAGCAATAACTTCAAATGTTACATCAACAACTACTTGTCTGTGTAAACGTACTTGAGCAGTATATTTACCTAGTGCTTTTACAGAACCACCAGTAATAGTGATAAATTTCTTTTCAATTTCTTGACCCGCTTTAGCAAAGTTTGCTGCTAAGTCAATTGTAGTAATTGAACCGAATAATTTATGTCCGCCTAGAGCAACTTTAGCCGATAACTTCACTTCAAGACCTTTAAGTGCCGTAGCGATCTTGTTAGCTGCATCAACCATTCTTTGCTCTTTAAAAGCTCTTTGTTTTAAGTTTTCAGCTAAAACTTTCTTTGCTGAATCAGTAGCCAAAACACCTAGGGCTTTAGGGATTAAGAAGTTTCTACCGTAACCGTTTTTCACAATTACAACATCGTCTTTAAAACCTAAGTTTGCTACCTCTTGAGATAAAATAATTTCCATCGTTCTTCGGTATTTTACTTCATTAAATCAGTTACGTAAGGTAAAACAGCTACGTGACGTGCTCTTTTTACCGCTTGGGCTACCTTTCTTTGAAACTTCAAAGATGTTCCCGTAATACGACGAGGTAAAATTTTACCTTGTTCGTTTAAGAATCTTCTTAAGAAATCGCCATCTTTGTAATCGATATATTTAATACCAGATTTCTTAAAACGACAATATTTCTTCTGCTTACCAGTATCAATAGATAATGGTGTAAGGAATCTAATTTCTGAATTACTAGCCATTACTTAGTCGCTTTAGATTTGTTTAACTTTTCTCTTCTATTAGCAGCGTAAGCCATAGCATCTTTATCCAAAGCAACAGTTAAGAATCGCATAACACGCTCATCTCTCTTTAAAATTACTTCTAATGTAGAAGTTAAAGTTGCTTCACCTTTGAATTCTAACAAAAAGTAAAATCCACTTTTCTTTTTCTGGATAGGATAAGCTAGCTTTTTCAAGCCCCAGCTTTCCGATGCTACAATCTCAGCACCATTTGATGTCAAATGATCTGAGAATTTGCTTACTGCTTCCTTTGTCTGTTCATCAGACAAAACGGGATTCAAAATGAAAACAGTTTCGTAGTTTCTCAACATTGTTATTAATTTAGTTTATTGTCCAATAACGGACTGCAAAAGTAAGTAATTTTTTCATAAAGGCAAAATCAATATTAAAAGGAATTTTCCACTTGTTTGAATACTAAATAAAGAGGTTGTTTTTTCTAAATTGACTACACATCCTTCACAAACATTTAGTAATTTAGCTTTTCAAACTTTATACTTATGAGTAATTTTAAAAACATACCGAGTATCGATTTAGCAGATTTTATTTCTGGCGACTCCAAACTCAAATCTGAATTTGTAAAAAACTTAGGTAGAGCTTACGAAGAAATAGGTTTTGTAGCTATAAAAAATCATGGTTTAAGCGATTTGTTATGTAAGGATTTATATTCTCAGGTTCAGTCTTTTTTTGAATTAACGGTTGAACAGAAAAAAAAATATGAAATTAAAGGATCAGGAGGTCAGAGAGGTTATGTTTCCTTTGGAAAGGAACATGCTAAAAATAGAAATGAAGGAGATTTAAAGGAGTTTTGGCATTTTGGTCAAACAGTTCTAGACAATGATCCTATAAAATCTCAGTATCCTCAAAATGTAAAAGTTACTGAATTAGAAAACTTTAATAAAGTAGGCGAACAGGTTTATCAAAAACTAGAGCTTGCTGGAAAAGAAATGCTTCGAGCAATAGCACTCTATTTAAATTTAGATGAAAATTACTTCGATGCTAAAATTCACAACGGTAATAGTATTCTTAGACCTATTCATTATCCACCAATTACTAGTGAACCTAAAAATGCTGTTAGAGCTGCAGAGCACGAAGACATAAATTTAATCACTCTTTTAATGGGTGCTTCAGCAGACGGCTTACAAGTAATGGCTAAAAATGGGGATTGGATTTCTGTTACTGCTTTACCCGATCAAATAGTCGTTAATGTAGGCGATATGTTACAACGATTAACCAATAACAAACTTAAATCTACTACTCATAGAGTGGTAAATCCACCCAAAGAAAAATGGGGAACTTCTCGTTTTTCTATTCCATATTTCTTGCATCCTCGTGCAGAAATTTCATTAGATTGCTTAGATTCTTGTATATCAGAAGACAATCCTAAACACTACGAAGAAATAACGGCGGGTGCCTATTTAGATCAGCGAATAAAAGAACTAGGTTTAAAATAGAGACAGTACCATTTTCAATTTGAAAATACAGTAAATTTCGGCTTCAATATCTTCAATTTTCAAGCTTGTTATAGACTTTATCAATTCCTATAATTGCTGTATAATTCGAACTTAGTTTTACTATCTTTGTGCGAAATTTTGACACATGAAAGATATATTACATAAGTACGAAAATAAAGAAGCTGAAATTGTTTTTGAATGGAACGACAGCGAGACGGATGCTCAGGGATGGGTAGTTATTAATTCTTTACGTGGTGGAGCTGCCGGTGGTGGTACACGTATGCGTGTAGGATTAGACAAGCACGAAGTTCTCTCTTTAGCTAAAACAATGGAAGTTAAATTTACCGTTTCTGGACCTGCGATTGGTGGAGCTAAATCGGGAATTAATTTCGATCCTAGTGATCCTCGCAAAGAAGGTGTTCTTAAGCGTTGGTACAAAGCTGTTAGTCCTTTACTTAAAAATTATTACGGAACTGGTGGAGATTTAAACGTGGATGAAATTCACGAAGTAATTCCTATGACAAGAGAATTAGGTGTTTTACATCCTCAGGAAGGAGTCTTTAACGGTCATTTTAAACCTACAGCCGAAGAAAAAGATTTAGTTATAAAACAATTACAAGAAGGTGTTTTACTTCCTGTAGTGAATACAGCCCTTACCCCAGATACTTCTGGAAAATACACCGTTGCCGATATGATTACAGGATACGGAGTTTCTGAAGCGGTAAATCATTACTACAATACTTATGGTGGTTCTATAAAAGGAAAACGTGTAATTATTCAGGGATGGGGTAATGTAGGAGCTGCTGCTGCTTATTACCAAGCTCAATTAGGTGCGAAGGTTGTTGGTATTATCGACAGAGTTGGAGGTTTACTAAATCCTGATGGATTTAGTTTTGAGGAGATAAAAGAATTATTCTTAAAGAAAGACGGAAACTTCTTGAATGCTGAAAACATGCTTTCGTTTGACGAAATAAACGAGAAAATATGGTCTGTTGGTGCTGAGGTATTTATTCCTGCTGCTGCCTCAAGATTAATTACAAAAGCTCAAGTTGATATTATGAAAGCCAAAGGCTTAGAGGTTATTTCTTGTGGTGCAAATGTTCCCTTTGCAGATCAAGCTATTTTCTTTGGTCCTGTAGGAGAATATACCGACAGTGTGATTTCTGTAATTCCAGACTTTATAGCTAACTGTGGTATGGCGCGGGTGTTTGCTTATTTAATGCAAGCCAATACAGAAATGACCGATAAGGCTATTTTTGAAGATACTTCTAAGACTATTGGAAATGCAATTGTTAAAGCTCATGCTGCAAACAATTCTAAAACTCAGATTGCTAAAGCAGCTTTTGAAATCGCTTTAAAAGAATTAATTTAATCTCATTTAGTAGAATTTACTCAAAACCAAAACTATGTTTTTAACTTTAATGATTGTTGTTTTTGTACTCGGTTACGCAGCTATCGCATTCGAACATCCTATAAAAATTGACAAAGCAGCTTCTGCACTAATTACTGGAGTATTAGTATGGACATTATTTGTATTTACGGGTGCAGACACCCACTTTATTGAAAAGGAATTATTACACCACCTTAGTGAAATTTCTAGTATTTTATTCTTCCTTTTAGGAGCAATGACTATTGTTGAATTGGTTGATGCACACGAAGGTTTTGCTATTATAACAGATAAAATTACCACTACTAAAAAAGTGAGATTATTGTGGATTATTAGTGTTTTAACATTCTTCTTCTCTGCTGCGTTAGACAACTTAACGACTTCTATTGTAATGATTTCTCTTTTGAGAAAATTAATAGACGATAAATACGACCGTTGGTTTTTTGCAGGTATTGTTGTAGTTGCTGCCAATGCTGGTGGAGCTTGGTCTCCAATTGGCGATGTTACGACTACTATGTTATGGATCGGTGGTCAGTTAAGTACAATGACTATTATTACAACCTTGTTTATACCGAGTTTAGTAGCTATGCTTGTTCCCCTTATAATATTAACTTTTACTATGAAAGGAAATATTACTAGACCTAAACGTATGGAAGGAATTGAGCATTATACCAATCCAACTACCAACTTTGAAAGAAACCTTATTTTCTTTTTAGGAGTTGCTGGATTGTTATTCGTTCCTATATTTAAAACGGTAACACATTTACCTCCATTTATGGGAATGATGTTGAGTCTGGGTATTTTATGGGCCGTAACAGAAGTTATCCACAGTAGTAAAAACAAAGAAGATAAATCTCAATTGTCTGTAATAGGTGTACTACGAAAAGTGGATACTGCCAGTGTTTTATTTTTCTTAGGAATATTATTAGCGGTTGCAGGATTACAATCTGCGGGACAATTAGTGCTAATGGCTGGAAGTTTAAATGACTTATTTGATGGAAATGTATATGCAATTAATATCGTTATTGGTTTGTTGTCTGCAATTGTAGATAACGTTCCTCTTGTAGCGGGTTCTATGGGTATGTATGAAATTACAGAAACTGGTGACTTCGCTAAAGATGGCGTATTCTGGCAGTTCTTAGCATTCTGTGCGGGTACTGGTGGTTCAGCTTTAATAATCGGGTCTGCTGCAGGTGTAGCAGTAATGGGCTTAGAGAAGATTGATTTTGTATGGTATTTAAAAAAGATTTCTATCTTAGCTCTAGTAGGTTACTTTGCAGGTGCAGGAACTTATATCTTGATACAATCTCTTTAAATTATTTACGTTATCTAAAGAATAATTAACTTTCTTATGAATACAATTTTGTTTCAAATTCCATTAGCAGTTGATACTTTAGGTATCGATTTGGCGACTTTAAATGAGCCCACAGAAAAAACACTTTCTATCATTGAGCTTATTACTAGTGGAGGTTTAGGTGGTCAGATAATTATGACTACTCTTGGAGTTCTATCCATTCTTACCGTTTATCTTTTTGTAGAGCGTTTTCAAATGCTAAAAAAAGTAATCAAAGAAGACCCTCACTTTATGAATAAAGTGAAAGACTACCTTTCGGATAATAAAGTTGATTCAGTTATTACACTTTGTGAACGTACTGCTTCTCCAGTGGCAAATTTAATTGCTAAAGGGACGCTTTCTAAAAACGGAACCTCTAAAGATATTCAGGATGCTATGGAGCGTCAAGGGAATTTGGAAGTTTATAAATTAGAACACAATTTGGCTTCTTTAGCTACTATTGCTGGTGCAGCACCGATGATTGGTTTTTTAGGTACTGTAATAGGAATGATTTTAGCCTTTCACGAAATGGCTAGTGCTGGTGGACAAATTGATGTAGAGATGCTATCTAAAGGTATTTATACAGCTATGACTACTACTGTAGCCGGATTAATAGTTGGTATTGTAGCCTTTTTGGCCTATAATAATTTGGTTGTAAAAGTTACCCAAGCTACTTTTAAAATGGAAGAAGCTACGGCTGAGTTTATAGATATTATCGCCAAAACTAAATAAGTATGGCTTTAAAATCTAGAAATAAAGTAAGTGCCGTTTTTAGCATGTCATCCATGACGGATATTGTTTTTCTGTTGTTGATATTCTTTATGCTGACTTCTACTTTAGTTACAACTAATGCATTGGATTTAGTACTACCTAACAGCACTGCCCAAACTGTTAAAAAGCAAAGAGTTTCCGTTTCTATAAACGAAAACTTAGAGTATTATATCGATAAGGAGCAAGTACAACTTCAGTATATAGAGTCTCAACTTATAGCCCTATTAGCTGGGCAAGATGAAAAAGTAGTTGTTTTAAGAGTTGATAAAACAGTTGCAATTGAACATGCAGTAGCGGTAATGGATATTGCCTACAGAAATAAGTTTAAAATTGTATTGGCAACTCAGCAAAAGAAATGAATTTTTTAAAAGATAAATACAAAAGAAGAGCTGCATTGGGTACATTCCTAGTGCATATTTTCTTGGTGTTTATTTTTTATTCTTTCGGGCTCAAATACATGGATCCTAAAGTTGAAGAAGGAATTGCTATTGAATTTGGTTATGTAGAAAATGGAATGGGTGAAGAAATTACCCAGTCCGAAGAAATAGTCACCGATATAGTTGAACAAGTAGAAACTATAGAAGAATCTGCTCCCGAAGAACTAACCGATATTTCGGAAGAAGTCTTGACTCAAGAGTTAGAGGATGCTCCTTCTATTACAGAAGAAAAAGAAGCTGTTGAAGCTCAGGAGAAAACACCTGAGAAAAAAGAAGAAGAAAAGCCAAAAGCTAGCGATGAATTGCAACAAGCACTTTCTAGTTTATTTCAAAGTTCAAGTACTTCTCAAAGTGGTACAACCGATTCATTAGGTGCTCAAGGAGTAATTACAGGTTCCGTAGAAGGTACTAAAATTGCTGTTGGCGGCGATGGAAACTCTTCGGATGGTTATGAACTAGGCGATCGGAAAGCAATTAGGAAACCTAAACCAGATTATTCGTGTAATGAAACTGGACTTGTGGTTATCAGGGTCTGGGTAAACGGCGAAGGTCAAACTTACAAAGCTGAATTAGATTTAAAAAATACAACCGATACTTCTCCTTGTTTAGTAGGAGAAGCTAAAGCTGCAGCTCTAAAAACAACTTGGCTTGCCGATAAAAATGCTGAACCTATTCAAATAGGGAGTATTATTTACAATTTCAGAAAACAATAGCTTACTTCGTAAATAAAATTCTGAAATAACATTTCGTTTACATGAATTATCAAGAAACTTTAGATTGGTTATTTCAACAATTGGCCTCTTTTCAACGCGTTGGACAACTAGCATACAAGGAAGATTTAGGGAATATTACAGCTTTGTGCAAGCAGCTAAAGGACCCTCAAAATAAGTTCAAATCTATTCATATTGCAGGAACCAATGGCAAGGGTTCTTCAAGTCATTTATTAGCCTCTGTTTTACAAGAACAAGGTTATAAAGTGGGTTTGTACACTTCGCCACACTTAAAAGATTTTAGAGAGCGTATTAAGCTTAATGGAGAAATGATCGCCGAATCTGAGGTTGTTGATTTTGTGTATTCTAATAAAGATCATTTTACAGAAATTGGGGTTTCCTTTTTTGAAATGACAACTGCTTTAGCATTCGATTATTTTGCAAAACAGGAAGTTGATATTGCAATTATTGAAACTGGATTAGGAGGTAGATTAGATGCAACAAATATTATTAATCCAGAATTATCGGTGATTACAAATATTGCTTTAGATCACCAAAACCTATTGGGGAATACGATTGCTGAAATTACAAGAGAGAAAGCAGGAATTATAAAATCGAATAAACCTCTGGTAATAGGTATTTGTACCGATGAGGTTAGATATTTACTTAGCCAAGTCGCAAAAAAACAGGACTCCCCTATTTGTATTGCTAAATTAACTACCGATTATAAAAGTGCTTTAAAAGGAGCCTGTCAGATAGAAAATACAGCTACTGTTTTAGAAGCTATAAATCAGCTGAGACACTTGGATTGGAAAATATCTGAAGAAAATATACAAAAAGGTTTATTAAATGTAATCCACAATACTGGACTTAGAGGTAGATGGGAACAAATAAGCTCTAAACCAAGAGTAATTTGCGATACTGGGCATAATATTCATGCAATTGATAGTATTGTAAAGCAACTCAAAAAAGAAACATATTCAACCTTATGGATTGTTTTAGGAATGGTAGCCGATAAAGACATAAATGGTGTTTTAGCCTTGTTGCCTAGCGAAGCAAACTATGTTTTTTGTCAAGCAAATATCCCTAGAGCACTCTCAAGTTACGATTTATTAAAGAAAGCAAAAGAATTTGCATTATTTGGAATTGATGTAAAAGAACCTCAAAAGGCTTTACTTAAAGCACAAGAGCTTGCTAATGAGAACGATTTGATTTTTGTGGGTGGTAGTACGTTTGTGGTTGCCGAAATACTTAAAAAAACTCCAAAATATTGATGTTTTTGTTTGTGCTAGTATAAAAATGATTTCTATATTTGCATTCGCTGAATGAGATAAGACAGCATAGTTCATTTCATTACAAGATTAGGGCAATTAGCTCAGTTGGTTCAGAGCATCTCGTTTACACCGAGAGGGTCGGGGGTTCGAATCCCTCATTGCCCACACCTAGTCATATTTATCAAATCCCATTTGGGGCAATTAGCTCA
>DKGK01000047.1:0-132 GCA_002453265.1 Flavobacteriales bacterium UBA6772 | reverse complement strand
TCCCTCATTGCCCACCAAAAATCCTTTTCGAATTCTCGGAAAGGATTTTTTATTTTAGACTACTCAACAATAAGTTTTCTAAAAGAAAATGGCTGTATAAAAAGACAGCCATTTTTTTACTTTTTAAAGGAT
>DKGK01000025.1 GCA_002453265.1 Flavobacteriales bacterium UBA6772 | reverse complement strand
GGGATAGAACCTAAATAAGTATCTAATACAGCTTCGTAAGCTGGTTTCCATAAAGGAGTTAATGTTTTTTGTTCTGCATCTACAACAGCTTTCACCATTCCATGTAAAACATGATCCATTTCGCCGTGGTTAAAAACCTCTTCATTAGCAGGTTTTCCAGTATAGGCTTCCAATGGAACAATACCATGAGCTTTTATCATTTCACTTACATCGTGAAAAGCACCACCTGGACCAAAGTTTAAATAACCGTGCATACGCACATATTTCTCAGCTTTATCGGCATAGGTATTACGTACAATAAACATTTCAGACAATTCGTGTTTACCACCGCCCAAACGCATAATTTCAGATTCTATAAAAGACAATGCTGAAAAACTCCAGCAAGTACCAGTTCTACCTTGACTCTGAACTTCTGTAGCTTCAATATCTGCAACTACAGTAAATTCGTATTTACTACCTTCTTTATTGGTGATTATATCCTGCGCTTGTGCAGAAACAAATAATCCCGCTACGGCGGCTAATAAAACTATTTTTTTCATTGGATGCTTGTTTTTTTTGGCTTGCAAGTTACATAATTCTAACTGACTTATACATAATTGCGAAACTCTTAAAAGTTAATTAAAGGTTTGTAAAAAGTTTTTGTTCTATGTAATGTATTAAAGAATGTATTACTTTAATGTGTATTTCTTGTACTCTATCGGCATAATCAGAATGTGGGGCACGTATTTCTACATCCGCTAAGTTTGCAAGCTCTCCGCCTGTTTTACCAGTAAAAGCGACAACTATCATTCCTTGCTCCTTAGCTACTTTAGCAGCATTAATAACGTTAGCAGAATTACCACTAGTACTAATTGCAATTAATACATCGCCCTTAAATCCCATTCCTTGCACATAACGCGAAAATACAGCATCAGCTCCATAGTCGTTAATTACACAAGACATATAAGACGGGTCGGAAATAGACATGGCAGGAAGCGAAGGTCTATCCCCACGGAATCTACCAGAAAGCTCTTCTGCAAAATGCATGGCATCGCACATAGAGCCTCCATTTCCACAGCTTATTAGTTTCCCCTTATTACTAAATGATTCAATAATAAGATCGCCAGCTTTAGCTATTAATTTGAAATTATTTTCATCAGCTATAAAAGTATTTAATACTTCTTGTGCTTCGATAAATTCCTTTTGGATCATATTCATTTCTGTTGCCAAAATAATGATTAGTTAAAAGCAGCTAAACCACGATTTAACCAATCTTTAAATAAATCTATAGTTCCGTAATCTTGGTAATTCGCATTTTCTAATAAAGGCTTACCATTACTGTCCAACAACACATAATAGGGTTGAGAATTGGTTTTATAAGTATTGGCTTGTAAAACCATCCACTTATCTCCAATGGTTCTAACCTTTTTCTTCTTACCAGCTAAAGTTGTTTCGTATTGATCTTCTTCAGCCAATTTCTTTCTATCATCAACGTACAAAGAAATCAAAACAACATCGTTTTTAAGAATGCTTTTAATCTGAGAATCAGACCATACACCTTGTTCCATTTTACGACAATTTACACAAGCTTTCCCTGTAAAATCTAACATAACAGGTTTGTTTACTGATTTCGCAAAAGCAATACCTTCTTCATAATCGTGAAAGGCCATTATTCCTTGCGGTCCTAAATGTTGACCTTCTTCTTTATGTACCTCTGCATCGCCACCTAAAGTATAACCTACTCCATAAGGAGATTCGCTGTACTCTAGTGGTGGTGGGAATGCACTAATTAATTTTAGTGGAGCTCCCCATAAACCAGGAATCATATACACAGTAAATGCACCTGTTACAATAGCCATAAATAATCTACCTACAGAAATGTATTTTAAATCGCTATCGTGCGAAAGCTTCAACTTTCCTAATAAATACATCGTAAGCATTCCGAAGATTATAATCCAGATAGCTATAAAGGTTTCTCTTTCTAAAATGTGTAAATCGAGAACTAAATCGGCATTCGATAAGAATTTGAAAGCAAGAGCTAATTCTAAGAAACCTAAAACAACTTTTACAGAATTTAGCCAACCACCAGACTTAGGTAATGAATTTAACCACCCAGGGAAGGCTGCGAATAAGGTAAATGGTAAAGCAATAGCAAAAGAAAAACCAAACATTCCAACAATAGGTCCGATGTACGAACCTCCCGAAGCGGCTTCTACCAAAAGTGTTCCTACAATAGGACCTGTACAAGAGAACGAGACTAATGCTAAGGTAAATGCCATGAAAAAGATTCCAATTAAACCACCTTTATCAGAAGCAGAATCTGCTTTATTTATCCATGAGTTAGGCATCGTAATTTCGAAAGCACCTAAGAAAGAGGCTGCGAAAACAACTAATAACAAGAAAAAGGCTACGTTAAAGTATTCGTTGGTCGCCATATTATTCAATGCATCAGCACCAAATACACCAGACACAACAACACCTAAAAACACATAAATACCAATTATAGACAATCCATAAATAATGGCATTTCTTATTCCTTGAGCTTTATTTTTACTTTGCTTGGTAAAGAAACTCACCGTCATAGGAATCATAGGGAAAACACAAGGCGTTAAAAGGGCAACAAAACCACTTAAAAATGCCAAGAAAAATATCCCCCATAAACCATGTGCACTAGAAGAGGATGATGAAGGCTTAGAAGCTTTCGAAGCAGCAGGTAGTTCAACTTTAATATCTACCCACTCTGGAGGCAAACACATACCATTGTTACACACCATAAATTCGAATTCTCCTTTAACTATAGAAACAGAATCAGACAAGAGTTTTATACGTTGTCTAAATTCTGCCTTTTCCTCAAAGTATTTTAAAATAGTATCAAAGCTTTTGTCGTAATCTTCGAGTGGTGTACTCTCTACAACACCGTCTATAAATTCGAGACTTTTATTGTCGAAAAAAGTAAAGGTTGTAGGAATAGGTCCTTCTACATATTGAGAATATAGATGCCAGCTTTCTTCGATTTCTGCTGTAATAACTAAATCAACTTCATTGTCTGAAATAGATACAACTTCAAAATTCCATTTTACAGGATCTTCAATTTGTCCGAACGAAACGGTGCTTATAAACAAGCCTAATACCAGGCTAAAAAGGATTCTCATACTCTTTATTTTTCTAATTCTTTTTTAATAAACTCAAACAACTCTTCTGGTCTTTGGGTACCTACCACATATTCCAAGCCATCTTTATCGGTAAGTAAAATTGCATCTTTACCACGGGTATAAAAATGGATTTTCCCCTTGCGATGCAAATTATATACTGCACGTCGCACATAAATATTTGTATAAATAATTTGTTCTACCGAGACAATACTCGACATCTCAACTTTGACCTTTCTAGCTGTCCATAAACCATCAAAAACTAAGCTCCCATTCGAAAGAGTCGTTTGTAAATGTAGTACATACATTAAACCAGCAGAGAGTACTAGTGTAGAGATCCCTAAGTAAAACAGAAGGTTTGTAGTTTCTAATCCCGGTTTAGAAAAATAATAAGCAATAAAGAAAAACAAAGACAATATAATCCGTCTTAAGTTGGAATACTTACTGTAGCCTAAATATTGCTTTTCGTGAAAATAATTATTCTCCTGCATATTTACTTTTTATTTAGCTGCACAAGATAAACCTTTTGGCTATTTTCTACAAGTTTAAAATGCTCGTCTATACGTCTGCCAACAACCCAAACAATTTTGTCCTTAGAACAAACTATCCAAGTATTTTGTTTTTCAAAAAGGCTGAGTTTATTATTTATAAAAAAGTCGCTTAATTTCTTTTTTCCTCGCATACCCAAAGGCTGAAAAACATCTCCTTTTTTCCATTTTCTTAAAAGTAAAGGAAAGGTAAGTTTATCGAAATCTAAAACAGCTACAGCAGGATCTTTTATTAAGTTAAAACCTTCAGTAGGCAAACAATCAAAACTCAAATTTAAGGGCATAAATAGGTTTTTCACATCCGCATTAATCAAATATTCCTCCGAGAGATTTTCAGTTGTTTTTTGCAATATTAGTTCGTTTCTATTTTTAAGGAGTTGATGCGAAGGGCTAGAAATAAGTTTTCCGGAGTCAGATGAAATCAATTGTTTTATAGCGATCCAATCTTGAAAACCAAAATCTGATAAGTAATAAAAAAGAGCATCTATGGGAGCGGGAAATTCATTTAGTTTAGTGAGGTGTATTTTAATTTCGCCTTCATATTCACTCAATATTTGTTTACGTTCTCTTTCGTAAAAAAAAGATAAGTTTCTTTCGCTTGCACTAAAACGCTCAGTATTTTCTTGAAATGTATTCGCCAAAGAAGGGTTTATTTCTTTAAGAACTGGCAATACTTTATGGCGTAATTTATTACGAGAATATTTTACAGAAGCATTACTACTGTCCTCTCTATATACATAATTATTTTTACGCATCCATAATTCTAAAGCTTGTCTGTCGCAAAACAAAAGCGGACGAATTAAATATTCATGCTTGGCTAAAATACCGTGCATTCCTTTTAAGCCAGTTCCTCTAGACAAGTTTAATAAAACCGTTTCTATTTGATCGTCTTGGTGATGAGCCGTAGCAATATAATCGAGTTTATTGGATTTTCTAATTTCTTCGAACCAAGAATAACGCAAATCACGTGCAGCCATCTGAATGGAAATCCGATTTTCCTTGGCAAAAACTTGGGTAGTAAACTGTTTCGTATGTATAGGAATATTTAATGTGGCACATAAATCAATCACAAATTGCTCGTCTGTATCAGACTCATCTGCTCTTAAATTAAAATTACAGTGTGCCACTTCAATAGAAAATCCAGCATTGTAAAACAGGTGTAATAAAGCAATAGAATCTAATCCACCACTTACCGCAAGCAATATTTTGGTTTGTTTGGTTAAACCAATTTTAGAGCAATATTTAAGAAACTTATTCAGCATGTTTTTGATCTAATACTTCAAATAAAGCTTTTGCTTTTACCAAACATTCTTGGTATTCTAATTCGGCATCGCTACCAATGGTAATAGCACCACCAACCATAAACGAAAGATACTTATTTAAGGCATTGTATTGTAAACTTCGTATAACAACATTAAAATCGAAATCTCCTTGTGGATTTATATAACCTACCGCACCAGAATATAAGCCACGTTTGGTTTTTTCGAATTTCTCGATGAGTTTCATAGCACTAATTTTTGGAGCCCCCGTCATAGAACCCATTGGGAAAGTTGCCTCGAAAATCTCTTTTAAAGAAGTCTGTTCGTCAACTTCACAACTAATAGTAGAAATCATTTGATGTACCTGATCGAAGCTATAAATTCCAAAAAGTTCGTCAACCGTAACACTATTTTTCTTTGCTATTTTAGACAAGTCGTTACGGACTAAGTCCACAATCATTACATTTTCCGAACGTTCTTTTTGATCTTCGTAAAGTTCTTTTTTTAAACGTTCGTCTTCGGCTAAATCTATCCCACGTTTCCGAGTTCCTTTTATAGGTTGCGAAATAACTTTATTGCCTACTTTTTTAATGTATCGCTCCGGACTTGCCGATAACAAATACTTATCGCCTACTTTATAATAGCACGAAAAAGGTGCTTTAGAAATAGTATTTAAGCGTGTAAAAGTATCGAATGGATTGAGGTTTGTTTTTTCAGCATAAAACTCTTGGCAATAATTCATCTCGTAAATATCGCCACGCTGAATATGTTCTTTTATCAGATTTACATCTGTAATGTATTGTTGTTTCTCTACGCGCTGTTTTATAGAATTCTCAAAGTATATTTCGGTTTCTTGAGAGGTTCTAGATAAAGTCTCTAAATCAAATACTGCACTACTTTCATGGTGGTAAATTGCTAGCTGATTGTCTTTAAAAACAAATAAATATTTAGGTATAAAAAAATGTAAATCTGGAAATTGAATTCTATCGGAGTGAGATGATTCTAAGTTTTCTAAACCATTTTTAAGATCGTAGCTCAGCGAACCAAAAACCCATTCCTTATGCTTGTCGTAAAAGTCTTGCAATTTATCAAAGGCTTTTTCTGTACCCACAGAAATCTCATCTACTGATCCTACAGCTAAAATCCATTCGAAAGAATCAGACTCCGAAGTATTACCATCTAACAAGAGTACGTTAGATGCTTCTTTAAATAAATCTACTAAACCACATTTGGTTACAGCTGAATTAGAGATTTGGATATGTGCCTGAAATTGCATGGCGCAAATATAGTGTTTCAGCTTTTAGATTTTAGCATTTAGGTGTTTGCTATTTTAATGTTATATAAGATGGAATTTGATGAT
>DKGK01000088.1 GCA_002453265.1 Flavobacteriales bacterium UBA6772 | reverse complement strand
GAAATAAATTGATTTTTACATACTGTCTTTAAATGACAATTTAGACTCAAAGGCTTTTTTGAGAATTTTTTCCCAACTCAGAACTATTTTTTTATTGACAAATTTCAACTTAGAAATAAAGCGAAAGATTGTTAAAAATGCATTTATAAAAAGAGAATTAACACAGAGCGAATTCTTACATTAGCATTTACACTTATACAACTATGCAAGTACATGAAACAGGCTTTGAAGGGCTATTAATACTTCAACCAAAATTATTTAAAGATGCAAGAGGCACATTTCATGAAAGTTGGAATGAAACTACATTTAAAGAGCTTGGACTAGAGATTAGGTATATTCAGGACAATCAATCTGTTTCTCATAAAAATGTTTTACGGGGTTTACATTTTCAGCACCCACCTTTCGCCCAAGGCAAATTAGTGCGTGTTACCAGAGGAAAAGCATTAGATGTAGTTGTTGATTTAAGAAAGAATTCTGCTACTTTTGGAAAGCATTTTAAAATTGAGTTGTCCGAAGAAAAAGCTAATATACTCTGGATTCCCGCCGGATTTGCACATGGTTTTGCTGCATTAGAAAATAATACCGTTTTTCAGTACAAATGTGACGCACTCTATAATCCAGAAGCAGAAGATTGCTTACTATGGAGCGATTCGAACTTAGGAGTTGATTGGGGAATAGAAAATCCAATTACTTCTGAAAAAGACGAAGAGGGAAAAAAACTAATTGATTTAACAAACCCATTCTAATGAAAAAACTCAGTATATTCTTATTTGTCATCATTTCTATTAGTTTTGTTTTTTCAGTATTTAATGGTCCTGAAGATGAAAGACATCAAACAAAGTTTAATGAAAACTATGCAATATTTTCGCCTAACCAACCTAATGAAATTAGTTTTGCAGGAGAAAAGATGCCTTTAATTCAAAACGACATAAACGAACGCTTCGATAGAGAAATTTTGGTTAATACCTATTGGCAATCTCAAACGGTATTGTTTATAAAAAAGGCTCACAAATATTTCCCTGTGATAGAACCTATTTTAAAAAATAAGGGCATTCCAGACGATTTTAAATATTTAGCAATTGCAGAAAGCGGATTAGCAAACGTAGTATCTCATTCTGGTGCAACAGGTTTTTGGCAAATAATGAAGGATACAGGAAAAGAAAATGGCTTACTTATAAATAAGGAAGTTGATGAAAGATATCATTTAATAAAATCAACTAAAGCAGCCTGTAACTATTTAAACAAAGCCTATACAAAATTTGGCTCTTGGACACTTGCAGCAGCTTCCTACAATATGGGAATGACTGGTTTGAATAAACAAATGAAAAAGCAAAATGTTGAAAATTACTACGATTTATTACTCAATAACGAAACTGCTCGATACATATTCAGAATTGCGGCGATCAAAGAAATACTAAGTAATCAAAAAACCTATGGGTTTCAAATTAGAAAAAAGGACTTATATAAACTTCCTCCACTAAATCAGGTATTATTAGATACTAGCGTAGGAAATTTTGCGAATTATGCAGAACAATTAAACCTCAACTACAAAATTTTAAAGGAATACAACCCTTGGTTAAGGCAAGCAGAATTGAAAAACGAATCTAATTTCGCTTATTTTATTGACGTTCCAGAAAAAGGATTTTATACTTCAACAAACGAAACAGTTTTAATAAATGATGAAAAAGTTGAAAACACAATAAGACTTGATACTTTAAACATTAAAATGAATAAAACAATGTCTTTGAAAAAAGTGGCAGAAACTAATGGAATTGAAATAGAAGAATTATTTTTGCAAAATATGAATGCCTTAGACATCGAAGTAAAGAAAGGTGACAGGTTACAAATTATTAAAGAAAGCTTATAATTCATGGCGAAGCCGCAAGAATACATAGACGTACAAGGTGCGAAAGTTCATAATTTAAAAAATATTGATGTTAAGATTCCTAGAGACAAACTTGTAGTAATTACAGGACTAAGCGGCTCTGGAAAATCGTCTTTAGCATTCGACACAATTTATGCCGAAGGACAACGAAGGTATATAGAAACTTTTTCTGCTTATGCCCGACAGTTTTTAGGTGGACTAGAAAGACCTGATGTTGATAAAATTGATGGGCTGAGCCCTGTTATTTCTATTGAACAAAAAACAACGAGTAAAAACCCGCGTTCTACAGTTGGAACAATTACGGAAATTTACGATTTCCTAAGACTTTTATACGCTCGTGTAGGTGATGCCTATTCGTACAATACAGGGGAAAAGATGGTTAGTTATACGATTAATCAAATTAAAGACTTAATAACTGAATCGTATTCTGATCAGAAAATACTTTTACTTGCTCCAGTTGTAAAAGCCCGAAAAGGACATTACAGAGATTTGTTTGAACAGATTTTAAAACAGGGATTTATAAAAGTTCGCATAGATGGGACTATCCAAAATATTATGCCAGGTCTGCAATTAGACCGTTATAAAAGTCATGATATAGAAATTGTTATTGACCGCTTACAAGTTACCGGTGATATAGACAAAAGATTGACAGATTCTTTGGATACTGCTCTTAAATTTGGAAAAGGCATAATGCAAGTTTATGCTCCAGAGAACGAGGAGTTACGCTATTTTAGTAAACACCTTATGTGTCCTACTAGTGGTATAGCTTATGACGATCCTGAACCTAATTCATTTTCATTTAACTCTCCTAAAGGTGCTTGTAGCAGCTGTAATGGTTTAGGAATTGAAATGAAAATTGATGAGGAAAAAATATTTCCTGACAAAAGTTTATCCATCGAAAGAGGTGGTTTAGCTCCTATTGCAGATCGTAAAAGTCCTTGGATAAACAAACAATTAGACCTTATTGCAAAACGCTTTAAATTCGATTTAAAAGTTCCGGTTAGTGAAATTCCAAAAAAAGCAATTGATGTAATTTTAAATGGAGCTGAAGAATCTTTTAAGGTTGTAAACTCGACCATGGGGATTACCCAAAATTACTATTTGAACTTCGAAGGGATTTCAAATTTTATTAGCTATCAGTACAATGATGCAGAGTCGCCAAGTTTAAAAAGGTGGGCAAAAAACTATATGCTTGCATTAAACTGCACGAAATGTAATGGCCATAGACTTCAAAAAGAATCTTTACACTTTAAGTTTGACGGGCATACAATTTCTGAACTTGCCAAAATGGACATTTCAGAACTTTATACCTTTTTCGATACTATAGAAGACAAGCTCGACAATCGTAAGAAAGCCATAGGTTTAGAGATTATAAAGGAGCTTAAAACACGATTAAAATTCTTGCTCGATGTTGGTTTAGATTATTTGAACCTTGATAGAAGCTCAAAATCTCTATCTGGTGGAGAAGCACAACGAATTCGCTTGGCTACACAAATAGGTTCTCAATTGGTTGGTGTACTCTATATTCTAGATGAACCTAGTATTGGGCTTCATCAACGAGACAATACCAGATTAATAAAATCGTTGCAAGATTTACGAGATCTAGGAAACTCTGTATTGGTCGTAGAGCACGATAAAGAGATGATAGAATGTGCGGATTATGTATTTGATATTGGACCTGGAGCAGGAAAACACGGTGGTGAAATTGTTTGCGAAGGAACTCCAGAAGAAATATTGAAATCGCATACGCTAACTACGCAATATCTAAATGGAGAGAAAGAACTTTCTATTCCAGAAATGAGAAGACCAGGAAATGGAAAAGAACTTCGTTTACTAGGTGCTACAGGAAATAATCTTAAAAATGTGGACCTTGTATTGCCATTAGGTAAACTCATCAGCATTACTGGGGTATCTGGCTCAGGAAAATCTACCTTGATAAATGAAACCCTCTACCCTATTTTAAATACTTACTTCTTTAGGGCTCTTAAAAAGCCAATGCCTTATGAGAGTATTAGTGGTTTAGAACATATCGATAAAGTAATAGATATTGACCAATCTCCAATTGGGAGGACTCCAAGATCAAATCCTGCTACATATACTGGTGTTTTAGGCGAAATTAGAAAGATTTTTTCTGAGCTTCCCGAAGCTAAAATTCGTGCTTATAAACCTGGGCGATTTTCGTTTAATGTAAAAGGTGGTCGCTGTGAGCTTTGTGAAGGTGGTGGATTAAGAATTATTGAAATGAATTTTTTACCAGATGTACACGTTCAGTGCGAATCGTGTAACGGAAGACGCTTTAATAGAGAAACGCTGGAAATTCGTTTTAAAGGAAAGTCAATTTCTGATGTATTAGACATGACTATTAATCATGCAGTAGAATTTTTTGAAGCAATTCCTAAAATCTATAAAAAAGTTAAAACCTTGCAAGATGTAGGTTTGGGATATATTACACTCGGACAACAATCTACTACACTTTCTGGTGGTGAAGCACAAAGAGTAAAGCTCGCTACAGAATTGAGTAAAAGAGATACAGGAAATACCCTATTTATCTTAGATGAACCTACTACAGGTTTACACTTTGAAGATATTAGAGTGCTTATGGAAGTTCTGAATAAATTAGTTGATAAAGGAAATACAGTCTTAGTAATAGAACATAATATGGATGTTATAAAATTAGCAGATCATGTTATTGACATGGGACCTGAGGGTGGTCGTGGAGGTGGTACAATTCTCTGTGAAGGTTCTCCAGAGAATATTATTACAAGTACAAATAGTTATACCGTTGATTATTTAAAACATGAATTACTTTAACAAAAAAAAGGTGGACATATAGTCCACCTTTTTTTATTTATATAAGAAAACTAGTTCTTAATAAATCGTTTCACGATTTGTTTAGAATTACTTTCAACCACTACAAAGTACATTCCATTTGGAAGGTCTGAGAGTTCGATTTTAATTTCATCAGGATTTAGTGTTGTATCTAAAGTAATATTAAAAATATCTTGTCCTAGTACATCTGTAATAGCAATTGTAGCAGAAGAACTTAAGGGAGTCATACGAATGTTTAAAGTTGTGTTTACTGGATTTGGATATAGACTAAAGTTAGTTTCATCCAACTCATTTATTCCAACTGTATTTAAATCAACATTCTCAGAATAGGCACCACAACCATTTGAATTTTCAACATACACTTGGTATTGTCCAACTTCAGTAGAGTAATGAGTAGAATTGTTAGAACCTTCTATCGTTTCTCCTTCAAATAACCAATGGTAAAATACTGCGTTTCCTTGAATAACCGAAGAAGTAAGTAGGTTTGAAGTATTAACAGCTGCTTCAACAATTAACTCATCTGGCATTACTATAGTAAACTCAAATATTTCAATAATATCCGAACTATCCTGAATTTCAACTGAATAATCTCCAGCTGCAAGCCCACTCATGTGAATCGTTCCATTTACATCAACATTAACATCAAGTATAGTAGGAATTCCCAATGGAGAATAATGAGTATAAGTAGAAGCTGAGGTATATGGTGCTATACCTCCAGAAACAAATAAAGAAGCAGAACCATATTCGTAGCTACAATCTGGATTGAAATTCGAAATATAAGTTTGTAAAGAGTCTATACACGAACCATCGTTTACAGTTGCCATTGGATCGTAATTGTATGCAGTTAGTGTTGAACAACCTACATGAATTGTTGATACAAACTCTTCTGTGAATGCTAAATCGCAACTCACCTCGCCACTATCAAAAGACTGTCCTTGCATTAGAACATATCCAGAAATATTAACATAATAATCTGATAACGTAGTAATATCATTTGTAATAATAGCTTCTACATTTACAGTATCACCAGGGTTAATTTGAGCTGTTGAAATAAATGAAGTAGAAATTTCGAAGTCTTCGTTCGTATCTAAAATCAATGTTAAGATAGGTGAAGAAACTTCTTCGCTACTAGAGTTGATAATATCGTAAGAAAGAACGGGGATATTTTGTGTGCTTGATGTGATAATTTGGAAGTTAGTAACATCAATATTAATACATAAGTTGTACTCACAGGTTCCATCATTACTATTCGCAATGGTGTCGAAATTTAACGCCAATGGATCGGTACAACCAGGAATCGCAGCAACATAACACATTGTATTATTAGACACATTACAGTCTGAACAATATTCTAGATAGTTTAAATCTGTACAACCTTCTTCTATAGAAGTTACACAAGAGCCATCGTTTGTATTAGCAATAACATCTAACAGTTCAATTGTTAAGTTTTCAGAATCATAAGACCAGTATTCTAAGTAGGACTGTTCTGTACAACCATGTACTTTTAGAGTAAGGCATGAACCGTCTTCAATATCTGCAAATGGATTGTATTCAACATAATCAGAATTCGTACAACCTTCAATATCAACAAATTCAACAACATCAAAACCAATAATTGAAGACAAGCCGTTAGTTGTATATACAGAAGACCCAGTTGCGTAAATAGCTTCTAGATAGACACTGTTTCCTGTTTCGGCATACTGAATAGCCCAAACAAAAGATTGTCCTTCAATAAAACCATCTTGCTCATCGGTTGTTGAATCATCGCCCCATGCAGCAATCTGCATATTACCCTGTACTATAGTATTGTAACCAGCTCCTAAGAATAAACCATCGTTTTCGTAAAAAACACCGAGTAAATCTCCCGGTTGAGATAATAAACCATTTACATTAATAGAACCTATCTGTGACATTAATATCATTAAGGTATGATTTGAACCTGTATTAGTGTTGTCAAATTCTAAATCAGCATTAGGAATGCAAGTTCCGTTATCTATAATTGCATTTAAATTATAGTTTCCTGCTAGTGGATTCATACATCCTTCTAATCCAACAGAAAAGTTAATTATTGTTTGCACTAATGGACTCAATGGCTGACTGTTTCCAGAAACGTTGTCGTAAAGAATAAATTGAATGGTGTGTTCACCAAAATCAAAGTCTTGAGATATTTCACCAGATTGATCGAAAATTGAACCATAAGCACCTCCATCAACAGAGTACTTTAGATGCCCAGCTAAAGAATCAGTTGAGATAATAGTGTTTAAAACTTCGTAATTAAACGAAACAGTTGGAGTTGTTAATAAAGCTCCATCAATAGGATTGGAAACATAAATAAATGGAGTATCGAAAGTACAAGACTCATCTTCGTAAGTAGCATCCATATTGTAATTTGAAGCTTCGGGATAAGTACAGCCTCCAATTCCGTACAAACAAGAACCGTCTTCGATATTTGCTAATTCATTATAATTATTAGCTTCTGAGTCTAAACAACCTTCTACTGGCTCAGGGTACTCACACGAATCATCATCATCGGTAGCTAAGTAATTGTAGTTGGTTGCTGATTCAGCTGTACAACCTAAAACTTCATTCTCATCACAAATACCATCGTTATCTGTATCAAAATTACAAACACCATTACAGTTGTATCCATATTCTTCAAAAACACAAGAATCATCATCTTCTGTTGCTTCTGAGTTATAATTACAAGCTATGTCGTTTGTACAACCCATTATAGATGAAATAGCACCAGAGCATGAAAATTCAGGATTAACAGGTAGAACTTGGGCTGAAATACTATTTTCAGTAAAAGTAATCGTACTAGACATCTCTATAGTATATAAACTACCTCCATTTACCAATTGAAGATTAATATTTTCTCCTGAAACAGCTCCGTCAATACTATTTTCTGTAGTAGCATCATCTCCCCATAAAGGCATTGCAACTTGACCACCTGCCAACTCATCTTCGTGAACTAAAGCAGAACCTACTACAAGACCTTCATCTGTAATTGCTACAATATAAGCCTCTAAATCCTCAACATTTAATGAGGTAATAAAATCAGGAGTTAACATCAAGGTCATATTTGTTCCTGTATTTAGTACAAAACTGTTTGGTAAAATACATTCAGTAGTTTCGTATTCACAAGAACCATCGTCATCGGTTGCTAATTCGTTGTAGTTTATTGCAGTTGCATCCGTACAACCAGATAAATCTAAACCGCCACAATCGACAATACAATTATTATCACAATCGAAATTTTCGACCGGATACACACAAGACGCATCATCAACTATAGCAAATTCGTTATAGTTACAAGAAGTCATATCTGTACAACCTGAAACATCCGGTGAACTACAGTCTATTACTTCAAAAGTAGAAGAACTAATAATTGACATAGCATTTGTAATATAATCATCTGCTGGATTAAGGAGTAAAGAATATACAGTTCCATCGTTAGATTCATAAAACCACAGGATTTCTTGATTGTCGTAGAACCCATCTTGGTCATCTGTTGTGGCGTCATTTCCCATTACACCTACACTTGTTTGTACACCTGTAATTTCTCCTGAAG
>DKGK01000002.1 GCA_002453265.1 Flavobacteriales bacterium UBA6772 | reverse complement strand
TGGCAAGCATATAAAGTTCAAGAAGAACTCAAAGATCTTGGGCAGGCTTCGGAATTGGTATTAATAGAATCTGAAGGCGATAAAGTACTCGATACTCCCCTACCACTTATGGGAGGGAAAGGTGTATTTACCAAAGCGATAGACGACGCTCTTATTGCTCGAGAAATAGACATTGCGGTGCACTCGCTTAAAGATATTCCTACTGAATCTCTTGAAGGAATAAGCATTTGTTGTATAATGGAAAGAGCCAATCCTTTTGATGTATTGGTTGTACGTAAAAATACCGATTTTTTAAACAGTGAAGAGTACGCTGGCTTAATAGCGACCAGTTCGAACAGAAGAAAATCGCAGTGGCTAGACCGCTACGAAAAACACAGTACTTGCGACATCCGTGGAAACGTACAAACACGTATAAAGAAGCTAAGAGATAGTAACTGGGATGGAGCAATTTTTGCTGCTGCAGGTTTACATCGCTTAGAGCTAGATTATGAGATAGCGATGGTTTTAGACTGGATGGTTCCCGCACCAGGACAAGGAGCTGTTGCTGTAGTTTGTAGAGAAGAAGACAAGAGTACCGCAGCTATTTGTAAAAGATTTCACCATTCTGAAACTGCCTTATGCACTACTATAGAACGGGATTTTCTGAATAGATTAAATGGCGGTTGCTCGGCACCTATCGGAGCCTATGCTAAGCTAGAGGATGGACTTCTTAAACTCCATGCGATTGTAATGGATCCAGATGCTGAAATTAAAATTGAAGTTAAGCTAGAAAAAGACGCTATGCTAGCGCACAACTTGGGTGTTGAAGCTGCAGAGTACGCTTTGGAAAAAGGAGCAAAAGCCATCATCGATAAATTACCTAAAGAAAAGCGTTTACACTAGATGAAAACCAATGGGCAAATATGGAGTACCAAATCGCTTAATGAGCGACAAAAATCCTATGCCCAAAATTTAGGAATACAGATTAAAGAAGTTCCCCTGACCAAAATTCATCATTTAGACTTCCCTAAAGAAATAGCCGAAGCTGAAGCTTGGATTTTTACTTCTCAAAATGCAGTAAAAAAGATACTTCGACAAGCTAAGGATGATAAGGGAGATTTTTCAGGAACTGTTTATGCTTCTGGCAAGCAAACAGCCAAAGCATTACAAGAAAAAGGTTTCGAAACTAAATCAGGTTCGCAAGAAACTGCCTTGAGTTTAGCAGAAAAAATTGCAGAAGATGGAATTAAATCTGCTGTATTTTTTTGTGGGAATATGCGCAGAAACGAATTACCAGAATCCCTAGTAAAACAAAATATTCAACTCAAAGAAAAGGTGGTTTACCACACTTTATTAGAGCCAAAAATAATTCCTTGTAAAAAAGGAGATATTCTTTTTTTTATGAGTCCTTCGGCTGTAGAATCTTATGCCATGATAAACGAGTTTAGTAATGAAATCGATTATTACTGTATAGGAGAAACGACCGCTAATGCTCTTCGAAATAAAGGAATATTAAAAAGTTATACCGCGGCAGAAGCTTCTTTTGAAGCTATGCTAAAACAATACACTACAGAAAATAATTAGCAGATGGAGTTTCCAAAATTAAAAAATGACCTCTTACTAAGAGCTTTAAAAGGTGAAATTGTTGAAAGACCACCTGTATGGATGATGCGTCAAGCTGGGCGTTTTTTACCAGACTATATGGTTTTAAGAGAAAAATATACTTTCTTCGAACGTTGTGAAACACCTCATTTAGTTTCTGAAATTACGACTATGCCTATATGGCAAGTAGGTACAGATGCGGCTATATTATTCTGCGATATATTAGTCGTCCCTATGGCTTTGGGCTACCATGTAGATATGGTTCCAGGTGTAGGTCCTCGTTTACCTAGAACTGTAAAAACTTTGGCAGATGCCGAAGCAATTGTTGTTCCAGATGTAGAGATTGCCCTAGGTTATGTTATGGAAGGTATTAAGCAAACACGAATGGACTTAAAAGGTGAGGTTCCGTTAATTGGTTTCGCCGGTGCTCCATGGACTTTACTATGTTATATGGTACAAGGTAAAGGATCGAAAGATTTTTCTGAAGCAAAACGTTTTTGCTTTGAACAACCAGAGGCTGCTAGAGTATTGCTACAAAAGATTACCGATACTACGATTGCTTATATGAAAGCGCAGATTAAAGCAGGTGCTCAAGCATTCCAACTTTTTGATTCGTGGGCTGGTTTATTGAGTCCAGATGACTTTATGGAATTCTCTTACCCTTACTTAAAGCAAATTGTTGCCGAATGTACAGTGCCAAATATCTTATTCGCTAAAGGTTCGTGGTATGCTTTAGAAGAACTAAAAGCTACAGGAGCTAATGGTATTGGAATTGACTGGGCAGTAACACCAGAAATGGCTCGTAAAGTTTTAGGGCACGATGTAACTATTCAAGGGAACTTCGATCCTTCAAGATTATACGCTCCAATTCCTAAAATTGAGCAATGGACTAAAGAGATGATCGACCGTTTTGGAAAAGACCGATATATCGTAAACTTAGGACACGGTATTTTACCCGATGTTCCAGTAGATCATGCACGTGCGTTTATTAATGCAGTGAAAAATTACAGCTAGAAAATGGTGACAGGAGTTAGGAGGTGATACCTAGATAAGCTCAGTAAGCGAACTGCCAAATAAAAACAACCAAGTCAAATTTAAACATGAATATTAAGGAGACATTTACAGCTCACCTCTTCGATTTACAAAATCGTATTTGTGCTGCTTTGGAAACAGTAGATGGCAAAGCGAAATTTGTTGAAGATGCTTGGGAACGTCCTGGTGGTGGCGGTGGTAAAACACGTGTTATTACCAATGGAAATGTCTTCGAAAAAGGTGGTGTAAACACTTCTATTGTACACGGTGAATTACCCGAAATTTTTAAGAAGAAATTTAACGTTAGCGAAGCGAGTTTTTATGCTTGTGGACTCTCCTTAGTAATTCATCCTACAAGTCCTAAAATACCAACTGTGCATGCCAATTGGCGCTATTTTGAAATGTACAATAGCGAAGGCGAAGTAATTAAAAGATGGTTTGGTGGTGGTTCCGATCTTACCCCCTATTATTTGATTGAGGAAGATGCAAAACATTTTCACCA
>DKGK01000076.1:2682-5932 GCA_002453265.1 Flavobacteriales bacterium UBA6772 | reverse complement strand
CGAAGTAGCAGAAATTACTACACAAAATTCTAAATTGATATTTGGCTGTTAAATGAAAATTCTACTTATTTATACCGGAGGAACTATAGGAATGGTTCACGATGCAGAGACAGGGGCGTATATACCTTTTGATTTTGAAAACCTGCAAGCTCAAATTCCCGAGTTAAAACAACTTAACTGTAAATTAGAAATCATTTCTTACGAGCCTAGTATAGACTCTTCAGACATACATCCAAATATTTGGGTTCAGCTAGGAGAAACCATAGAAGAAAATTACGATAAGCACGATGGATTCGTTATTCTACATGGCTCCGATACTATGGCATATACAGCCTCAGCATTAAGTTTTATTTTAGAGAATTTAAACAAACCCGTTATACTTACAGGTTCTCAATTACCTTCTGGAGTACCAAGAACCGATGCGAAAGAGAATTTAATTACCGCTATAGAAATAGCAGCTTCGACTAGAGAAGGGTTGCCAGAAATTGCTGAAGTTGCTGTTTATTTTGAATACCAATTGTATAGAGGAAATCGAACACACAAAGTAAATGCGGAACATTTTGAAGCTTTTGAATCGGTAAACTATCCACCTTTAGCAGAAGCTGGAGTTCATATAAAATTCAACCGAAGGTATACACAAAGTGTAAACAATGAATCTCTTATAGTTCACAAAACTTTTAATCCTAATATTGGGGTTTTAAAACTGTTCCCTGGGATTACCGAAACTACTGTAAGAAGTATATTATCGGCTCCTGGTGTGCAGGCACTTATTCTCGAATCTTTTGGCTCTGGAAATGCACCAACTTATCCTTGGTTTTTAAAAGCACTCCAAGAAGCAATAAATAGAGGAATACTAATTTTAAATGTATCTCAATGCCAGGGCGGTTCTGTAGATTTAGGACGCTACCAAACAAGTAAAGCACTAAAAGATATGGGTGTACTTTCGGCATACGATATGACTTTTGAAGCGGCTCTTACAAAAATGATGTTTGTACTAGAATACTCAAATGACGTAGTGAGGAGAAAAGATTTATTGAATAGAAATTTACAAGGTGAAATGACTTGTTAATTTGTTATCAGAATAGATTTGCTATCAAAAAGTCGATAAAAAAACTAGCTGACTGAGTCAGTTTAAATTCTTAAAACTTTATCTTCTGAATTCTGACTCCCTACTCCTTCATATTTAACTCTTTTGCAACCGACACTCCCATACTAAAACAGGCCTGTAAAAGATAGCCGCCTGTTGGAGCATCCCAGTCTAACATTTCGCCAATACAATAGTGATTCTGGAGTTTATACAACTCAAACAATTTAGTCACTTCGCGTAATTCAATTCCACCAACACAAGAAATACCTTCATCCAATGGAGCGGTAGAATGGATAATAAGTTTAAGATTTTTTACAACTTTTGCAAGTTCATCAAGATCTAAAAACACCTCTTTAGAGACCATACTTTTTAATAAGTCTAATTGAACTGCACTTAATTTTAAATCGTTTTTAAGTTTTAAAGAAACATTCTTAGCCGTAGATTTTTTAAGCTTTAAAAGTATTTTACCGATACTTAAAGAAGGTTTTAAATCGATATAAACACTTGCAGAACCTGATGTATTTAACTGTTTTCTAATTTCAGGACTCAGTCCATAAATGGCATTTCCTTCTAATCCAAAATTAGTTATTACAGCTTCTCCTTTCTGAGTTTTATCTGCACACGAAATAGTAATATTTTTAAGAGGACTACCTTCACATTTCTTTACAAAAACCTTAGACCATTCAATTCCAAAAGCACAATTAGAAACTTCAAATGGTTTCGTAGCAATTTCTTTTTCAGTGAATAAAGAGAGCCAATCACCCTCAGAGCCAGTTTTCTTCCATGAGGCAGCACCCATACTAAACACGGTATAATTAGGTTTTATTATAGTTCCAGATTCAAAAATAAGTCCACCATCCGTATTCCATGCAATCCATTTTTCTAGGTATTTAATAACAATATCTTTCTTATCCAACTCTTTAAGTAATGCCTTAAGTACTCTTATAGGTTTAATACCTTGTTCGGGGTAAATACGATTGCTAGAACCTATAAAAGTTGGGATTCCTAGTATTGAAAAATAGTCTCGTAAATCTGAATTAGTAAAATTTAATAATGCAGAATTTAAAAATTCTTGGGGAGTATAACGACTTACAAAGTCTTGCATGTTTTCGGCATGACTGAGATTAAAACCACCTTTACCCGCAACTAAAAACTTACGTGCTACAGATTTATTTTTCTCGTATATGGTAACCTCAAATTTATTTGAATCTAAAAATGCAGCCAACAGCAAGGCTGCAGGACCACCACCAATAATAGCAACCGACTTTTTCATAGTACAATAGTAGTCTTTGTTTCGTATAGTTGAAAATTGAAGGTTAAAAAATTGAAGGTTAAATTTGCAACAAATTAAGTTCTAAAAATTTTACCACATTTATGTATATTGCTAAAGCTAAAAAAGCCTCAAAATGGATTTACAAAACGCCTTTCAATTTTTAATTGATTTAAAATTCAATAATAACAGACCTTGGTTTAACGACAATAAAGAACGCTATTTAATTGCAAAAAATGACTTCTATCTTTTTGTTGAAGAACTTATTGTATTGCTAAAAAATCAAGACAAAAGCATTGATGTTAATTCGGCTAAAGAATGTGTGTTTAGAATCTATAGAGATGCCCGTTTTTCAAAGAATAAAGAACCCTATAAAACCAATTTTGGAGCATTCATTAGTAAAGGAGGAAAAAAGAGTCCTTATGCTGGTTACTATATTCACTTCGAACCAGACAACTCTTTTATGGGGGGCGGTATCTACCAACCTACACCCATACTATTAAAATCGATTCGTACGCAAATATTCGAAAACTGTAATGAATACCAGGAGATTCTAGATCAGAAAGATTTCAAAAAACAATTTCCAGTTTTACACGGCGACAAATTAAAAATGGCTCCGAAAGGATTCCCTAAAGATTTTGAAGGTATCGACTTATTAAAAAATAAACACTTTGTAGTAAGCCAAAAAATTAAAAACGAAATATGGTTTGAAGGTGATCCACTAAAAACGATTTTAAAGTCTTACAAAACACAGCAGAAGTTTAATGAATTTTTAAATAGAGCGGTTAATAAAGAAGTTAGTTAGAAGATGAAAGTAGGAGTCGAAATTCAGGAGTCAGGAGTTAAAAAAAAGATAGAGAATAAAAAATAAGGAGAACTATTGACAATCAAAA
>DKGK01000076.1:0-2299 GCA_002453265.1 Flavobacteriales bacterium UBA6772 | reverse complement strand
ATTCTATACTTAACAAATTTAACTAAAATCTCTTCTTTCAAAACTAAAAACAAAAGCTTATTTTTGTCGAAAATTAACACACTATGAAACCATTAGTAAGCATTATTATGGGAAGTACTTCGGACTGGCCTGTAATGCAAAAAGCAGCGAAGTTCCTAAACGATATGGAAATTCCTTTTGAGGTAAACGCTTTATCGGCACACCGTACTCCAGAAAAAGTTGAAGCTTACGCTTCTAAGGCTTACGAAAATGGTATTAAGGTAATTATTGCTGGTGCAGGTGGTGCAGCTCACTTACCTGGGGTAATGGCAGCATTTACGCCACTTCCTATTATCGGTGTACCTTGTCGTTCATCTATTTCTATTGATGGTTGGGACTCTATTTTATCTATATTACAAATGCCTCCTGGCATTCCTGTAGCAACCGTTGGATTAGATGCTTCACTAAACGCAAGTATCTTAGCAGCTCAAATAATAGGTTCTGGAAATGAAGAAGTAATGAAAAAGGTAATAGCCTATAAAAGCTCTCTTAAAGAAAAGATTATCAAAGCAAATCAAGATTTAAGTGAATTTAAATTTGACTTTAGAGTTTCATAATCCTAAAATCCCATCTTAATCGGTGGGATTTTTTTTTGAAATTGATGAAAATTTATTTTATGAAAAGCCTACATTCCTGGTAGATGAATATGCTAAAAGTCAACAAAATAAAACCAATTAACTTATCCATTGGATTTGTGTTCCTGCAATTTTATTTTCTATAATTTCACTGTTTTCTTTAATCGAAACACCAATATTAAAGAATATTCTACCCGAAGAAATTTCAAATCTCTCAACAGTATTTATATTCTTTGCCCTACTGTTTCACATTCGATTGTCCATAAAAATGGCAATAGGAATCGCTCTATTTACACTACTCTGCCATAAAGGCATTTTCTTATTAAACAAAACATAATACAAACTATGGATATCGCTAGCTATTTTATTGTAGCCTGGATTGTACACTTTATAGTCCATAAAATAGAAGGTGCAAAACCCTCATTCTTAGAAGATATAAAATTCTTACTAATAGCACCTGCTTTGCTGCTTTCGTTTATCTACCAAAACTGGGTATTAAATTATAAGGAGTGCTTTAACGATCAGAAAGAAGAGAGTTATAGGTGATCATCGCCTCTTCAATTTCATCAACAGAACATGTTTTATCAAATTCAGCTTCACCAATTTTCTTTAGTAAAGTGAAATTTATTTGTGATCCGTCATTTTTCTTATCGTGACGCATCCACTCAATTAAATCACTAAAGTCTTCTACTTTAATTGGCTCTAAATTAAATATGCCTTTTAAACTTTCGATTACTATAGAACATTCATCTGCAGAAAACTTATTGGTCATTTCAGAAAGAATGGTTTCTACAGCCAAACCAATAGCTACCGCCTCACCGTGTAATAAATCTCCTTTATTTTCTAGTGCATTACTCTCGAGTGCATGCCCAATAGTATGGCCAAAGTTTAGGGTTTTACGAATACCTTTTTCTTCCCAGTCTTTCAAAACAATAGCATTTTTTATTTGAATTGACTTTTGCAATAAGGCGGTAAGAAATTCTTCGTTTTGTAAATCCATATCCGACAAAAAGCTCCAGTAATCTGCATCGGCAATTAAAGCGTGTTTTAGGACCTCTGCCAAGCCACTTACCCAATGACGTTCAGGGAGTGTGTTTAAAAATTCAGGATCTACTAAAACGATGTCTGGATTTCTAAATAAACCTATTTGATTTTTATGTGCACCCAAATCTACTGCTAACTTACCTCCTACCGAAGCATCTACCTGTGCTAAAAGAGTGGTTGGAATATGAAAAAACTTAATTCCTCTTTTGTACAAAGAAGCAATCATTCCACCCATATCGCATACTACACCACCTCCTAAATTCACAAAAATGGCTTTTCGATCGGCTTTAGACTCTCCCATCGTTTCCCAAACCTCTTGACAAATAGAAAGTGTTTTATTATGCTCTCCAGATTCAATTTCAATAAGCTCCGAACCTATAAGCATAGGCACTTGACCAATTAAATGAGGTAGGCAATGTTTAGAAGAATTTTCATCGCAAAAGATGAATATTTGAGAATATTGACCTTGATAATCTTCGAGAATACTGTTAAAATCCTCCAAAACATCCTTACCTATATATACCGAGTAGTTATTAGATTTTACTTCCACAAAACAAATCTTAATTAGTAAAAAACAAAGATATAAAAGCAATGTTTATCAGCATAAATAGCTTGCAATTTTATTTATATTTGCAGCACTA
>DKGK01000028.1:18496-19033 GCA_002453265.1 Flavobacteriales bacterium UBA6772 | reverse complement strand
TTAAAAACATCTGATAATAGAATTATCGCTGTTGATGCTAAGGTTGCTTTAGATGCAAATGCACTTTACCGTCATAAAGATTACGCTGAGATGCGTGATGTACGTGAGGAAGATGCTTCGGAAGTTGAAGCAGGTGAATTTGGTTTAAGCTATGTAAAGTTAGACGGTAATGTTGGCTGTATGGTTAACGGTGCTGGCTTAGCAATGGCTACAATGGATATTATTAAGCATGCTGGTGGAAACCCTGCTAACTTTTTAGACGTTGGTGGTACTGCTGATGCAGCTCGTGTAGAGCAAGCTTTCCGTATTATCTTAAAAGATGAAAACGTAAAAGCTTTATTGGTAAATATCTTTGGTGGTATCGTTCGTTGCGATCGTGTAGCACAAGGTATTGTTGATGCTTATAAAAACATTGGTGAAATTAATGTTCCAATTATCGTTCGTTTACAAGGTACAAATGCTACCGAAGCTAAGAAATTAATTGACGAAAGTGGTCTTGCAGTACATTCTGTTATATTACTTCAAGAAGCAGCTGAT
>DKGK01000028.1:17552-18306 GCA_002453265.1 Flavobacteriales bacterium UBA6772 | reverse complement strand
TGATGCTTACAAAAATATTGGTGAAATTAATGTGCCAATTATCGTTCGTTTACAAGGTACTAATGCTACCGAAGCTAAGAAATTAATTGACGAAAGTGGTCTTGCAGTACACTCTGTAATATTACTTCAAGAAGCAGCTGATAAAGTTGCTGAGGTTTTAGCTTAGTATAAGTTTATATATATAAAGGCTGTCTTTTTAGACAGCCTTTTTTGTTTGTATATATTTAGTAATTTTACTTTTTAAGTTTATACCTAAAATACCATTAAACTAAACTAAACTGCATTTCACCGACAAACTAAGTCCATTCAACTATTTTTTTAAAGTATAAACCTAAAGCATTATATATTCGCGAATCAAAATTTCTCCCACCTATATCATTATACTTTCACAAAGCATGGCACTAGGAATAAAAACTTTACTTTTTATCCAAAGAGAAATCCAAAGTTCTTATCAGAATAAAATAATCAACACCGAGCATTTTGCTCGACCTTTAAATTCAAGAGCAAAGTGAGAAAGACCATAAAAGAATTTTTAAATAAAGAGGGTGCTTATGTATTAGGCGCTTCGTTGTTTACTAAAGTTATTGCTTTTGTGAGTTCTTTGGTCTTAATTAGAATTTTAAGTCCAAGCGAGTATGGAGTTTTGTCCTACTTATTATCTACTTTGGCATTTTTTGTACCTTTTGCTGGTGGTGGATTACAATATTCTTTTTTGCGTTTTGCTCCTTTAAAAGATTCGAATACAAAAGTGGAT
>DKGK01000028.1:0-17173 GCA_002453265.1 Flavobacteriales bacterium UBA6772 | reverse complement strand
TAATTTTATTCGCTACAATACCCTTTTTAAATCTCGATAAAATAATAAGTCCGCTTTACTTTTATATTCTTTTGGGGTACTTATTTACCTATTTTATAATCGAAATGGTAAAGGTATATTATAGAGTACAAAATAAAAATAAGAAATTTGCTAGCATTGATCTTTTACACTCCGGATTACTTGCTTTTTTTGGTTGTCTATCTGCTAGCTATTTTGGACTAATAGCCTATATATTCGCTTTTGTACTGGTTCCCTTTGTTGTTGGAATAATCCATTTGAAAGTTCCTAAAAAAGTAAAAATTACTATTCCAGAAAAATATTACTCCTATGGTTTATGGGTTGGAATAGGATCTATAGCCTCACAATTAATGTATTCTTTAGATGTCTTTTTAGTGGGGCAAATAATACAAGACACTACCCAAGTAGCCATTTACCGATCTGCTAGTATAATCCCAATTGCACTGTTTTTTATACCGAATTCCTACATTACAACTCATTATGCAGACTTGGCTAAAAACAGTGAGAATAAAGAGTATTTAATACAGTTTTCTAAGAATTATTGCAAACTTTTTGCTCTCGTCGGAATACTTATAACAACCATGCTTTATGTACTTGCAGAACCATTAATTTTAAACCTTTTTGGTGCTGCTTATATTGAGGCTGTAAGTCTATTTAAAATACTCCTTATTGGTACGCTTGGTGCTTTTATTTTCCGGATACCTTTTGGTAATTTATTAGCGGCTGTGGGTAAGTCTAATTGGAATGCTTTTGTTGCTTTTGGTATCCTATTTCTAAACGGTGTTCTTAATTATTACGCCCTAAATAATTACGGATTAATAGGTGCAGCTGTTGTTACCAGTAGTCTATTCTGGATTTCAGGATTTGTTTCTTTAGTCTTGTTTAATAGCTATTTAAAGAAGCTTAACTAAGAACCGAATTATAACTTTTAGTTAATTCTATTCCAATTTTTATGGAGGAGAAAATTTTAGCTTTTTCTTTTAAAACCTTAGGATTAAATCTAGGATAAGTATTTTGAATTTCTTTCATTGCTTCTATTAATTGAGTCCTATTTCCTAGATCAATTAATATACCTGTTTGTTTATCTAAAAAGGATTCTGGACCTCCACATCTTGATGCTATAACAGGAATACCAGATAGTAATGCTTCTGCACAGATAATAGAGAATGTCTCGTAATAACTGTTTAAAACGAGTACGTGAGATTTAGATAAGTACTCAAATACATCTGTGTTGGATTTAGAACCATGAAATTTTATAGAATCTGATGAATTTAAATTCGTACTCAAGTTTATATAATCCCCCTTATCTTGGCCTTCACCTATTATATCCAACTTTAGATTAGACTTATTTTTTAGCTCAGAAAAAGCTTCTATTATACCTTTTACATTTTTATGCTTTTGTTCTAAGTCACCAACAAATACAAAAGTAAATCTATCATTTTTTGGCTGTTCTACTATCTTTCCATTCACTACATTTCCAATAACCTTATAGTTTGCTTTAATTCCTGAGGCTAGCATATCTGCTTTTAAACTATTGGAAACAGGAAAAACCATTTTTGATTTTTTCGCAGTAAGTAGTTTAAAATATTTTTCAAATGCGTTTTGTTTCAAAAAGAGTTTATAATGATAACCACTCCAGTGTTCACTAATAAAAAAAGGTGTTTTAGTAGCAATTGAATGTAAATAGGCCAATGTACTTGCCCAACTAATAATGTGTGCATGAATAATAGCTACTGGACTAGAATTTATTTCTTTCCAAATTTTATAAAAGACTTTGAGTTTTGTTGCAATGCCGCTTTTATAATAGAAGACAACTTCTTCTACACCTTCAAAATTATTGGCAATTCGAGTAATTTTATTCTCACATGCATCCGTGTTGTAAATACTAATAACCTTATGTTGGAAATTGTTTTTAGTCGATAAAACATGTTTACGTACAAAAATCCCTAATAAAGGTTGAATTTTATTGGGATACCATTTTGCTAAATGTAAAACTGTAGGATTCACTTATGAATTTATGTTTTTATATTTCAATCTAATTGAATTTCCAATAACAACAATATCTGAAAAAGCCATTGTTAAAGCTGCAAATATAGGACTTAAATAGCCCATGGCTGCCAAAGGAATTGCGATTAGGTTATAGGCAAAAGCCCAGAATAAATTCTGCTTAATTGTTTTGTAAGTATGCGTACAAATTTGGTAGGTTTTCTCTAATAAACTTAGCTTGTGGTTTAGCAATACTATACTTGCGGACTTTACCGCTACTTCGGTCGCCTTACTATACGAAATACCTACTGTAGCCTTAGTAAGTGCTGGAGCATCGTTAATACCATCTCCAAACATACTTGTATTTTCTTCCGCAGTAAATACTTTAATTTTTTTAATTTTTTCTTCGGGTGACTGCTCTGCAAATACAGTTTTTATGCCTATTTCCTTAGCTAAAGAATCACATTTTTGCTTTGTATCTCCACTAAGTAAAATAGTTTCAATGTTTTTAGCATTTAAAAATTCAACCAATTCTTTTGCGCCTTCCATTATTTGGTCTTGTATAGAAAGTGCTGCAACTAGTTTATTATTAATGTTTAAAAATAACTGATAATTTGTTTTCAAATCTTCCTCTTCTATTGATAGGAATTTAGCAGATCCGAATGTATAGGTATTTCCCAGTTTGTCTATTGCAGTAAATCCCTTGCCTTTAATTTCATTTAGTTCCGTAAATTCTATTTTCGTCTTATAGGATTCTAAATTCTTACAAAGTGATTTTGCAATTGGATGGGAAGAGTGTTTTTCAAGTTCATAAATTATTGCTTCAATAGGGTAGGAGTCATCCCATTTCTTAAATTCTTGAATTTTAAATTCCCCATTTGTCAAAGTTCCCGTTTTGTCGAATACTACTTTCTTTGTTTTGCTAAACAATTCTATAGTAGCTCCACCTTTAATCAGAATTCCATTTTTCGCTGCTCTTCCAACACCAACCATTACAGCTGTAGGAGTCGCTAATCCCATTGCACAAGGGCACGAAATTACCAATACCGCAATAGAACGTAGTATCGCATTTTGAAAATCTTGATCGAATACAAGATAGTTAAGTGCAAAAGTAGCAATCGCTATCGCTAATACTACTGGAACAAAAATGGCACTTATTCTATCGCCTAGTTCCTGTATTTCTGGTTTGTCCTCTTGTGCAGAACGCACCATTTCTATAATATGTGAAAGTACGGTGTCTTCCAATTTCGAATTAACGCTAATTTTTATATTCCCTTCTAAAACAATTGTTCCTCCAATTGTTTTGCCATCAATTTCTTTAAATACAGGAACACTTTCTCCAGAAATCATACTTTCATCTATGGAAGCTTTACCCCAGACTATAATTCCATCAATAGGAATAGCATTTCCTTGGTTTACAATAACAATATCTCCAATATCTAAGTCCGTAATTAGGCACTCTACTAAAGTTCCATCTACATCCTTTACCGCATTTTTAATTTGTAATTTTTGCAGTGAATCTAAAGCTGTAGTAGTTTGAGCAATAGAGCGTTTTTCAAAATAATTACCTAATAATACTAGGGTGATTATAGTCGCAGCAGTTTCAAAAAACAAAAAATGATGAGCTGAGTTAATATTTAAAAACCAACCAATTAAACTATAAATATAAGCTGAAGTAGAACCCATTAGAATTAGAACATTCATATTGGGTTTAAGGTTTAGTAGAGATTTATAGGCTCCTTTAAAGAAGTATAAATAGCCTAAAATCATTACTGGAGTACTTAAGCCTAGCTGTAACCACGGATTTTGAAGTATGCTTTCTTCCGAATCAAACATGTGTCCTAAAAGAGGTAAACTAAGTATTGTTGATATAATTAGGTAATACTCTAATTTTAAACTCGTATTAGAATTCAATTTATATTCTTTTGGATTATAACCTAAGTCAGAAAGAAAAGACTTTAGTTCTTCATTGGAGTATTCGTTATTTAAAATAGTAACTAATCCTTTTGCAATATCTACAGATACTTTAGAAACCTTCTTTTTAAGTAAATGGCTTTTAATTCCGTTTACACAGTTTATACAACTAATTCCTTCTACAGTATATTGGTGTCTTGTAACCATTCTATAAGCGTTTTATCAAAATTAAGTCAAAAATTAAGTCTTGCAGCACATTAGTTTAACGATTTTTTAAAGCTAACGATCTGATTACGAAAAAAGTGAATTTTATTGACATTTATTGTCCTAATTATTACATTATTTTTGTGCTTATATAGTGGGCTTATAAAAAATATAATTATATATTTGCACTCGTTAAAATGGTGGTTGTAGCTCAGTTGGTTAGAGCACTGGTTTGTGGTGCCGGGGGTCGTGGGTTCGAATCCCATCATCCACCCTAAACGCTAAGCCTCTTGAATTTATTCAAGAGGCTTTTTTAGTTTTACACTTTTAATTTTTTCATTTCGGACTTAAATATTCTCAGTAATATTTATTCAAATGCTCTATTAATTTATTTGTTAAAACAATACATAAGTCTAATTGATATTCAACACTAATAGTAGCGGTGTTCCCTTTTATATCCTTATTTTTGCAAAAATATTTTTTTGATGAGCACTTTCGATAACTTACCACTTACAAAGCATCTGCGTAGAGCAATAGACGAACTAGGATTTGTTAAACCAACTCCAATTCAGGAACAGTCTTTTCCTGTAGTACGTTCTGGTGCAGATGTAGTAGGTATAGCACAAACTGGTACAGGGAAAACTTTAGCCTATATGCTACCCATATTACAGGATATTAAGTTTCAAGATATAGACACGCCTAGAGTTCTGGTTCTTGTACCTACAAGAGAACTCGTTCTTCAAGTAGTTGATAGAATTAATGAATTTGCTCAATTTATGAACCTACGTGTACTTGGTGTATATGGAGGAACAAATATAAATACACAAAAAAAAGCTTGTGCTCAAGGTGTAGATGTAGTTGTTGCAACTCCTGGTCGTTTATACGATTTGGCTGCTGCTAGAGCATTACAACTTAAAACCATTAAGCAATTGGTTATTGATGAGGTTGATGTAATGTTAGACCTTGGTTTTAGAATTCAATTGGCTAATATATTTTCTATTCTTCCAGAACGCAGACAAAATATTATGTTTTCTGCTACAATGACTGAGGAGGTAGATGCACTTATTGATGCTTATTTTATTAAGCCAAAAAAGATTTCTATTGCCTTAAGTGGAACTCCACTAAATAATATTTCTCAAGAATGTTATAGAACTCGAAATTTCTATACCAAACTAAATCTCTTAAATTTCTTACTTTTAGATAAGGAAAAGTATAGTAAGGTTTTGGTTTTTGTTCCCAATAAGAAACACGCCGATATGGTGTTTGAATTTCTTGAAGAACAATATTCTTCGGAGCTTTGTGTTATTCACTCAAACAAAACTCAAAACTACCGTATTCGATCGATTAAGCAATTTGATGAGGGTATAAACAGAATTCTTGTAGCTACCGATGTAATGGCTCGTGGATTGGATTTACATAAAATTTCTCACGTTATAAACTTTAATACTCCAGTATTTGCGGAAAACTATATGCATCGTATAGGTCGTACGGGTAGAGCAGAGGAGAAAGGAAATTCAATTTTATTCTTTACCGATAAAGAAGAAGTTTCTAAGAACTCTATTCAGTCTTTAATGGATTATGAAATCCCACAAGTAGACTTTCCTGAAGATGTTATAGAAAACGAGCAGTTACTCCCTGAAGAACGAGATATAGCCAAGATTAGTAAAAACCGTAGTACAGAAACTCGAAAGAGAGATGATGGTTTTCACGAGAAAAAAGATAAAAATAAACAAATTAATGAGGGTGGTTCTTACCGAGTAAAATTAGCTAAGAAGTATAAGAAATCTCAAACAAAAGGAGATATCATAGCTAACAGAAGAGCTAGGAAAAAACGCTAATGGCACTCAATATTGTTTTATTTGAACCTGAAATACCTAATAATACAGGGAATATTGGTCGTTTGAGTCTCGCTTCGGGCGCAAACTTACATTTGGTAAAGCCCTTTGGTTTTCAATTAGATGACTCTCGCGTTAAACGTGCTGGATTGGATTACTGGAAACATATATCGCTCACAATTTACGAGAGCATAGAAGATTTTTATTCTAAAAATGCTGACAAGAAAATGGTGTATTTTTCTAGTCATGGTAAGCAAGATTATTGGTCGGTAGATTACCAAGACGATCTATTCTTAATATTTGGAAAAGAATCTAAAGGACTTCCAAAAAATATTATTGAAGAGAATATAGACAAGACTTATAAGATCCCACTATTTAGCGAACACGTACGAAGTATAAACCTTGCAAATGCTGTAAGTGTTGTTGTATACGAAGGGATTCGGAATTTATCTTAGGCAATGCAATACAAGTCTAAAAAGAAAAGGGAAAGCGTGAGCTTTCCCTTTTTGATCTTATTATTTTGCAGTTTAGAAATAAATCTAAATATAATAAGATCTACTTTACAATGCTTTTATATAATTTAATGTTTCAGGTCCTTCGTGAAATAATAGGTCTAAAATACTCAAATTTTTTATATATCCGTGCTTCTCTTCAAATGTTTGAATATACCTAGGGTAATTATTAGCTTGAATATAGTTTTTTTTAGCATTAATTAAGTTTCTAAAATCCAGATTTGTTTCGCTCTTTTCTACATATAGTTTACTCGTATTAATGCTTATGACAATTCCAATTTCCTTACAAATATGTGAAAGAAGTGCTGTATTAAGTTCTGGTAGTGATTTATAGTCTTTAAAAAATACATTTTTCAAATCGTCTTCATAAAATTCAAAAAATGGACTTGAATTATAAGCAGAACTTATAGCCTTCCAATGTGAGTTTTTCCAATTGCTATTCGATTCTAAAAGTACTTCGTTTACAATTGTTTTGTTATTTCTAATAACAGGAATGCTTAATGGTAAAGAGCCATTAGAAGTATATATTATGCATCTGTTTCTGTAAGATTGCTTTACAAAGTGTTCTCCAAAATCGATTAGTATATTTTCATACTTTACTAAGAGTTCAAAATAGGCGATACTAGGAAAATAGTGACTGCTAAGAAGAATGCTTTTTTCCATGCTAATAAACCATTTTAAACAAACGATTCGTAGCAAATTGTTCTGCGTTAAATAGAATCATGAAGCAATTTCCAATTAGATGATCTTCGGGTACAAATCCCCAATATCTAGAATCTTGCGAATGATGCCTGTTGTCGCCGAGCATAAAGTAGTAATTCTGTTCGAATGTGTAGGTTTTTATAAGCTCATTATCTATGTAAATAGAATTTTCTTCATTGCTAATCGTATGATTCTCGTAATCCTGAATTATTTTTTTATACAATTTGAAATTTGTGGAATCTAAGGCTATTTCGATTCCTTTTTTTGGAACATATATAGGACCATAAAAATCTCTATTCCAATATAAGGATGTATCAGATGGAAAGGTGGAAATCTCTATTTTATCTTCTAGGCTAGTATTTCTTTCAAAAGTAAAACTACTATCTATACTTAGTATATTATTCATTTGATTACTATCTAAGCTTAACAACCATCTATTATTACTAGCTCGACCACCTAAGTGAATTCCGAATTTTTTTAAAATTTCCCAATTCAATTTTTTGCCAGCATCAGCAACAAAATAATCAAGTTGAATACTTGATTTCTCATTTTCAATTTCACCATTTCTAATAATTAGAGAGTCGCCAGGAAGTCCAACACATCTCTTTATAAAAACGATTTTATCTGCTATATCTACTTTGTCTAAAGGATAGTGAAATGCTAAAACACTTCCATTTTCTACCTTTAAAAGATTGCCAAACAAACTATTTTGCCACTTATTTACCATTACATAATCACCCTGAACTAAAGTTCTATCCATAGAACTAGAGGGAATTACGAATGGTTGAAAAACAAAAAGTTTAACAAAAAAGGCTAAACTTATTGCGAATGCTATTTTTTTGAATTGCATTAAGCAGCTTTCTTTTTTTGAAAATATCTACTTACTAAATTCCATAGTCCAACAAGAATTAAAAAATGAATTAAGTAAGATTTTGGCTCGCCTTCGCCATGGATAAACGTAAACATTCTGCTCCAACGAATTTTATCTAATCCTTTTTTGTTTGGATCTATACTTAACCAATTAAATACAGGCTTTCCTACAACGTGATTTTCTGGAACAAAGCCCCAGAACCTAGAATCTAATGAGTTGTGTCTATTGTCTCCCATCATCCAGTAGTAATTCATTTGGAAGGTGTATTCTGTACTTAAAACATCATTTATATAAACGCCATCTTCTTTTTGCTCTAAACTATTGGCTTCATAATCACTTATTACTCTTGCGTACATTTCTACATTTTCCTCAGATAATTGTATCGTTTCACCAGCTTTAGGAATAAATATAGGTCCGTAATTATCGGTACTCCAATTGTAATTATTTCCTTTAGGGAACATAATATTACCTTTTTGACTCGCAAGAAGTTCTGGTATTGTTACACTTGTTACCGTAGATAGCGATTTTAATTTCGCAACATTCTCATCTGTAAGCATCATCAAGAATAGACTATTATCAGTTTTTACTCCTTGATAAGTCGCAAGTACATTTGCATTTAATAATACCCCTTGGGTAATGATTCTATACGTATTGAGAGTGTCAATTAATTCTACGTTTCTAATATAAGCTTGTTCCTTAAACAAATTTACATTCTCCTCGTTTAAAACAAATTCATACTCATGCAGCGGGTAAACTTCTGTAATTTCGTTTTCTAAAAGAAATTTTTGTCTAAATCCATTTCCTTTACTCGTAACTATATAACTAAATTGTCCATGAGATCTGTCTGGTAAAGGCTGCTCATTTCCATTAATATAAACTTTTTGATTTTTTATTTCTAATGAATCTCCAGCAATACCAACACATCTCTTTACATAGTGTGTTTTTTTATCAAAGGGCATTGCTTCCTGCATATCATCTACTGGGTAGTTAAAAACAACAATATCATTATTTTTAACAGACGTAAATCCTGTTAATCTATTATAACCCAATTGTACAGATTTCGTAAAAGAAGGTGTGTTTTCTGAGCCTACTAATACATTATGCATAAAGGGTATTGAGAGTGGTGTATTAGGTACATTTGGACCATAATTTAACTTACTAACCAATAAATAATCACCAATTAACATGGATTTCTCCATTGAAGAAGTAGGAATTGTAAAAGGTTGAATAATAAATGTATGAATTAATGTAGCACCAATAATAGCAAAGGTTATAGCATTTATCCATTCTCCAATTGCAGATCTTTTAACCTCTTCTTTAACCTTTCTTTTTTTCCAAAAAGTCCAATTAATATAATTCCAATAGTTGTAATCGGCTATGGCAAGTACACCAAAGTAGAGCCAATTTAAACCAGAAAGCTTAACAATAAGGATATAAGCTAAACAGCTAACTAAAAATAAAATATGCTTTTTTGTATTCATCTATATTTTTTTTCAAAAGTATTAAATTGAGCTTATATAAACTCAATTTAGTCGTTAATATGGGTTAATCAGAAAACAAAACATCTTTCATGCTAAAAACACCTTTTTTGTTTAGAATCCACTCTGCTGCAATCACTGCACCTAAAGCGAAACCTTTGCGAGAATGCGCTTCGTGTTTTATACTTAAAGTGTCAATTTCAGATTGGTAGCTAACAATATGTGTTCCTGGAACTGAATTTTCTCTAATGGGATTTATTAAGATTTCTTTTT
This sequence comes from Flavobacteriales bacterium UBA6772, assembly GCA_002453265.1. Taxonomy (GTDB): domain Bacteria; phylum Bacteroidota; class Bacteroidia; order Flavobacteriales; family UBA7430; genus UBA6772. The sequence goes on along the minus strand of DKGK01000028.1, from coordinate 7,380 downwards.
TGTTTTGAGCTTTATTTAGTACCCAATTTGATTTGTTTTTGTTATTTGAAATTATTTGTTCTGCTAAGCTGATTGCTGTTCCGCTTGGCGCATCTAGTTTTTGGGTATGGTGTATTTCTTTCATGCAGATGTCGTAATTTGTATGATTAGACATCAGCTTTGCTAGATTTTTATTTAACTCGAAAAATAAATTTACGCCTAAGCTAAAATTGGATGCATATAAAAATGCTGCATTACTAGAAAGACAAAGATTATTAACAGATTCGATATTCTCTAACCAACCTGTAGTACCACTAATAACAGGTGTTTTAGTTTTTAGTGCTAGTTCAATATTATTTTGAGCTGTAGTTGGAGTGCTAAAGTCAATAGCTACATCTACTTCGTTAAAGCTATTAATATTTATAAATTCCCTGGTTCTTGAACTAACTTTTAAGCTTATATCGTGACCTCTTTCTAGAGCAATTTCTTCAATTGCTTTTCCCATTTTTCCGTAACCTAAAAGAGCAATTTTCATTTTTTGAGGTTTAAAGTTAAAGATAATGCAAATTGGTTTTCATTTTGAAAACGAGAAAATTTAGGTTCTATTTTAATAGCCAAATCATCATTTACATTAAAGTTAAATAAATGAGCATCTACCGAAGCGTCTAAAATGTTTAATAAATAGATTCCTGCACTTATTATATACGCTAAATCTCTGTTTTTTTGGTGGTAATTTTTAATAGTCACCAAATTGCTTTCTGTGTAAATATCGATGTATTGATCTACGGTAGATTCGTCATCATCTGTACGGTATTCAAAAGCTTGTCTGTAATGTAAGTATTCTTGTTTGTTCCAATTTGCTACATAAAGAGCTGTTCCAATACTTAAATACACCACAGGAACTTTCCAGTACTTGCCATTATAAACTTGTCCAGCTCCAGGAAGTAAAGCCGAATAAATACTTGCTTTTTTTGCAGACCTCTCCTTCTTTAAAACTTGAGCAGTGCTTTTTAAGCTAAAGCCAAGAACTAGAACTAGTAGTATTAATCGTTTTGAAAACATTGAATTATATGTTCAAGTTCGTTTTCATTTTTAAAAGAAATAATTAGTTTTCCTTTTCCATTTTTTTGAAGTTTGATTTCTGTTTTAGTGTTTAATTTCACTTCAAAATCTTTGGTGAGTTGTTGTATAGAAAAGGGGAGTGGAGCTTTACTTGAACTTGTTTTAGCTGACGGTTTTTTGAGAGTATTTTTTACACCTTGAGCTACTTGTTCTGTTTGCCTTACAGATAAACTATCGGTTAAAATAGCTTTGTATAAATCTAGTTGAGCTTCCTCTTCGGGTATATTTACCAAAGTTCTAGCATGCCCCATAGAAATCATTTTATCTCTAATTCCCGCTTGAATAATTGGGTTTAAACTTAATAAACGTAAATAGTTACTTACGGTAGAACGTTTTTTTCCCACGCGTTCACTTAGTTTTTCTTGTGTAAGATTACATTCATCTTGCAGTAATTTATAACTCAAGGCAATTTCAATAGCATCTAAATCTTGCCTTTGAATGTTCTCAACTAATGCCATTTCAAGCATTTCTTGGTCGTTCGCAATTCTTATATAGGCAGGTATTTTTGTTAAGCCTGCCAATTGACTTGCTCTGAACCTACGTTCACCAGAAATTAATTGGTACTTGTCGTATCCTAATTTTCGAACTGTAATGGGTTGTATTACACCTAATTCTATAATAGAATCGGCTAGTTCGTTTAGCTTAGTTTCATCAAAGTGAGTACGTGGTTGAAATGGGTTTACTTCGATCGTACTGATTATTAATTCTCCAATTCCTCCAACTGAAACCTGTGTTTCAATAGATGTTTTAGATTGTGTAATGTCGGTGCTAGGATTGCTTAGAATAGCAGACAAACCTCTTCCTAAAGCTTTTTTCTGTTTGGCCATTTTATGCTACAGATTCGTTATTAGCTAAAAATTCTTGAGCCAAATTAAGGTAGTTTATCGCTCCTTTACAAGTGGCATCGTACATTATAATACTTTCACCATAACTTGGAGCTTCGCTTAATCTAACGTTTCTCTGTATTACGGTTTTAAAAACCATATCCTGAAAGTGTGTTTTTACTTCTTCAATTACTAAATTCGAAAGTCGAAGCCTAGAATCGTACATTGTAAGTAGTAAGCCTTCAATATCTAAATCTGGATTTTGAATGTTTTGTACACTTTTTATAGTATTCATTAATTTCCCTAATCCTTCTAACGCAAAATACTCGCATTGAATTGGAACAATTATAGAATCTGCAGCTGTAAGAGCATTTAAAGTTATGAGTCCTAAAGATGGTGCACAGTCAATAATTATATAGTCGTATTCATCACGAATATCTTTAAGTGCCGTTTTTAGCATGAATTCTCTAGCATCTTTATCTACCAATTCTATTTCTGCAGCTACCAAGTCTAAATGAGATGGCATCACATCTACGTTAGGACTCGACGATTTTTGAATACACTCTAAGGCATTTGCTTGGTGTTCTAAGCATTGATAAGTACCATTGTGTGTCCCATTTGGGTCAATTCCTAGAGAAGAACTTGCATTGGCTTGTGGGTCTGCATCTATAAGTAACACCTTCTTTTCCAGCACTCCTAAGCATGCCGCTAGGTTTACAGAAGTAGTCGTTTTGCCTACGCCTCCCTTCTGATTTGCTATTGCGATTATCTTTGCCATATATGAATTGAAATTTCTGTATTTTTAGAGTCTCAAATTACAAAAAGTCCTTCTTAGTCATCACTATGATTTAAGGTATGTTATCAACATTTTAGACACAATTTTCAACGATATGATCACCATTATTTCAGCTACCAACAGAAAAGATAGTTTAACAATTAAAGTTGCTCAGTTTTATAGCCAACTTTTAACCACTGAAAATGTTACGAATCAAGTAATGGATCTATGTGATTTACCTAGAGATTTTATGTTCTCTAATTCTTTTGGTAATTCCACGGAGGAATTCACATTAATGATCCATAAATATATTCAAGGTGCTCAGAAGTTTGTTGTTATTTCTCCAGAGTACCATGGAAGTTATCCGGGCATATTTAAGTCGCTTATGGACTGTATTGGAGGAGATGGAGTAGGAGAAAAGAAAGTGGCTTTAGTTGGTGTAGCATCTGGAAGAGCTGGAAATTTACGTGGAATGGAGCATCTAACTTCTTTATTTCATCACCTCAAAGCAGAAGTGTTTTCTGCTAAACCAAAGTTATCGGAAATTCACAATCTATTGAATGAAAAAGGAATAATAGAAAATCCTGAAACAGTAGCACTGCTTCAGGATCAAATTAAACGTTTTGTGAAGTTTTAGTTGTTAACCTTCTCTTTATTTGAATTAGATTTATAACCAAATAGTTGTTTGTCTTTTATCACATTATCTACGTAAGCAGGAACCAAATCTTCCCATCCAGAAACGCCATTTTTTATCATACGTAATACTATAGGAGAAAATATGTGTAGTACTTTTGGATCGTAGTCTATATCAACAATTCGGTTATTATAAATCAGGTAATCATAAAGTGGTCTAAACCTAGGATGAATTTGTAAGTTCGAAGAAGTCGTAAGGTCGCCCTCTTTTTGTTTTTGGTATGGGTATAAATAGACTTTTAAATCTCTATTAAACATTCGTCCAAATGCTTCTAAAATACCACCACTTAAATGACGGTAGTATTTCTCTTCGAATATTTGCTTTAAGTTTGGTACTCCTAAAATTATTCCCATTCTCTTAGTTGAGAATTTACTAAAGTAATCAAGAAGTTTGTAGTACTGTTGATAGTTAGATATCAATACTGTTTGTCCTAGAGAGCAAAGTATGTCTGCTCTATCTAAAAAATCTTGCTCATCAATTTCTCCATCCGTAGAAAGATTGCTCAATGTAATTTCAAAAAGTACTTGTAAATTGCTTTTTGTAACTCTTTTTTCAAGAATAAATTTATTGTAACCATTTTTAATCATATCAATATTAACCTTGGTTACAGGTCTAAAGCTTCCTCTAATAGCAAGTATATTCTTTTTATAGAGTATATCCGAAGGTTGTAGGTTAACTCCATCTGGACCAAAAATAACTGCATTTGTCATTTTTTCTTTTACTAAGAAAAGACTCAATAAACGATTGTCAACATGTTCAAATTCAGGACCATTCATTTGAATCATATCAATTTCTATATGCCCTTTACTAATATTATCGAATAATTGTTTAATTAATTCCTTTGGATCGTTATGAAGATGTGTACAACCGTAAAGCAGGTTTACACCCAAAATACCCGCACTTTCTTGCTGTTGTTTAGCATCTCTTTCGTTTAGTAAAAAGTGTAGTACTACATCATTAGGTTTGGCGTCAGGAGCGAGTTGAAATCTAATCCCCATCCAACCGTGTCCGTCGTTAGTTTTAGAGAAGTTTATGGTTGCTACGTTATTTGCAAAGGAGAAAAAACGCTTGTTTGGGTGTTTCTCTCTATCTAAACGCTCTGTAATTAAACCATATTCATGCTCAATCATTTTCTTTAATCGAGATTCACAAACATATCTTCCATTGGCTTCTTTACCATAAATAGCATCGCTAAAATCTTTATCGTAAGCCGACATAGTTTTTGCAATTGTTCCAGAAGCCCCTCCAGCTCTAAAGAAATGACGAACAACTTCTTGTCCAGCTCCAATTTCGGCAAAGGTTCCATAAAGCTCAGGATCGAGATTTATTTGTAATGCTTTTTGGGCAGGTGTTAAAACAACGTTTTTCATAGTACTTGTAAATTCTTAGAAGCAAATGTAGAAGCCCTATTTTACATAGCCAAGTATATTCATGTATTTGTTCTGTTTTCATTCGATTAAAACGAATATATTTGTGTTTATGAAATTAACTTTTTTAGGTACAGGAACTTCTCAAGGTATTCCAGTTATCGCTTGCGATTGTTCTATTTGTAATTCTTTAGATTCTAAAGACAAAAGACTGCGAACTTCTGCCATGATTACAATAGATTCTAGTAATTATGTAATTGATACTGGACCCGATTTTAGGCAGCAGATGTTACGTGAAAAAGTGCAAGATGTTAGAGCTATTTTATTTACTCATGAACATAAAGATCATGTTGCAGGGATGGATGATGTAAGGGCCTTCAATTTTAAATATCAAAAAGATATGGATGTTTATTGCGATTTGAATGTTCAAAAAGCTCTTTTGCGAGAGTATCCTTATGTATTTGCCGATTTTAAATACCCAGGTGTTCCAGAAGTTAAGGTACATCAAATTTGTAAAGAAGAAGCTTTTACTATTGATGGAAATTTGTTTACTCCGATACAGGTAATGCATTATAAGTTATCGGTATTGGGCTTTAGAGTAAATGATTTAACTTATATTACCGATGCGAAGACAATTTCTGTTGATGAATTGGAGAAAATTAAAGGTTCAAAAGTATTAGTGATTAATGCATTAAGACGTACTGAGCATATTTCACATTTTAGTTTAAATCAAGCTTTAGAGCTTATAGAAAATATTAAACCCGAACGTGCTTATTTAACACATCTAAGTCATTTAATGGGAACACACGAGGAGGTTGTAAAGTTACTACCCGAAAATGTGTTTGTTGCCTACGATGGATTGCAGATTGAGTGTTAATATTACTTAAAACATCAAAATAAACTTTAAATAAAAAAGCGATCATGATAAAAACTACCAAACGATTTACCCTACTTTTAACTGTTTTAGCTTTTGTTACTTCTTGTACCGAGCCAAAAACTAAAGATGTTAGCAAAACGACTATTGTAAAAGAAAAAACAACTTGTTTATATAGTTTTGATGAAACAGCTATCAAAGTGTATTGGGCAGGCTATAAAACTGAAGATAAACTAAAAGTAGTAGGACAATTTAAAGAACTCACTACGGACCGCACAAATCAAATTTTTCCTAGTATAAAAGCACTTGTTGAGGGAACTCAATTTTCTATTAATACTGCAAGTTCTAATTCGGGAGATGAGATTAGAGATTTAAGTTTAAAAGGTTACTTTTTTAATCTTTTTACTGAAAATTTTGAAATTGAAGGAGGTTTAGAAGAAATGACCGATGACTCTATTACAGCCAATATTAATAGTTTTGGGACTGTTAAAACGATGCAATTATCTTATTCTATTACAAATGAAGTTTTGAAAATGAAAGGGACTTTATCTATAGAAGAATTTGGGGCTCTTAAAGCATACAACAGCATCCATAAAAAATGTTTCGACTTACATAAAGGTAAAACATGGGATGAGGTAAATGTTATTATTGAAGTACCTATTTTAAAAGACTGCAAGTAAGTCTCTTAAAAAAATCATAGGTTTATAATAAAATAGTTTTCATTTAATTTGATAATAATTCTTGCTAATCAATAGGCAAGGTTTATTATTACACTCTTAAAATATAAACAGCCGAACAATACTACTTGTATTGTTCGGCTGTTTTATTTTGGAATCTAAATTAATAGATTGCTTTTTACATATGAATTACTTCGCCGTAAGCATCTGCTACTGCTTCCATTACAGCTTCACTCATAGTAGGGTGAGGGTGAATAGCTTTTAGTATTTCGTGACCTGTAGTTTCTAATCTTCTAGCTACAACTGCTTCAGCAATCAATTCTGTTACGTTAGCACCAATCATATGACAACCTAACCATTCGCCATATTTAGCATCAAAAATAACCTTTACAAATCCATCTTTATGTCCTGCAGCACTGGCTTTACCAGAAGCAGAGAAAGGGAATTTACCCACTTTAATTTCGAATCCAGCATCTTTAGCTGCTTGCTCAGTATAACCTACCGAAGAAATTTCTGGAGAAGCATAAGTACAACCAGGAATGTTATTCATATCCATAGGTTCAACATCCATTCCTACAATTTTCTCTACACAGTTAATTCCTTCTGCAGAAGCTACGTGTGCTAATGCAGGTCCAGGAATTACGTCACCAATTGCAAAATAACCAGGTATGTTAGTTTGGTAGAAATCGTTTACAAGAATTCTTCCTTTATCGGTAGCAATACCAACATCTTCTAATCCGATGTTTTCTATATTTGGTGTAATCCCAACTGCAGAAAGTACAATGTCAGCTTCAAGAATTTCTTCACCTTTTTTAGTTTTTACGGTAGCCTTACATTTAGCACCACTAGTATCCACTTTTTCAACAGATGCATTGGTCATTATTTTAATACCCGATTTTTTAAATGATCGTTCCAATTGCTTAGAAATATCAATATCTTCTACAGGAACAATGTTTGGCATAAATTCTACTACGGTTACATCTGTACCCATAGCATTATAAAAATAAGCCAACTCAACTCCAATAGCACCAGATCCAACAACGATCATTTTCTTAGGAGCTTCTTTTA
>DKGK01000080.1 GCA_002453265.1 Flavobacteriales bacterium UBA6772 | reverse complement strand
GTTGTAGGTTTCTGAACGTTTTTACATCAGCTTGCTCAAACGATAAATTTGGGTAATCTAAGAAATTGAATCGCTCAAAATTATTTGGTAAACGCTCTGGATACGCCATTGCATACTGAATAGGGAGCTTCATGTCGGGTAAACCCAATTGAGCTTTCATTGATCCATCTTGAAATTGCACCAAAGAATGAACGATCGATTGTGGGTGAACAATTACTTCAATTTGTTCTGGTTTTAAACCAAACAACCATTTTGCTTCTATTACTTCCAAACCTTTGTTCATCATACTCGCCGAGTCGATGGTAATCTTAGCGCCCATTTCCCAGTTGGGATGTTTTAAAGCTTGTGCTTTGGTAACTTTTAATAAATCTTCGCGTGTCATCCCTCTAAAAGGACCTCCCGAAGCAGTTAATATAATTTTCTCTATTGGGTTTTGGAATTCTCCTGTTAAGCATTGAAAAATAGCAGAATGCTCAGAATCTACAGGATATATATTTACACCTTTTTCTTTTGCTCTTTGGGTTACTAATTCTCCAGCGACTACTAAAGTTTCTTTATTGGCTAATGCAATGTTTTTTCCTGCATCTATAGCGGCTAGAGTAGGGATTAATCCAGCATATCCTACCAATGCGGTAAGAACCAAATCTACTGTTTCCATTTGTACAACCTGAGAAAGTGCTTCTGCTCCAGCGTAGACTTTTATATGATGTGGGTCGAGTGCAGTAAAAACTTTATTATAGAGACTTTCTTCGCCAATAACCACCACATTAGGTTGATGTGCTATTGCCTGCTCAATTAATAAATCGGCATTTCGATGTGCGGTTAAAACTTCTACTTCAAAACGGTCTTTTTGTTCTAAAACAACTTCTAAAGCTTGAGTTCCTATAGAACCTGTTGACCCTAATATGGCTAGGCGTTTTTTTGTCATAAGTGCAAAGATACTTATTTTTTGAAACCTAATTTACTTCGCAATGGCAATAATGTTTGGATGGATAATTCTGTATTTTTATCTGCTATTTCTATATATTTGAGAGTAGATTATAGAGGATTATGCTTAAATAAGCAATTTCTTTTACTATTTTTTTGGAACTAAAATATTAAGCTTAAATAATTGTTTAAAATATTTATTTGCGTTGTTTAAACTTTTGTTTGTTAAGCCATTAATTCAATTGGCATAATAATTTTCAGAAAAGCAATAAAAAAAACTTATTACCCTAAAAAAGTTAGAGTAACAAGCTTTCAATAATTTTAAGATTTTACAATTTTCTGCTTAGAAATCGTAAATTCATACTGTGGTAAAAAAGTTTTACTTAGATTTTTACTAGTCTAGTATATGATTTTTGTTGTTTAAGATGAATAATCTCTACCAAATAAATTCCTTTTGGTAAATGCTCAACATCCACAGTATTTGTATTTTCTACCTGTAAAACTTGAGTTCCGTTAAGAGTGTATAAGGTAACAATTGCTACAGATTTTTCATTTTCGAACTTAAATATATTTTGAGTTGGATTAGGGTAAACACTACTATTTTCAACAGTTAGTTCTTCTACTCCAACATTTGCACAATCTAAAGCATTTAATAAGTTTTCGCTTACAAATTCTATCATTTGAGTTTGTGTATCTCCAGCATATTCCCATGGAACATGTCCCGCTCCTACAAACTCTAAATGATTGTGATTTGTAAAACCGATCTCTTGGGTATGAGCAAACATTGCACCACCACCGCATAATTGAGGTAAAGCATTATTTTGTAAAGGCTGCCCGCAGTTATAAGGCACTACAGGATCTTCATCGCCATGACAAGAAATTAAGAGTTTATGGTTTTCATCAATCGTAATAAAACTAACATCAGCTGCAGCTCCTGCTAAGCTAATAGCACCTCTAACTTCGCTAGAATATCCATCATTACCACTATCCCCTTCAATTCCTCCTAAAGCATTTAAGGCTGCTAGTAATTCAGGATCTGTAATATCTTCCTCTTGCATAAAAGCAGCGTGTACCGCAATTACTCCTCCGGCAGAATTTCCTCCAAAATAAATTTGATTTCCATCTATTCCATAAGGATTCCCTTCTAAATCGAGTGTTTTTCTAAAATACCGAACTGCTCCTCGCCCATCGCTTAAAGCCTTTGCGACTCCATTTAAAGCAGCTTCAGAAGTAAATAAATCTAAAATAGTCATTAATCTATAAGAAATTGACGCCACTACATATCCTCGTTTTGCAAAAGTTTGCCCTAAGCTAACCATACTTGGGTTTGAACGAATTCCAGAAATAAATGTACCTCCATGAGCCAAAATTAGTAAAGGTCTATTTGTTACTGTATCTCCTTCTGCTTGATAAATATCTAATTTTAAATTATGTACATCAGAATAAGTAACTGTTGAAACAGAAACCTCATCAAATATTTCTTCACTATAACGCTCGTCGCATTGAGCATTAACGGTATAATTTAAGACAACTAATAAACTAAGTAAAATTGTTTTTATGACTTCTTTTTTTAATAAAATTACAATGCGTGCATTACAAATACAATGCCACCTACAGTATTAGTTAGCAACCCAAAAGGATTGTAATTATAATACAATTGCATCTAATGTTTGAGTAGAAACTGAGTGATAATTCTCTCTGGCATTTTTGTAAATTCTTCTTGCCTTCGCTGGGTCTTTTGCGTAAAGAGACTCGTATAATGGTTGTAAGAATTTTCTTCTTCCAACAGTCATTAAAAAGTTCTCTAAAGCTTTATCGGCTGATTTATATCCTACAGGAATGGTGAGTTGAAACCATGCGTTTAGGATTTCAGCGTTTCCACTTGTGGTAAATTCAAATGCTGTATCTAGCTTCTTTAAATCATTAAGAGTGCTATTTTTAGGTAGCTTTCTTAAAAAATGTAACCATTCATGAGAAGACCATTTATCTGATTTTATATTCTCTAGCGGATAGCCTTTCTTAAAGTATAGTAAAGCTTTGTCAATATCCTTAAATTTAGTAGAATTTACTTCGGGGCAGTTGTCAGGTATTCCTGATCCATATATCCACTCCTCTAAACGTATTTTTTCTTTTGCTTCTGGTTCAGCATCTAAGAGCTGGCTATTTATATAAACAACAAACTCTTCGGTGTCCATTACTTTAAAAGCATTTTCTGTAAAGTAGTTCTTTAAGAATAAGTCAAATTGTTTTCGCCCTACTGTTTCTTCAATCAATCTCAATAAGAAAAATCCTTTCTCATAGGCTATGTCGGTCATCCCATCATCGGGATCTCTTTGCAGTAAATCGAGTTTTAAACGCGTGTCTTTATGATTGTGTCCTAAAGATTCTACTGTATTCTCTAGGTCTTGTTTCCCTAATAAAGCTAACATATCGGCATAGTCTTTATTCTCCATGCGTTCCATGATTCTACGTTCAAAATAGACTGTAAAACCTTCGTTTAGCCAGAAGTCGTCCCATGTTTTATTAGTTACCAAATTCCCCGACCAAGAGTGGGCAAGTTCATGTGCTATAAGAGCTGTAAGCGATCTGTCTCCAGCAAGAATAGTTGGTGTAACAAAAGTTAAACGTGGATTCTCCATTCCACCAAAAGGAAAGCTTGGAGGAAGTAAAAGCATATCGTAACGCTCCCATGCATATTTACCATACATATCCTCAGCAATTTTAAGCATCGCTTCAGTTTCTGCAAATTCGTAGGCTGCCTTTTCAATCATTTCGGGTTCGGCATAAATACCCGTATGTTCTCCTAAATTTTGAAATTCTAAATTCCCTACCCCCAAAGCCATTAAATAGGCGGGGATTGCCTGCTCCATTCTAAAAGTATAAATTCCTTCGCTATTCTTTTCCGTAGGATTTTCTGCACTCATAACCGCCATTAAATCTTTTGGCACTTGTACTTTTGCAGTATAACTAAAACGTACTCCAGGTGAGTCTTGACAAGGAATCCAAGTTCTAGCTAAAATCGCTTGTGATTGTGTAAATAAAAAGGGATGTGTTTTTCCAGCCGTTTGCTTTGGATTCAACCATTGTAAAGCTTTAGCGTTTGGTGCAGATTGGTAATGTATAGCAACTTGCTTTGCATCTTTCTCAATAGTAATAATTAGTGCTTTACCTAAAATTGAATCTTGAGCACTTAGAGAAAATTTACAGTCTTTTCCTGCACTTGTAACCTTGTCTATTCGAAGTCCATTGGCATCTAGAACTA
>DKGK01000095.1:8255-10495 GCA_002453265.1 Flavobacteriales bacterium UBA6772 | reverse complement strand
GTATTTACATTTGCTAAGAATACTTGTAACTCTTGAACATTTGTAGTTTCCCAAAACTCAAGTTGAGCAGTACTTTGTAATAAACGCTTCACACGTTCGTGGTCTTTTACACCTGGAAGCTCTACTAAAATACGTCCTTCTTGTTCTAACTGTTGAATGTTTGGTTGTACCACACCGAATTTATCGATACGAGCACGTAATACAGAAAAAGCACGATCAATAGCACCTTTAAGTTCTTCGCGAACAACAACGATTACATCTTCATTAGATGCATTAACTTCGAATTTATCAAGCATATTTCTATGACCGAAAATTCTTGGAGAAGACAATTGAACATCTGTACCATTATCCGTATTTACTTCGTTGAACGAAGAAATAAAGTCGTCGATATAGTTGTTTTGAGAATCACTTTGCTTTGTATTTGCTCTGTGAATAGCTTCGTTAAAAGTAGCATCGGCAGATTTATTCGCTAAAATCTTAAGAATGTCTCCTACAGAAACCTCTAAAGTAACGTTCATTCCACCTTTTAAATCCAAACCTAAGTTTAGCTCTTGCTCCTTACATTCTTTATAAGAATACCCGAAGTACAACTCTTCTGTTGCAATAGAATCAAGGTAAGCTTGTTCTATGTCATAATCACCATTAGCATAGGCTTTAGCGTCTTTCTCGACACTTTTCACCATCCATGTAAAGGCAAGCTGGTACACGCATATTAAAGCGAATACAACTGCAATAAATTTAGTAAATCCTTGGTTACGCATTTTATTTGTTTTAAGTGTCGTTTACTTAGGGCTGACAAATATAAACTTTCGTTAAAATAAACCCAATTTATTTAAGCTTAATATAAGCTGAAGAAGGCACAATTCTTGTAATTTAGCTGCAATATAGATTTTACACTACATTATGAGGTACTTTATTATCGTTTTAGCACTACTATTAAGTTGTTTTCAGAGTTCTGCTCAACAATTTTTCCATCAATCTCAAGACCTTATTATTTCCAAAAATGGAACTAATTTAGTCAATCCTTGGGCAGGTGGAGCTAATGTTCCGCAACTCTCGGCAATAGATTTAAATAAAGATGGTATTTTAGACCTAATAATTTTTGATAAAAACGGCGATCAAATAAACTGTTTTATTAATAATGGCACACAAGGTGAAGTCGATTATCATTATGCTCCAGAATATAATGCACTTTTTCCTCCACTAGAAGACTGGGTTTTACTAAGAGATTATAATTGTGACGGAAAAATGGATATTTTCACTTCAGAAAATGGAGCTATTCGCCTTTATAAAAACGTGAATTCCACAGATGAACTTAGCTTCGAACTTATAGGAACCATTTTAACAGACCGTGGATTGGGACCTACAAATTTATATGTTAGCTCGGTAGATATTCCTCATATTGGCGATTTAGACTTCGATGGTGACCTCGACATTTTAACATTTAGTATTATTGGGAGTAACGTAGAATGGCATAAAAACAACTCCATAGAAAAATATGGTATTTGCGATAGTTTAGATTTTACTCTAGCGGACTTTTGTTGGGGCGATTTTAGTGAGAATTTCTCAGACAATTCTGTTACATTAAACGACTGTGGAAAAAGCCAATCATCAAACCCAAAAGAAGCCAAACATTCTGGGTCTACCGTAACCGCACTCGACTTAAACAACGATAGTTATTTTGAACTTTTATTGGGAGACGTTACTTTCGATAATATGGTAATGCTAGAAAACAGTGCTTCTACAGAAAATGCACTTATGGTTTCTCAAGATGTTAATTTCCCTAGCTATAACACAAGCATTAACCTAACAAAGTTTCCAGCTGCTTACTTTTTGGATTTAAACAACGACGATCAAAAAGATTTAATAATTACCCCAAACGGGAATAACGTATCTCATAACTATGAAAATATTTGGTTTTACGAAAACGATTCTCCAAACGATGAGGTACACCTAAATTTAGTTCAAACGAATGTTTTATTAGATGAAATGATTGAAGTTGGATCAGGAGCACATCCCGTATTTTTCGATTATAATAAAGATAGTCTCATGGATTTAATTGTAGCCAATTACGGCTATTATATTACAGGCGGAAACTTCAATTCGCAATTAGCCCTTTACAAAAACATAGGAACTTTAACGGAGCCAAAATTTGAATGGATTACCGATGACTATGGAGGCTTAGGTTTGTTAAATTTCGAAAATAATATTATTCCAACTTTTGGCGATATTGATAATGA
>DKGK01000095.1:5265-7868 GCA_002453265.1 Flavobacteriales bacterium UBA6772 | reverse complement strand
GAATATTGAAATTAATGGAGAAGCTAATTTCTTTATGAATTCTGTGAATTATTTTGATATTGATGTAGGTAGTTTTGCATCTCCATTTCTAGTTGATTTAGACCGAGATGGTGATTTGGATTTAATCATTGGTTCACGACAAGGGCAAATTTTTCATTACGAAAACCAAGGCGATGCAAGTGAAGGTGATTTTGTTTTAATAAACGACACACTCGGAAACATAAACCTAACCGATCCTATTTACAATACGGCCTACACCACTCCAACTATTATCGATTCTGAAGATGGTTACGAACTTTTTGTAGGAACCGAAAAAGGACATCTTTATCATTATAAAGATTTAGACGATAATTTAGAAGGTTCTTTTCAACTAGTAACAGATTCTATGCAATTGTACTCTAAGAGTATAAAAACAGCTCCGGCGCTCTACGATTTGAATAACGATGGGTGGAACGATATGCTTATAGGTTTATATACAGGAGGTGTTCATTTACTTTTTGGTGCAGACCTAAATGAATTCTCAACTACTGAACTGAAGATTAAATCGCTAAACGTTTACCCAAATCCATCTAAAGGAGAATTTACTATTTCCAGCACTAAACTAGTTTCTAGTATTTATGTGTATTCTCTCAGTGGAAAAGAAGTTTTGAGAAACTACAATAGCTCAACATTCAATTTATCTGGACTTACAGCAGGTCTTTATTTTGTAAAAGCACTTTTCGAAGATGAAACCATTCAATATACTAAAGTATCGTTAATCAAGTAAAACACAAAGCCACACTCTACTTCGATGGACATTGCATTCTATGTAATAAGAGTATGAGGTTTCTGATAAACAGAGATAAAGGTAACATTTTCGAAATTGGTTTTCTAAATGATATGGAAAACCAAAAAGAGATGGATTCTATTGTTTTAGTTTACAAGAACAAAACTTACACAAAATCTTCCGCTGTTTTAAAAAGCGTTATTTTACTGAAAGGAATACACCAATTAGCTTTTGTATTTTATTGTATTCCTAAAGTAATAAGAGATTATATATATTCGCTTGTAGCAACCAACCGATATAAATGGTTTGGCAAACTAGAGCAATGCCCAACAATGCCGAAAGAATGGAAAAATAGGATGGTTAAATAAAATTGATAAACATCAACTATAATCCTTCATCGCTCTATCCATCTGTCGCTTATCGTCTTGGGCTTTTAAGTCGTGTCTTTTATCGTGTAATTTTTTCCCTCTCGCTAAAGCGATGTCAATTTTAGCCCAACCTTTATTGTTTACAAATAATTTTAAAGGCACTATTGTGATACCTACATCTTGTAAAGCATCTGCAATCGTATTTATTTCTTTCTTATTAAGAAGGAGTTTTCTTAATCGTTTTGGCTCGTGATTTAAATAAGAACCATAACTATATTCGGCAATAAACATTCCAGTAACCCAAACTTCACCGTCTTTTTCGTAACAGTAAGCCTCCGCTAGATTAGCGTTCCCACCTCTAAGAGATTTTATTTCGGTTCCTTGCAATTGTAAACCAGCCGTAAAAAACTCTAAAAGTTCATATTCAAATCGGGCTTTACGGTTTAAAATAGAAATAGCTTGTGTTTTTTCTTTCTTTGCCATTACGCTCTATTTTGTTTCCATTTAGACTGACGAGTTTCTGTACTAGTAGAAACAGATTGCTTTTGTTGGCTAAACAATTTAGCTGCAAACCAAGCTGCAACTTTAGTTTCTTCTTCTGAAGGTTTTTTTAATAAACTAGGCTCAAAATGTTTCCCAACAAAATGAGTATCAAAATCTCCTGAAACAAAAGCAGGATGTTCCATTACAAAAGCCCCGAATTCTAAGGTTGTTTGTATTCCTGCAATTTCATAATCTTTTATCGCTCTTCGCATTCTTTCTATCGATTCCGCCCTGTCTTTACCGTAAGTAATGAGTTTAGAAATCATAGGATCGTAGTAAATAGGGACTTCCATTCCTTCTTCAAAACCATCGTCTACTCTAACACCAATACCACCAGGACGTTTATACGTTGAAAGCGTTCCAATATCTGGCAAGAAATTATTTTTTGAATCTTCGGCATACACACGAACTTCGATAGCATGACCAGAAATAGACAAATCGTCTTGACTAAAAGACAACTGTTCTCCTCTAGCAACTAATATTTGTTGTTTAACCAAGTCAATTCCAGTAATCATTTCTGTTACAGGATGCTCAACTTGCAAACGAGTATTCATTTCTAAAAAGTAGAAATTATTGTTTTCATCTAATAAAAATTCAACAGTACCAGCCCCAATATAATCGCAAGACTTGGCAACATCAACAGCACATTTACCCATTTTATGACGAAGTTCGGGAGTTAAAACAGCCGACGGAGCCTCTTCAATTACCTTCTGATGACGACGTTGAATAGAACATTCTCTTTCGAATAAATGAACCACATTACCGTGTTTATCAGCTAAAACCTGTATTTCAATATGTCGTGGAGAAGCTACGTATTTTTCTATAAAAACGGCCCCATTACCAAAAGACGAAATTGCTTCGCTTACCGCAAGATTCATTTGCTCAATAAATTCTTCGTGATTCTCAACAATACGCATTCCTTTTCC
>DKGK01000095.1:0-4936 GCA_002453265.1 Flavobacteriales bacterium UBA6772 | reverse complement strand
CCACCACCAGCAGAAGCTTTAATAAGAATTGGAAAGCCTATTCCCTTTGCAAGTTCCTTAGCAGCCTCAATATCTTGAATAGCTTCGTCTGTTCCTGGAACCATAGGTATGTTATAATCCTTAACCACAGCTTTTGCCGATAGTTTATCGCCCATTAAATCCATTGCTTTTGGAGAAGGACCTATAAATTCTATTCCAGCTTCGGTAACTTTACGTGTAAATTCTGCATTTTCAGATAAAAAGCCATAACCAGGATGAATTCCATCTACGCCTAATTCTTTACAAAAAGCTATTATTTTATCGCCTAACAAGTAAGATTCGCTGGAAGCTGCAGGACCTAAACAGACAGCCTCATCTGCATATAAAACATGTGGAGAAGTTCTGTCAGCTTCAGAATATACAGCAACAGTCTTAATTCCCATCTCTTTTGCCGAACGCATTACTCTTAGAGCAATTTCTCCTCTATTGGCAATTAATATCTTTTTCATACGTAAAAATTAGCCTGCTAAATTACAAAAAATCAATCCTATTTGAATTTCCTTTAGAAGAAAATAAGCATCAAAAAAATCGAATCGTATAAAACTGAAGACAAAAGCTTATATTCTTATCAATTTTCTGTAAATTCACACATTAATAAAAAAAACCACTATGAAACGACTTCTATTTTCTTCTTTAGCTCTTTTATTAGCAGCTAATGTGCAAGGGCAAAGCGTAAAACAAATTACTCCAGCTCACTTGATGCAAGCGCAAAAAGTAATTAAACAAACCAACGAAGAGTCTCAAGTACATCTTTTCTCTAGCAGAACAGATTATGCTCCTATAGCAACAGAGTTTACTCTTTTTAGTAATGGGATGTCTGAAACTATTATTGGAGAAACTTATTACGATTTACAAACCAACAGTGCTATTCAAAACAGATTGTTTGTTCATGAAGACGGAGCTATTTCTGCTACATGGATTATGAGTACTAATTCACAAACTGGGTTCCCTGATAGAGGAACTGGTTACAATTACTTTGATGGATTTGAATGGATGGATATGCCAACTTCAAGAGTAGAAGAAGGTAGAACAGGTTGGCCTTCTATTTCGGGACTTAATGGAGGAGAAATTATTGCTAGTCATGTTTTTGACGATCCAGATTTATTTACAACTATTGCTACTAGACCCGAAAAAGGTTCAGGTGACTGGAGTGAAAGTTTACTTCCAAATAGCGATGCGGCTGCATACGACAATGTTTGGCCAAGAATGAAAGTTGGTGGTGCAGATGGACAAAGCATTCATGTTATTTCTAATACTTATAGCTTAGATAATAACTATATAACATATTCTCGTTCGCAAAATGCAGGAGAGTCTTTCGATATTATTGATTATTTAATTCCAGAAATAGGACCAGAGTTTTACAATGGTTTTGCTGCCGATCAATACGCTCTTGACGTACAAGGAGAAACAGTTGCAATAGTTATTGGTGGTGCTTGGACAGATGTTGTTTTAATAAAATCTACAGACAACGGAACAACATGGACTAAAACTATTGTTAAAGAACATCCTATACCACTTTGGACTGATGCTATTCTTGTAGATAGCGCAAGTTACCCTGAGTTTGATGGAATTATTGAAAGCTCTGACCAATCGTTCAGTATTTCTTTAGATGGTAACGGCGATGCACATATATTTTATGGTTTAATGAATTATTCCAACGATGAAATTAATGACGACTCTTGGTCTTATTACCCTGGTTCTGATGGATTAGTTTATTGGAATGAAGTGTTACAAACCGAAGAAGTTATTGCTTATGTATCTGACGCAAATGGTAACGATACATTAGATATTCAACCAGATGTAGATGATGTTTCTGCAATTGCGTATTATGGTAAATCACTTTCAAGTTACCCTAGTTCTGCAATCGCAGATAATGGAGATATTTACTTGATTTACTCTTCTCTAATTGAGGAATTCTCTCAAGATCAAATTGACTTAGGTAATTTTGGAGAAGATGTTTTCCTACAACATTACCGTCACCAATACATCATGCGTTCGCAAGATGGTGGTACAACATGGTCAACTCCTTACGATTTAATGACTGAGACAACGGACCCAATTACTGGAAACAGTTTACAAGAAGGTGTTTTTGGTTGTATTTCTAATATTGTAAACGACAATGTTTATCTTACCTACCAAAGAGACATATACCCGGGTTTAAATTTACAAGGAGATGAAGATCCTATTACGAAAAACAGTATCGTATTTATGACTGTTCCTATTGCAGATTTTGAAAACTTAGCTACTGAGGAAATTAAAGTTTCTAATTCGGACTTTAGTATTTTTCCAAATCCTACAGCTAACTTAGTAAACATAAACCTAGCTAACAATACAGATATTGCAACTATTACTATTAGCAATATTTTAGGTGAAGCAGTTAAAACGACAACAATGACAGGTGCAAACTCGCAACTATCTTTAGAGTCGCTTATTGGTGGAGTTTACTTTATTACTGTTGCTACTACAACAGAAAGAATTACAAAAAGTATTGTTAAGAAATAAGCAATACTAACAAAATATAAAAGTCCCGTTTCTGTATCGAAACGGGACTTTTTTTTGGGCTAAATAAACAGTAAAAATACTTAGCTAAATAGTATATTTCGAAACGATTAAAACAAGAATATGAAACGTATAGGACTCCTTTCTGACACGCATTCCTTTTTAGACCCTTTAGTCTTTAAACACTTTAAAGAATGTGATGAAATTTGGCATGCAGGCGATATTGGAGATATAGAAGTTTACGATCAGCTTAAAGCTTTTAAACCTATAAAAGCAGTTTATGGAAATATAGATGGCGCAGTAATTAGAAGAGAATGCCCCTTGCACCAAAGATTTATGTGCGAGGAGGTAGATGTGTGGATTACTCATATTGGCGGCTATCCAAAACGCTATTCGCCTTCAATAAAAGAATCGATAAAGAAAAATCCACCGAAATTATTTATTTCAGGACATTCGCATATACTAAAAGTTATGTACGACAAAGAGCTGTCTCTATTACACATGAATCCCGGTGCAGTAGGAAAACACGGTTTTCATCAAGTAAAAACACTATTGCGTTTTACTATTGATGGTAAAGACATAAAAGATTTAGAAGTAATAGAATTAGGTGATCGTTAGCGAATACGATCTACGGAACGGACTAAATCGTCGTCTTTTTTAACGCCTTTATATGCCATAATTAAAGCTATAAAACTGGAAACTAATAAGGCGATACAGTAAATATTTAAAGTAAAAACAAATTCATCGTTTCCTAATAATAAAGCCAAACGAACTCCAATAACCATTAACATCAAAATTGATATACGGATAAGCTTCATTTGTAGGTTCCTGTTATTAAACAAGAAAATTGTAAGTCCAGAAAACATGAAGGCCGTAAATGTTAAGATAAACATTTTGGTGTCGTCTAGTGCAAAAGTAAGCTCTTCGTTAAGCGACCAAACTGGGACTTTAAAAGAAACTAAAGCCATAGCTATAGCTGCTAAAAGAAGGTATATAGACTGAGTGCGTTGAATCATGATTTAAAATTTTGCTCAAAAATAAGGATTTAATGATTAATGAAATAATATTATTATTGTCAATTAAGGTATGATTCTAAAATCTCAATCTAACATTTGCATTCTATAAAGCATCAATTATTTAGTTTGAGTGCTAAAATAAGTTCATCTAAGTAATAAATACTTAAGCGTAAACGAATAAAGACTATGCACAACCTAAAAGCAATAGCTTACGATAGAAGTAACCATATTTAATCAATAAAAAAGGCATTCAAATGAAGACTTGAATGCCTTTTAAGTTAATGACTCGGTAAAATCAGCAACTTAGGGAGGATTAAACGCTTGTCCTACTCGATATTAGGACAGAATTGAAACTGACCAATAGTTTGATTGGTTTTTATTTGGTATCCTTCGCCATATTGAAGAGAACCTAAGGCATTAAAACCCCATTCTGGTAAATACGATAAACCTAATTCGTCTTTAATAATTTCTATATTTCCAGAATAAGCATTAAAGAATTCTTCCACATCTTTACTAACTGTACAATTAAATCCAAACATACTCCATCCTTCAGGAAGGTCAATATAACGATCTACAAGGCTATGTTCTTCTTCGTTTGCAATAGAGCTAATTAAAGCAGACTGTAAACTATCAACTGTTACGTTTTGGTTCGTAAGTTCAAAGTTTAAAGATGAAAGATTGGAAAGCTGTGTAGCATTCTCAGATTCCAAATTGCTAATTGAATTTGACAGTACAGAATTCTCTATAATTGAGTTATTTAATTCTACTTGAACTATATCAACATCAGATTGGGAAACTCCATCTTCTGCATTATTTAAAGAGACTACTAAGTCAATTTCTAATTGTGTATTGGTAGAATTTACAGCAACTAATGAATCAGTTAAGTTTGTGTTTTCATCTTCCAAGAATACAATACTTGACGATTGTTGAGTACTAAAAGCAGATAAGTCAGTAACTGTATTTGTTAAAGTTGCTGAATTATTTAAAGACTCCGCTAGGTCAATTTCTAATTGTGTATTGGTAGAATTTAGAGCAACTAATGAATCAGTTAATGTTGTGTTTTCAGTTTCTAAGAGTATAATACTTAAAGATTGTTGTGTACTTAAAGCAGATAAATCGTCAACTGAATTTGCTAAATTAGCTGAATTATTTAAAGACTCCGCTATGTCAATTTCCAATTGTGTATTGGTAGAATTTAAAGAAACTAATGAATCAGTTAAGGTTGTGTTTTCATCTTCTAAGAGGACAATACTTGAAGATTGCTGTGTACTTAAAGCAGATAAATCGTCAACTGAATTTGCTAAACTAGCTGAATTATTTAAAGACTCCGCTAAGTCAATTTCTAATTGTGTATTGGTAGAATTCACAGAAAGTAAAGAACT
>DKGK01000055.1:6343-15211 GCA_002453265.1 Flavobacteriales bacterium UBA6772 | reverse complement strand
GGTAGCCATTTTAAAGTTTCTGTAGTGTTAAGAAAGAAAATATTCATGATTTTTGGTTCTTTTCATCAAGGAAAAGAACTAAAACAAATATTTTTGGTCCTGCATCGTAAGGAATAAACATTATAAATAAACTTAGAACATCCCAATATGAAAAAAGTCAGCGTATTATTAGTCGTGTTGTTTTGTGCAATTACATCAACACAAGCACAATTTTTTGGCAGTAAAAAAATTACTGGAAATGGTAAAATAAGTCACGAAACCAGAAGTACTAAGGATTATCAATCTATAGCTGTTTTAGGCAATTTAGATGTAGAACTTGTAAGAGGAGAAGAAGGTCGCATAAAAATTGAAGCCGAAGGAAATCTTATAGAATACATTAGAACCAGTGTTGTAAACAACGAACTCACCATCAGAATAAAAAAAGGCTATTCGCTTAGACCATCATTAAGAAAACGAATTGCTATTACGGTTCCTTTCGAAGACATAAGTGAAGTTAGCCTTTCGGGTTCTGGAGACATACACGGTACGGAGCCTATTAAATCAAATCGTTTATCTACAGTAGTTTCTGGCTCTGGTGACATTGATTTGCATGTAATTACAAAAACTATAATTGCTAAGGTATCAGGTTCTGGGGATTTAAAACTATACGGAAAAACCAATCATTTTGAAGTTTCGGTTGTTGGTTCTGGCGATGTTTCTGCATTTGAATTAATTACAAATACTGCAGAGACTTCTGTATCTGGCTCTGGCGATATTCGCCTATTTGTAAACGACAGTCTAGAAGCAACTGTTGCAGGGTCGGGAGATATACACTATAAAGGAAATCCAATAAATATTGAAAAGAGTGTTGCTGGCTCTGGTACTATTTCGAGGGAATAGCTCTAATTTCACTGTATGCTATACGCCTTACTATCCGGATTATTTTTTGGCTCTTCGGATGCTTTATGGAAACCAGTAATTTCTAAATATAGTTATAATTCTATTGTACTATCTAGAACAATTTTTAGTTCATTAATCCTCTTAGTTTTCGTTTTACTAAGTGGGAATTTAAACCTTGCCTATATTCCTGATTATTTATTGGTGCTTTTTCTAGGGACTATTGCTGCCTTTGCTTTTACATTCCTAATAAAAGCCTTCGAACATGAGGCTACCTCGATCGTTATAACCTTAAATTCGGTCACCTTAATCGTTTCGCAAATAACTGCTTTTCTGCTTTTTAATGAATTGGTGAACTGGAAAAACTACAGTTTGGTTTTTGCTTTTATTATGCTCGCTGTACTGTTATTAAACAATTTAAAATTTAGCTTAAACAAGGGTATTAAATACGCCTTAATTTCTTCTGTATTGTTTGGAATAGCCTACCCTTTACTTTCAATTTCTGTTAATGCTATAGGTAATTACCAAACCGCATCCCTACAAGAAATAACCTTGCTATTTTGGATTACTGTATATGTATTCAAAAACAGATCTACTGAAAAAGTTCGGCTATTGGTAAATAGATAAGTTCTTGTTTTAGCCATATTATCTGCTGTAGGATTAAGCCTTCTCTTCTATGCCTATTCGTTTTTGGAGGTCTATAAGGTTCATCTAATTTCTAGCTTCTACCCTATTCCAGCATTGCTTATCTCTTTCCTTATATACAAGGAGAAAATATCGATTTATCAATTTTTTGGAATTGCACTTTCCATAGTATCTATTTACTTAGTTGCGACCAACTTCATTTGAGTCTGTAAAATAATTATTTAGAAAACTTAAAGTAAAAAAATGAAAACCTGGTATATAAATTAAATCTAAATATTCGTTTTCTATAGCTCTAATTTCTTTTGTAGTTGCTTTGGTATATTTACATAAATGGTAATTACACATATAATAAAATAGTCTCTATAGTCGTCTGCTAAACCATCTATATTTGTAAACGATAAGGGATTTTTAGCTGACTTATAAATTTTATTTTTTATATAGAGTATAGCTTGTCCTAATAAATAGATGAGCACTCATTCGGTAATAAATCTATTTGCAATAATATCTTTTCCTCTAAACTAATGTTACTATTCTCTATCGCATTAGACTTTAATATCTCCTCAGAAACTTCAGTTGATTAATTAATTGTAAAAGCGACTCTTTACCTCTTTAGCAATTATCAAGTATCCTTCGCGAACTAACTAAATCGGTTTATAAATCTTTATTTTCTTAGCCAGCTGAACTCAAGTAATAAACATAATGTATTTCATGGATATGTATTCATAATCGTTAAATCAACAATGAAAAGTGATACATTTCATGACTTACAAGCCAATACAATGAACACGAACATAGTTATCGTAAACAATAAAACTCCTTGGTTTTTCTCAAAAAAAACACATTAATTTATTTATATTTGGACAATACAAACGGCTAAATAAACACCCTATGAAAACAGTTTTACTTTTTGTTACCAGCATTTTCATCAGCTTAAACCTTCAAGTAGTAGCACAAACTGCCACCAACTTTACAGAAGAAGATTGTAACAGTAATTCTCATACACTTTTCGACGAGCTCGATGAAGGAAAAATCATTGTTATAGCTTGGGTAATGCCTTGTGGTTCTTGCTCATATTTTGGCTCACATGCATACGATGCAGTTCAAACTTTTACTGAAACGCATCCTGGAAAAGTAGAATTCTATTTAACAGATGATTACGCAAATACAAGCTGTTCGAATATTTCGAGTTGGGGAAATGCAAACAATATGGAAAACCATATTGCCTTTTCGTCAGAAGCTATTAGCATGAGCGATTATGGAACTAATGGAATGCCTAAAGTAGTTGTTTTGGCAGGAAATGATCATGCAGTATTGTACAACGAAAACAATGGATCAATTAGTTTTGAAGGGGTTTTGGAAGCTATTACAAGTGGGCTAAATACTGTTGGAATTGGAGATAGTGATGCGGTCAATAATTCACTCTCCATTTTCCCTAATCCAAGCAATGGTCTTTTCGATGTAGAATTTTATGTACAAGTAAAGAGCAAGCTAGAAGTATTTACAGTACTAGGCGAAAAAGTGGTAAATGTGAATATTGAAGATTGTACGCCGAATCAAAAAAATAAAATTAATATTGATTTATCTTCAAAAGCTGCAGGTTTGTATTTGGTAAACTTAAGTAATGGTACATTCAATGAGTCTCAAATTATTACAATTGAAAACGCTCTTGTAAAATAAATAAATTACTAGTAAAATATACCAACCCAATGAACTACGATATTGTTATACTTACCGCCTCAAGGTACGAGAATCCAACAGAAACAGATTGGTATATAAATCAAGTTATTTTAGAAGATGACTTGGTAAAAAAAGCTTTAGAACAAAAAGGCTTCAAGGTTATTAAAAAAGCATGGGATGCTACTGATATAGACTGGGCTAATTGCAATTATGCTATTTTTAGGACAACCTGGGATTATTTTGAGCGTTTTGAGGAGTTTTTTAAATGGTTTTCAAAAACAAATAAAATAGTACAATTCATCAATTCTCCCGAAGTAATTTATTGGAATTTAGATAAACACTATTTGCAAGAATTGCAACAAAAACAAGTAAACATACCTCCTACCCTATTTATAGAAAAAGGGTCGAAAGATACTTTAGCTAATTTATTTTCTAAAACTTCTTGGGATAAAGCTGTTCTCAAACCTGCAATTGCTGGAGCAGCTAGAGAAACGTTTTTAATTAGTGCTTCTGAGTATAATCGATACGAATTAGACTTACAGAGACTCATTTCTGAAGAAGTAATGCTGTTTCAAGAATTCCAATATCGTATTCAAGAACAAGGAGAGATTAGCCTAATAATGATCGGTGGAGAATTTTCGCATGCCGTATTAAAAAAGGCTAAAAAAGGAGATTTTAGGGTACAAGATGATTTTGGGGGAACTGTAGAAGAGTACAAGGCGAGCCATAAAGAAATTGACTTTGCAACTAAAGCGCTACTTGCCTGTCCACATAAAACATTGTATGCTAGAGTAGATCTGTTTTACGACAATAACAACCTACTCTCACTTGGCGAATTAGAATTAATCGAACCCGAATTATGGTTTAGAAACCATCCTGAAGCTGTCACAAAACTAGCCGATATAATAACTGATTATATTCATTCAAATAATATTAAATAAATGTCTCAAAAAGCAAAATTAGTTTGGAATTTTAGTGGACCTGATGCCCTAAAAATTGCAGAACACCATTTAATTCATCTAAACGAATTTAGTATCTTAGAAAATATATTATTTTTAGAAACTGGTATAGAAAAAGTTACAGACCTAGCCTACGATGCTTTCATTATTGTAGACCTAAAATGGGCAAATACACTCCGAACTAAACTAAAACCTAAGCAAGGTTATTTAGTTGAATAAATTACTTTTACACCATGAGAAATAAAATTATGCTTTTAGGCTCTGGCGAGCTCGGAAAGGAATTCGTGATTGCTTGTCAGCGATTAGGACAATATATAATTGCTGTAGACTCTTACAATAATGCTCCTGCTATGCAAGTAGCTCAAGCTTCGGAAGTAATAAACATGTTAGATGGTGACGCCTTAGATGCGATTGTTGCAAAGCATAAACCAGATATTATTGTACCCGAAATAGAAGCCATACGTACAGAACGATTTTACGAGTACGAAAAGCAAGGAATAAAAATTGTTCCTAGTGCGAAAGCCGCAAACTATACAATGAATCGTAAAGCAATTCGCGATTTAGCAGCTATAGAAGTGGGCGTAAAAACGGCAACTTATAAGTATGCTACTTCTTACGAAGAATTAAAAGCAGGAGTCGCTATTTGTGGAATGCCTTGCGTAGTAAAACCATTAATGTCTAGTTCGGGCAAAGGACAGTCGGTTATAAAAAATGAAGAAGACATTCTGAAAGCTTGGAGATATGCTTTAGAGGGATCACGAGGTGATGTAATGGAAGTTATTGTAGAGGAGTTTGTAAACTTTGATTATGAAATAACCTTACTTACGCTTACTCAAGACAATGGGGAAACATTATTCTGCCCTCCTATAGGACACCGACAAGAACGTGGCGATTACCAAGAAAGCTGGCAACCTATGCCTATGGTTGATGCACGATTATTAGAAGCTCAAAAAATGGCTACTGATGTAACTGCTGCTTTAGGAGGTTCTGGTATTTGGGGAGTTGAGTTTTTTATTGGTAACGAAGGCGTCTATTTTTCTGAACTCTCTCCAAGACCTCACGATACTGGAATGGTAACTTTAGGAAATACTCAGAATTTTTCTGAATTTGAATTACATGCCAGAGCAGTATTAGGAATTCCTGTAGCTGAAATTACGCTAGAGAAAAATGGTGCTAGTGCCGTGGTGTTAGCGAGTACAGAAAGCAATAAACACCCTCTGTTTTCAGGAATACATAAAGCTGCATCTTATAAAAATAGTGATTTTAAGTTGTTTGGAAAACCAACCACAAGACCTTATAGAAGGATGGCAGTAGCACTTGCTTTTGGTGAGGAACCTGTTGAAGACTTAGTTAAAAAAGCGGTAGAAATTGCCGCACATATTACTGTAAACTAAAAAAGGAGCCAAATGGCTCCTTTTTTCTTACTTCTTTAGTTCTTGTTTAATCACAGAAATCATTTCCTCAAACTCTACTCTTTCGTAAAGCCGAGTTAAAAATGCAATATTACCCTTTTTATCGATTACTATATTTCGGGTAACGCCCTGTTTAGGTCCTGCAAAAAGGTCAAACAAACTACCGTCTATATCTAAAGCGATAGGATAAGTAACCCCTATTTTCTCAACAAAAGCTCTTGTAGTCGCTTCATCTTCTTTTAAGTCAATTCCTATTAGGATAAAATCGTCCTCTTTAAATTCTTGCCAAACTTCAGATTCTAAATGTGGCATTTCTTTACGGCATACACTACACCAAGAAGCGGTAAACTGTAAAACCACCACCTTACCTAAAAGCATTTCATTAGAAACGGTGTCACCATTAAGTAAGAATAATTCAAAGTTTGGTGTTGCCTCTCCTTCAGTTACTATATAACCTCTTTCATCCATATTTTGTGCACACAATTGAAAAGACAAAAGACTCATTAATCCTAAAATAAAAGTTCTCATAATTGAATATTTTAGTGAATATCGAATCTAATTTATCTTTTAGCAGGCTTCAAAATCTCTAAAGGCAATTTAACTGGTTTTCCTGGTTTTCCGTTTTCATCAAATACTTTTTCTATTTGAGCTAACATATTGGAAATACTAACTATTACACCAGAACCTACACCTGCTTTAGGATGATCCCAAGTTACTTTCATTCCTTTTTTAAGCTTCGAAATTAGCTCGGCAGAAGGTCTTTTTTGAGAAGATTGCCCTTTTGGCCTTTTGTATTTATCTAATTGTAAATCTTTATTTTTTTTAGGTCTGCGTTTAGACATTGACCATACATCCGTTAGAATAGTGATTTTTTTCCCTTTTGAGGTAACTTTAGTGTTTCTTAAAAAAGCTGCTTTTGGTACTGCTTTTAATGCCAGATTAACAGATGCTTCAAGAGAATTTGCAGTAAACGATTGTTGCTTTAATGCTAATTCGTATTGCTGATCTGTTTTAAAATCTTTAGTACTCACACTATTGAGTGTTCCTAAATCTTTAGTGCAACTTACCATTAAAGATAAAAGTGCTACACTTGCAATAATTTTTTTCATAAGATAATTTTAGAAGTCCAATTTACAAAAAGCTTGTCACTAATCAGATATAATCAATTAATATTGAAGAACTCCTTCTGCATTAACTTTCACCTGATAACCTTGACCAGGATTCATCGAGCCAATACCGTTAAATCCCCATTCTGGGATTAATGCATTGCCCGAATAATCCTTTACTATTATAATTAATTCTTGATCTAGAAGATCATGAAAAACATCTTGAACATCTATAGGTTCGATAGGTAAATAACCAACCATGTTCCATCCTTGTTGTAAACTAATTGGAAATAATTCAGGCTTTAAATATGCCCCATCGATTGTGATTTCAGAATTAGCGGTCGTTTTTACTAAATAAGCTTGACCGGGTAAAATAGAACCAATAGCATTATAGTTGTAGGCAACAAGATAAGCTTGACCACTATTATTTTTCACAATAATCAAATCATCAATAATAGGTTCGAAAATTGAAGACACGGACATATTAGAGGCGTAAATATAAGATGAAAATAAGGACCAACCATTAGGAATCGTAATGGTTTGAGTCGTAATAGGGCTGATATTTATCATTGAAACAATAGAACTAAAGCCATTATATTCAAATAAATTTTGACTGGGTTGAAGCATGCTATATTCCACGTCCATTAGCCAACTCACTCCATCGGATGCATCCCAAACCTGCCAAATAAAGGCTTCGTTCTCTGTAAATCCTTGATTGAATTCTGAGTCGAATCCTTGAATGTTAATAGTGGTATTCATTCCAGCCCACTCTGTATATCCAGCACAAATTAAACCGCTATCAACTAAATAAAATACGCCTATCCAATCTCCGTTAGTAATAGGCGAATTGTTAACTAATATACTTGCATCCGCATTTAAAGCAACTGTATGAGTAAAACCATAGGATTCGGCAAAACTCCAATTGGGCTCGGGATAACCAACACAACTACTATCGTTGAGGTTTGCTAATTCGTTATAGTTTATTGCATTGTTATTGGTACATCCATACACATCGCCTGTAACAATATAGTTTACAGTAGCACAAATACTGTCGGAAATGAAACCTTCGGGATAAAAACAATATTCTATTGGGTAAGTCCCAGGTGTATTGCCACTCATCATGTGTCCACTAAATTCATCAACATAAGAAGCCGAGGGTATTTCTACATCGTAAAAACTCTGACTTACAAATGGGGTATAACAAACTCCCCAACAAAACCAATTTGTTGGTGTATCAGATGATAGTGTATTTCGTTTAGAATGAACAATTAAGGCTTCATTAGAATTGTTATGTACATTAATTCCAACTTCTAACTCCTCGTCTTCAGATCCAATAATCGTTAAAGTCTGATAACTTAAACTTAATATATCAGAATTTAGACTAAACAAACAAGTTCCGTTTTCAACGTCGTTCTCTGCACTAAAATTAAACGCTGTAGGATTAGTACAACCAAATACAGGCTCCAAAAATGTTAAGGATGAATATTTAACTTCATCGCCAGAAATTAATCCATTGGAGTTGGAAAACAATACAGAAGCATGTAAGGTTACATCACCTTGTAGGGTTGGAGGAGCAATCCAATTAAAAATCCAAGTTTTAACTCCAGAACCAGTACTTCCTAAATTGGTATGCGTAATATAGTTTCCATTAGAAATGAGTTGTGTGTATACTGTTTCAGATAACACCAATTCTCCTACTTTTTCGCCCAATGTATTTTCCATACAAGCTTGAAAACCAAATTTAGTAACCCCAACCGAATTAGCGGTAATAGCTATATAGTAAGATTCACCTAGATTATAATGCGTGTTGTTTTCTAGTTCCGACGAAATTAAAACCTGAGAATTTAAAGGCAAATTATTTGAATTAGGTATATGGCATGATTCACAAGTATTCTGATCATCTGCAATTGCTCCGCTAAAACCTGCTGGAGCTCCAGTAGAATGTGTAAACGATTCGGGTACTCCAAAAACAATTAGGAGTAAGCAAAAAGCTGCCATATAGTATTTTACACTAGTATTCATTAATTATTGCTAATTTGGTTTTGTAAAATGACAATAAATATGCCCTAATTTACAACTAATTTATAAGCTACGTTAAAATGATAAATTATAAGTTTTGTAAAATAAAAATTATGGTATAAAAAAAGCCACTTAATTAAAAGTGGCTTCTGGTAGTTGCGGGGACTGGACTCG
>DKGK01000055.1:0-5982 GCA_002453265.1 Flavobacteriales bacterium UBA6772 | reverse complement strand
ACGAGCTACCAACTGCTCCACCCCGCGGTGCAAATATAAGCCAAAGACTTCCAATAAAACAAGCCTATTTCACTAATATTTTAATCTTTTTTATAAGAGTCTGTTTATCAGATATAGAGTATATAATTAAACATAGAGCAGGTATGTAATAATGAAAATAAAAAACAGATTTGGCTCTCTTATTTAACGTATCTTTGCAGCCGCAATGGAAGAAAAAAAATACAAATCAGGTTTTGTTAACATCATAGGGAACCCTAATGTGGGGAAATCTACTTTGATGAATAAGTTAGTAGGTGAAAAATTATCTATAATTACGTCGAAAGCTCAAACTACAAGACATAGAATACTTGGGGTTGTTAATGAGGATGATTATCAAATCGTCTTTTCCGACACTCCAGGAATTATTCAACCACACTACAATCTTCAGTCTAGCATGATGAAGTTTGTTAAATCGGCATTTCAAGATGCTGATGTATTCTTATATATGGTTGAAATTGGAGAGAAAGCATTAAAAGATGCCAGTTTCTTTGAACGCTTAAAAACGACAAGTATCCCAATTTTATTATTAATTAATAAGATTGACAATTCGGATCAAGCTGGAGTAGAAAAAGCGATAGATCATTGGCGAGAACAATTACCGCTCGCTAAGATTTTACCAATTTCTGCAATTGAAGGTTTTGGTATAGAGCAAATAATGGGTGAAATAACAGATTTACTTCCCGAAGGAACTCCTTATTTCCCTAAAGATGCACTTACCGATAAACCAGAACGCTTTTTTGTATCGGAGATTATAAGAGAGAAAATTCTTATAAACTACCAAAAGGAAGTTCCATACTCTGTAGAAGTTGTAGTGGAAACCTTTAAGGAGGAAGAAACTATTATTCGTATTGGTGCTATTATTAATGTAGCAAGAGAAACCCAAAAGGGTATTATTATAGGGCATCAAGGAAAAGCTTTGAAAAAAGTTGGAACTGAAGCTCGTAAAGACTTAGAAGTATTCTTCGGTAAAAAAGTCTTTTTAGAATTATTTGTTAAAGTAATAAAAAACTGGCGCGACAACGAGCAAGACTTGAAGCGTTTCGGTTACTACACATAAGTCATGGGGAATTTAGTTGCTATAGTAGGTCGTCCTAACGTCGGGAAATCTACATTATTTAACCGCTTCACGCAAAGACGTCAAGCTATTGTTGATTCTGTAAGTGGCGTTACGAGAGACCGGCACTACGGCACTTCAGATTGGAATGGTAGAGACTTTACTGTTATAGATACAGGTGGGTATATTACTGGTTCGGAAGATGTTTTTGAAGGAGAAATTCGCAAGCAAGTAAAAATTGCTATTGAAGAGGCTAGTCAGATTATTTTTGTAGTTGATGTGGAAACTGGAACTACCGATTTAGATATGGATGTAGCCCGTATTCTTTACAAAACAGATAAACCCGTTTTTGTAGTGGTTAACAAAGTAGATAACGCCATGAGAATGGATGCTGCTATGGAATTCTACAATTTAGGTTTAGGAGAATACTATCCTTTATCCTCTATTAATGGTAGTGGTACTGGAGAACTATTAGATGATTTAGTAGCGTCCTTTGAGAAGGAAGATGAAGTAGACGAAAATGAATTGCCAAAATTTGCTATTGTAGGTCGTCCTAACGCTGGAAAATCTTCATTAGTGAATGCATTAATGGGGCAAAATAAAAACATTGTTACCGATATTGCAGGTACTACTCGTGATTCTATTGATACACATTACAATCAATTTGGTAACGAATTTACTTTAGTAGATACTGCTGGTTTAAGAAAGAAGGCTAAGGTTCACGAAAATCTTGAATTTTATTCTGTAATGAGAACCATTCGTGCTATTGAGCATAGTGATGTATGTATCGTTATGGTTGATGCTACTATAGGTTTTGATGCACAAGACTTAAACATTTTTCATTTAGCTCAAAAAAATCATAAAGGAATTGTTGTGTTAGTCAACAAGTGGGACTTGGTTGAAAACAAGGAGACCATGACTATTGACCATTACCGTAAAATGATATACGCTAAAACAGCTCCTTTTACAGACTACCCTATTATATTTATATCGGCTACTACAAAGCAACGTATTTTTAAAGCTGTAGAAATGGCTGTAGAAGTCTATGCTAGAAAAAACACTAAAATTTCTACCTCAGAATTAAATAATAGATTCTTACCAATTACGGAATCTACACCACCACCATCGTACAAAGGAAAGTATGTGAGAATTAAATACATCACACAAATCCCTACTATGGTTCCTTCGTTTGCATTTTTCTGTAATTTACCACAGTATGTAAAAGATCCTTACAAAAGATTTATCGAAAATAAAATGAGAGATATGTACGATTTGCATGGAGTTCCGATTAGGATTTACTTTAGAAAAAAATAAATAAAAGCGGCGGAAGCCGCTTTTATTTTTGCGTATATGATAATAATTCAAAAATATTTTCTACATTTAACACAGTGAAAAAGCAACTAAATATCAATTGTTATTGTCCATCCTAAACAGGAAGGCAACTTTGTATACAAATACATTATTAATTCAAAGCCTTCTAAAGTTATAGAAGGCTTTTTTAATTTAAAAAATTATGAACTTAGAAATCAAACAAACCAAGCTTACAGAAATAAGAAAGCGAATTTTCCTTCACTTAGATGGATGGGCACTAATACCTACTATTTGCAATTTAAAAAAGATGAATGTTTTGACTTTATTTTTGAATCAAAACCAATGGACACTTGAGGCACTTAATAAGATAGTAAAAGCAAATGAAGGCTATCTTAATGTAGCTCTTAGAATACTTGCATCTCAGGGTTATTTAAACAGGGAGGTAAATAATACTAATGAACAAATAACTCTAAAGCTTACAGAAGAAGGGAGACAAGCCTTTAATCTTGCGGATTTTTACGACGATTTTTACGAATTAATAAAAAAATACACCGTTAGACCTAGAAATATTATTTCTGAAAATGCTAACATCACTGCTTTGAATAAATCGTGGGATAACTTAACAAATTTCAAAAAAAATAATCAAAATAATATTAGCGAACGAATGGCGATACATATGGAGGGAATTTTACTTGCCCCAACGATGGTTGGCTTAGGTATAAATAATAAATTAAACGATCTAAACGAATTTTCTATACTAACAGCTGAGAAACTGGATCTACCGAAAAATACTTTCAACTGGTTTGTTGAAATACTACACAACTTAGAATTTACTACTTCAAAACACTCAGAAATAAAATTAACAGCTAAGGGATTGTATTATACAAAAAGAGCGAGTGCTTATGGAGTAACAGTTTCATATCTACCAACTTTTGCAAACCTAGAAATACTTTTAACAGGAAATCCAAATGAATTATGGGAAAGTGATGAAGAGGGTCACGAAAGTCATGTATACAGATATATGAATGTTTGGGGAAGCGGAGGTGCACATAAAACCTATTTCAATAAAGTTGATC
Organism: Flavobacteriales bacterium UBA6772; assembly: GCA_002453265.1. Taxonomy (GTDB): domain Bacteria; phylum Bacteroidota; class Bacteroidia; order Flavobacteriales; family UBA7430; genus UBA6772. The sequence continues at coordinate 2,502 of DKGK01000055.1, read as the reverse complement.
AGATAATTATTGAATTATTTAACAAACCAATAGAAGAACAACCGAAAGGCTTTATAGATGTAGGTTGTGGAGATGGTACTTTTATCGAACATGTTTTCGATGTTATTTATAGTAAAACAAAACGAGGAGAATTATTGGATAAATATCCTCTTTTTATAGTAGGTGCAGACTATAATCAAAAAGCAAGAATTGCTACTAGACAAACAATGGAAAAGGCTGATATATGGGCTGAAGTAGAGTTTGGTGATATTAGTGATCCAAATACTATGAACGAAATGCTGAAAGAGAAACATGGAGTAGAACTAGGTGATTTGTTAAACACAAGAACATTTTTAGACCATAATAGGATTTATAAGCAACCAAACGTTACTATACTAGAATGTAAATCTGGAGGAGCATTTTCCTACCGAGGAAGAAGAATTCCTAATAATGAACTTTTTCAAAACCTTAGTAATCATTTAAAATCGTGGACTCCATACTTAAAAAAGTTTGGTTTACTTCTCGTAGAATTACATTCTATAAAGCCACAAATAGCATCCCAAAATATAGGAAAAACACTCAGCACACCTTATGATGCGACTCATGGATATACCGATCAATACATTATAGAATTAAGTAGCTTTTTAAATGCCGCAAAATTTGCAGGGCTAAAACCAGACAGTAAATATTCTTTTAAATTTCCAGACAATGAGAAAGCAACAGTAAGCATACATTTGTTAAAGGCTGTATAACTAATTGGAATAATAATTGCTACGTTTAGAGCGTAAAAAAAAACTAAACACCCTCAGAATGAAAACATTATTAGGTATTTTATTTGCTCTTTCTTTTTCTCTTACATCAAACGCTCAATGCGATATTCCAGAACTTTTTTTAGGAAATACAGGAAATAACATGACGATAATGTTACTTCCAGACTTTATTAGTTCATTGCCCATTACATCAGAAAATAGCTACCTAGTAGCTTTTAATTCTAACGGACAAACTGTAGGCTCTAGTAATGTATATAACCTTAGCCAAACAACCTTGGCAGTATGGGGAGACGATTCAACTACCGGCATAGTGGACGGGGCTTTACCTGGAGAACTAATTAGTTTTCAACTAATAGATGGTGAAAGTATTTATACTATAATTATGCCTATCGAAGTTAGTTATACTAGTAATAGTATGAATGTGCAAACAACTACCGCATTAGTTACCCCATTTTGTATATATGGATGTACATCAAACTGGGCAGAAAACTTTAATGAGCAAGCGACTAATAATGATGGGACTTGTTTCTTAAATGGATGTACTGATCAGCTGGCTTGTAATTACACGCCAAGTTCCACAATAGATAATGGCACTTGTATTCTCCCTGGGTGCACAAACGCTTCGTATATAGAGTATTACCACCAAGGTTATACGGCTGGATGTGATGATGGTTCGTGCTCTACAGAAACTTCAGACTTAGGAATAGATGCCTCTAACTTTATACCTTCAAGTAACACTGGTGCAAACATGACATTAGGAATTAATCTTTCTAATACAATTGGATTAGAAGGAAGTACAATTGCTGCTTTTAGCGATTTAAATAATGATGGTTTTACTACCGAATGTGTAGGCTTGTCAGAGTATCAAGAAGGATTTTTCAGTATATCTATTTGGGGTAACGACGCCTCTACAAATGAAATAGACGGACTACAAGATGGAGAAATGGACGTAATATTTGCTGTATTAAAAGAATCGGGAAGTGTAATGGCATTTAATATTAATCCCGAATTTAATGGATATGCAACAAATGGTCTCGTGGTTATAAGTTCATTCGATTTTGATGTTACGATTTATGGATGTATGAACGATAGCTACTGTAATTATAACTCTGCAGCTGAGGAAGATGATGGTTCCTGTTTTGGTTCACCAGGATGTATAAATAATCAATATGTAGAATATAATTCCAATGCATCGTGTAACCTTGGTGGGGCTTGTATTACAACCTGGGAAAATGCATTCTTAAACGAAGTTGAAGTTTCGAACGAATTAGAACAAAACATAACTGAATGTAATCAAACAAATTCTAATTTACAAACAGAGCTTGACGAAACCATAGTAAATACAAATGAGGCTCAAGCAGATGCTACAACATTACTCAATAACACTATTGATGCTGCAGATTTAGCTGCGGTGAATGCTCAAAACGTGCTTACTGAAAACATTGAGAATGCAAATGAAGCTCAAGCAGATGCTACAACATTACTCAACAACACTATTAATGCTGCGGACTTAGCTGCTATAGGTGCTCAAAACGTACTTACTGAAACCATTGATAATGCAAATGAAGCTCAAGCAGATGCTACAGAATTACTCAACAACACTATTAATGCTGCCGACTTAGCTGCTATAGATGCTCAAAACGTACTTATTGAAACCATTGATAATGCAAATGAAGCTCAAGCAGATGCTACAACATTACTCAACAACACTATTAATGCTGCAGATTTAGCTGCTATAGATGCTCAAAACGTA
>DKGK01000046.1:3376-6972 GCA_002453265.1 Flavobacteriales bacterium UBA6772 | reverse complement strand
TAAATACATTAGGATACGAACAGAGTAGGTTGGTAGTCATAAATCCACCGTAACTCCAACCGTGTACCGCAATTCTATTTTCATCTATATAACCTAACGATTTTAAATGTTCTACTCCCGTAATTTGATCTTTCATTTCTACCTCGCCTAAATTTCTAAACATGGCTTGTTCAAATTCTCTACCTCGGTTTTCCGAACCTCTACCATCAACTGTAAAAACAATATAATTGTACTCGTTGGCTAAATAATGCATCCATAAAGAAGCAGACGCTAAACTGTTATTATTTATCAACTGTACGCCAGGTCCATTATATACATACACCAAAGCTGGGTAAGTTTTGGTCGCATCGAAGTTTGCTGGTTTAATAATTCTGCAATTCAAATCGGTACCTTCTTCTGCTTTTATAGTATAGAGTTCGGTTTGTCCTAATAAAGTGTTTTCAAAAGGATTTTCAGATTGTAAAAGTATTTGTTCTACAGAGCCCGAATTGTCTATAATTTCTATAGTTCCTGGGTTTTCTAAGCTGTTAAAGGAGTCTATAATATAAGATCCTGCCGTGTTCATTTTTACTCTGTGCACCCCAGCATCGTCCGAAATCATAGTAGAGCGAGAGTTCTTTAATGCAGATTTATAAACCTGAGTTTCTAATCCTTTCTTATCCGTTCCTGTAAAAAGTATTGCTTTATCGCTAAAGCCAATTAGGTCCTTAACAACCCATTTTCCTTTAGTAACCTGATTTAATAATTCACCACTTACCGAATAGCGGTAAATGTGATCGTAACCATCGCGTTCAGATCTCCATAAAAATTCAGAATCATTTCCTTGTACAAAAAGCATAGGATGTAAAGGTTGAACATAGTTTTCATGTTTTTCCTCAAATAAAGTCTTTGCAAAATCTCCCGTTTCAGCATCGTATTTATTCAGCTGCATGTGGTTTTGATCCCTGTTGAGAATCGCAATATAAATGTGTTTGTCGTCTGGACTCCAGGCTATATTCGTAAGATATTGCTCTTTGTCTCCTTCTGTTTTTACAAAAATGGTTTTCTCGGTTTTTAAATTATAAATACCTAAAGTTACTTGGTGACTAGACATTCCTGCCATAGGGTATTTAACAATTTTTACTTCTGCTACACGTGCATCTGTATTTACTAAAGGATAGTCGGTAACCATACTTTCGTCTTTTCGGTAAAAAGCTAAATGGCTTCCAGTATTAGACCAGAATGTACCTTTGTAAACACCAAATTCATATCGGTGAACTGCCTGTCCGTTTACAATATCCGAGTTAGCATCGTTTGTAACTTGATGTGTTTCACCTTTAGAATCTTGTATAAAAAGATTGTTTTCTGTAGTGTATGCTAGTGCATTTGCAGCCTCAGAGAATTCTGAATTGGCCGCATTTTCATCATAACTAAATAGTTTATGAAACGCTCCAGTAGCTTTATTAAAACGGTAAAAGTTATTTTGATGCGTAAATCTAAAGCTGTATTCGCTTAACCAAGTAATTTTAGGGAATCGTTTTAAGCTGTCTTCTCCTAAATGGGAGTTTAAGGTCGAAAGTTCTAAGGTTTCTTTAGAGCCGTTTAAGTTTTCAATAATTAGGTCTGAACCTTCGTTATAGCAAAATTCATTGCTATTTTTAAGCCATTGTAAACCACTAATTCTGTCTGGTGCAAATTTACTCCAACGTGCAAGTATTGCGTCATCCAAAGTTAAACTGTCTTTTTGTGCATATACCGAAGCGCATAAACAAAGGGCTATACTAAGTAATGTTTTTTTCATTTTACTCAATTTTTAAATATCTAACAAAGCTAAAAAGCTTTTTGTAAAATACTAATAAGTTCAAGACTTCGTTATCGATTAGATTAGTATTTTAGCCATTATGAAATTTACAAGCGTATTTTTATTTCTGTGTATCTGTTGGAAGTCCGTATTCGCTCAAATTGGAGGCGATAATACCTACGAATTTTTAAACCTTACCGCCTCTGCTAGAGTACTTGCTTTAGGAAACGCCTTGGTAAATACGCTAGACGATGATATTAATTTAGCACATCAATTACCTTCGCTTAACCATAGTGGGATGAATAATCAGCTGTCTGCTAATTTTACAAACTATTATGCAGGCGTAAAGTTTGGTAGCTTACTTTACGGCTTACCAAATAAGAAGTTGGGGAATATTACCTTAGGGATGCAGTATTTAAATTACGGAGATTTTACTCGTACCGATGAATTTGGGAATACTACAGGTTCATTTTCTGCTGGAGAATACGCTGCTTATGCTTCTACTGCAATCCATATAGATTCTGTTTTACATTTAGGTGCAGCTGTAAAAGGAGTTTATTCAAATTTCGATTCTTTTAATTCTTATGGATTACTTACAGATTTATCGGCTTCTTACTCTTTAAAAGAGGGTAGATTGATGGCATCTGTATTAATGCGTAATCTTGGCTTTCAGATTAAAACCTATGCAGGTACAAGAGAGCCTATGCCTTTTGAACTTCTCTTAGGAGTTTCAACAAAATTAGAACACGCTCCTTTGCGTTGGTCTATTACATGGGCTCATCTCGAAAAATGGGATTTATCTTATCAGGGAACCTCTGAAGAGGTAGACCCTTTTACAAACGAGACCATTACGAGTTCGTATTCTTTTCGAGATAATCTAGTATCTCATTTACATTTAGGAGCTGAATTTCTGTTTACTAAAAACTTTAATATTAGGTTGGGTTATAATTTTAGAAGAAGACAAGAGTTGGCTTTGGAACTATACAAACACAATGTAGGTTTATCTTGGGGATTTACTATGAGAGTATCTAAATTTCATTTTAACTATTCTAGAGCGTCATTACACGCTACCGGTCCAATGCATACTTTTTCTATAACTTCTAGTTTGAGTAAATTTAAACGTAAATGAAGCAAATTATTATAGCTATAGATGGCTACTCATCTACTGGGAAAAGTACTTTAGCGAAAGCCTTAGCCAAATTATTGTCTTATAAATACATCGATACTGGTGCAATGTATAGAGTAGTTACTTTGTATGCATTGCGAAATGGGTTTGTAGACAAGCAAGAAATAAATAAAGCAGGTTTGGTTTCTAGTTTAGGTGAAATTAAAATTGCGTTTCAAATTAATGAACAGGGGAAGTCCGAAGCTACTTTAAACGGTATTTCGGTAGAATCTGAAATTAGAGGAATGGAAGTTTCTAGCTACGTAAGTAAGGTGAGTGTGATTGCTGAAGTTCGCGAACTTTTAGTTGCAGAACAGCAAGAAATGGGTAAGTCTAAAGGAATTGTAATGGATGGTAGAGATATTGCTTCTGTAGTTTTTCCTGCAGCAGAATTAAAATTATTTATGACTGCTTCCGAAGCCATTCGTGTCCAAAGACGCTTAGATGAAATGACTTATAATGGTTTGGATGTTACTTTTGAAGCTGTTAAAGAAAATATAGCCGAACGAGATTATATCGATACGCATCGTACTATTGCTCCTTTAATTCAAACCGAGGATGCTTTAGTATTAGATAATAGTTCTCTTAGTAGAGAACAACAGTTGGAGTGGGTTTTAGAAAAGGTTAAAGCTTTGTGTTAGCCTAAAAAAA
>DKGK01000046.1:0-3007 GCA_002453265.1 Flavobacteriales bacterium UBA6772 | reverse complement strand
TTATTCTAGGTTAAATCCAGATCCAATAACTTTTTAAGATACATAAGCTTGGGGTGCTTCTCTGCCATATGCTTCAGCTTATCTTGGGCTGTATAGAGCATTTTGGTATGTTCTATTTCAATTATTGGGAAATCTATATTAATTCCATAATTGTTGAGATTCTTTCTTAAAAAAGATAATAATTCTGGTTTTTCAACTTGTAAATCATCTGCTAAAGCTTGACTTTCTACCGGGAAGTGGAGTAGGTAGTTCTCACCTATTTTAGGTAATTGATCTGAAAATAATCTGAATAAGGATATTTTTCCTTTGGACTCTATCGTTTTAGCGTACTCTAACCAAAGTGGGTTCAATTGTTCTTGATGAAAGTCGGATCTCGATTCTCCAGTTGCTACTTGGTATTCTACTTCACTAGTACTCGTTTCTTTTTTATTTAGAAATTGGTTGATAGATAATCCAGACAGACCTCCTTTTTTTATTTTATTGATAAATGCAGGGTTCGACTTTTTAAGAATTACTTTTTGAGTACTTATAGCCTCAGTAGGAGTAGAGGCTTGGGTATATGTTTTATTAATTTTCTCTTTTACAATTGTTTTTATAGGAGCAATAACTCCCTTATTTGTAGGATTTACAAATAAGGTATGCGTTAAGATGAATGACTTACGGCGTTTTTTTTTTAGTCCTCCTTCGGAAGAGAGAGAACAAATTTGCATTAAACCAAGCTCTAAAAGTAGTCGTTGGTTTCGACTTGCTTTATAGTGTATATCGCACTCGTTACATATTTCTAAAGCTCCTAAAATAAAGTCTTGATTACAAGTATTCGCCTGTTCTACGTACTTCGGTTTTATCGTGGATCCTACCTCAAGTAATTCTACTGTTTGTGGATTCTTACAAACGAGTACATTACGAAGGTGTTCTGCTAAACCGTTAATAAAGTTATGTCCGTCGAAGCCTTTTTGAAGTATTTCGTTAAAGGTAAGTAGGGAAGAAGGGATGTCTTGTTTTAATGCCTGATCCACCACTTTAAAATAATAGTCATAATCCAGAATATTTAGGTTCTCGATAGTATCTTTATAGGTGATTTTAGCCTGATTAAAACTAACCATTCTATCGAATATAGAAAGTCCATCGCGCAAAGCACCATCTGCTTTTTGTCCTATTATATGTAAGGCGTCTGGCTCAAATTCTATAGTTTCTTTTTTGCAAATTGCAGCAAGGTGAGAAACTACATCTTCTACCTGTATTCTTTTGAAGTCGAAAATCTGACAACGAGAAAGTATAGTAGGTATGATTTTATGTTTCTCGGTAGTGGCTAAAATAAATATTGCGTGCGCTGGAGGTTCTTCTAATGTTTTTAAGAATGCATTAAAGGCAGATTTAGACAACATATGTACCTCATCTATAATATAGATTTTGCGATCTCCTACTTGTGGTGGAATTCGCACTTGCTCTATTAAAGTACGGATGTCTTCTACAGAATTGTTGGAGGCTGCATCTAGCTCGTGAATATTAAAAGAATGTTGCTCGTTAAACGAGGTACAGGACTCACAGGTATTACAAGCTTCCGTTTGCTCACTAATATTAAAACAGTTGATTGTTTTAGCGAGAATACGTGCACAGGTTGTTTTACCAACGCCACGAGGACCGCAAAATAAAAAGGCTTGTGCTAGGTGATTATTAACAATAGCGTTTTTCAAAGTATTGGTTATAGACTGCTGTCCTACAACGGTGTCGAAGGTTTGTGGTCTGTATTTACGTGCCGATACAATGAAATTTCCCATAGCGTTTCTAGTTCTTTACAAGAGTTTCAAATATATAAGATGTTTTTAAATCTTGTGTTTTTTGGGACTTTAAGATATTAACAATTTAGCTGTTTTTTAGGAACTTTGTTTTTAGCTTAAAAAGTTATTATGCTTGTCGGTTACGATTCAAGACAAAAATTATTTGTGGTAGTCCTTTTCCTTGATGAAAAGAACGAAAAATCATGAATATTTTCTTTCTTAAAGTTCCAGATACTTTAAAATGGCTACCAAAATGAAACACTAGCCTTCCTTTGGTCGGCAAGCTCAAACAGCATTTTGCTACGCTCATTTTACACGCTTCTTTAACTAAAATAAAAGAGGTCGGGAATAAAAAAGGAAACTGAAATTAATTTTGTTAACCACTTTTTGACACATTGACTTTTTTTAAACTTAAAACTTTTTCTACCCAGTCCATCAATTACCTTTTGACATAAGGACTATTCTGACTTATTTTTCTCTATGTATTAATTTTCAAAATATACGATTATTACAATATCGTGTAATCTATCGGATAAGCTTAATGTTTTTTATCCTGCATTAAAACGCTTAAGCAAAAAAACAATTATTGATTCTTTAAAAACACTACTAATTTCCTTATAGCTCTTCCTCTGTGGCTTATAGCTCCCTTTTCATTTAAACTCATTTCTGCAAAACTTCTTGTTTCGTTTTCGGGTAAGAATATTGGATCGTAACCAAAACCCTTGGCTCCTTGTTTGGCTTCACTAATATATCCTTCTACGAAACCCTCAAAAAGCTGTTCTTCGCCATTTAGAATTAATGCGATGGCTGTTCTAAACTGAGCTTTTCGGTTTTTAGTTCCATTAAGTTCGTTAAGTATTTTCGCCATATTATCCTCAGCAGATCTTTGAGAACCTGCATAACGAGCAGAATAAACTCCTGGAGCACCATTTAAAGATTCTACCTCTAATCCCGTATCGTCGGCAAAACAGTCGTAACCGTATTTTTCTTTTAAATAGCGTGCTTTCTGAAAAGCGTTGGCTTCTAAAGTCTTTCCTGTTTCTGGAATGTCTTCTGTGCAGCCAATTTCTTTTAAGCTTATAATTTCTATTCCCGAGGGCATTAAAGCTTGTATTTCTTTAAGCTTGTTTGGGTTGTTCGTTGCGAATACTATTTTCATTTGTTTATTGCTAGTTGTTGCTTCTTAGACTAAGTTATACTTAGTTTTCGAAAGGGAAATGAGTCGATTT
>DKGK01000093.1 GCA_002453265.1 Flavobacteriales bacterium UBA6772 | reverse complement strand
GCCTTCGGTAACTTCTCCTTTAATTACTTTGATCTCTGCATCTATAGCTTGAGCTCTTTCGTCTTCAGTCATATCGTCGTTTACAACAGCCAATACACGGTCTGTCATATCTTCCATACGCAATAAAAAATCTACAAATAAATCTGGATTCTCTAATTCTTCTGAACGATTCATCGCCCAAAAACCGTCTGTTAAATAATCGTTTTCTACAGTAGAATGGTCTTGAATAGCGCCGTAACCACAGTGGTGATTCGTAAGGATTAAACCTTCACCAGAAATAATTTCTCCAGTACAAAAACCACCGAAACTTACGATAGCATCTTTTAAACTAGAATGGTTAATGCTGTACAACTCTTCGGCCGTTAATTGCAAACCTGCAGCTTGCATATCTACTTCGTTCAATCTCTTAACGAACATTGGTAACCACATTCCTTCGTCTGCTTTCACTAGTGATGGAGCAGCAAAAAGAATTGCCATGGCTAAGACTAAAATTCTCTTAAACATCTGATTGTTTTTTTCTGTTAGTAATAATGGCAACAAAGAAAAGAAATATTCGCGTTTCTATGGTATGTAGTGACTAGTATCTAGTAAATGGGATAGTTAAAAAATGTAAAAAGAGTATTGTACAGGAAATAATTCTGTTATTTAAAATTGTGTTTTATTGATTTTCTAAAAATGTTTTTCTTTATTCCTATACTACACATGCACTAAGAGTTTGATGACCAATATTCAACATTCTGCCCTGCACATTTATTAGGAATGCCCCAGAATCTGTAATGTCCATTGAAATTGGGTAATTGAGATTATTCATCATCCACCATATCATAGGACCAATCTTCATCCTTCCACTCATCATTATCTTTGAAAGTCTCAAGTTCTCTTCGATCTCTTTTTGTAGGTCTTCCCAGACCAATTTCTCTGTCTTCACCTGATAATCTACGACCATGAAAAGCTTTAAACTTTTCTCGTTCTTCTATAGAAGTTAGATCTTCGTAGCAATCTTTAGCAATAGAAAATCCTACTCTAGATTTTAGGATTTCTAGAATTTTGAACTCTAATTTGAGTCCTTTTTTATCTACCGAAATCAAATCGTTTACAGTAACCATACGTGCGGGTTTACACTTACTAGCGTTTACTTTTATCTTACCCGATTTACAAGCTTGTGTGGCGATACTACGAGATTTAAAAATCCTTACCGTCCAAAGCCATTTATCAATCCTTATTTTCTCCATCTTTAAAATAGCTAATCAATTTTTGAGCCTTACTCATGCCCAATAATTCAGTTAATTCTGTTACAGTAGCCTCTTTAATTCGTTTTATAGATTTAAACTTTTTCAATAAATCTACCTTCGATTTAGGTCCTATACCAGTAATATCGTCTAACTCAGAATGCAAGCCAGACTTTGATCTCAAGTTACGGTGATGTGCCAAACTAAAACGGTGAGCCTCATTTCTCAAATGCTGAATCAGCTTTAAAGATTCCGAACGCTTATCAATATATAGGGGAACCGAATCGCCAGGAAAGTAGATTTCTTCCAAACGCTTAGCAATACCAACAATGGCAATTTTACCACGGAGTTCTAATTTATCTAAAGCTTTTAGCGAAGAGCTTAACTGCCCTTTACCACCATCTATAATTATGAGCTGCGGGAAAGGTTCGTTTTCTTCTTTTAATCTTTTATAACGACGGTAAACCACCTCTTCCATAGAAGCAAAGTCATCGGGGCCTTCTACCGTTTTAATGTTAAAGTGGCGGTAATCTTTTTTACTAGGTTTGGCATTTTTAAAAACTACACAAGCCGATGCTGGATTTGTTCCTTGAATATTCGAATTATCGAAACACTCTATTTGAATAGGTAATTCGGTTAATCGTAGGTCTTTTTGCACCTGCTCTAAAATTCTTTTACTGTGTCGCTCGGGATCTACAATTTGAATTTTCTTTAATTTCTCTAAACGCATATAGTGAGCATTGCGCAAAGATAAATCGATGAGTGCTTTTTTATCTCCTCTTTGAGGTACATGAATACGCACCTCTTCCCAGGGGTTAATAATTTCAATGTTGAGGATTATTTCTTTGGTAGTAGAATGGAATTTCTCACGTATTTCTATAATCGCCATGGTTAATAAATCTACATCTTCCTCTTCTAACTTTTTCTTTATTTCTAAATTATGCGATTGAATAATAGCCCCATTTATAATCTTGAAATAATTAATATACCCAGAATCTGTATCCGAGAAAATGGTATATACATCTACATTATGTACGGTAGGACTCACCACGGTAGATTTAGATTGATAATTTTCTAAAGCGTCTAGTTTTTCTTTTATCTCATGAGCTTTTTCAAACTCTAAATTCGCTGCAAATTCTTGCATCTGTTCTTTTAAAGGTTGAATAATAGTACGGGTATTTCCTTTTAATATAGAACGTATTTCTGAAATAGACGTATCGTAATCTTCCTCAGTCTGATAACCTTCGCAGGCACCCAAACATTTTTTTATGTGGTAATCTAAACAAACTTTAAATTTACCCTTATCAATATTTTCTTCACTTAAATTAAAAGAGCAAGAACGGAGTGGATAGAGCTGTTTTATCAATTCTAAAAGTACTTTCATAGCACGAGAGGAAGAGTAAGGACCAAAATACTCGGAACCATCTTTAACCAGATTACGAATAGAAAATACTCTAGGAAATCGTTCTTTCTTAATACATATCCATGGATAAGTTTTATCGTCCTTGAGCATTACGTTGTAACGTGGCTGAAGTTTCTTTATCAGATTATTCTCTAATAAAAGAGCATCCACTTCGCTATCGACAACGATATATTCAATGCGCTCAATTTTTGTTACCAAAACCCTGGTCTTACCATAATCGGAATGCTCCTTATGGAAATAGGATGACACTCGTCGTTTAAGGTTCTTTGCCTTTCCTACATAGAGAATAACATCTTCCTTATCGAAATACTGATACACCCCAGCACTAGTAGGCAGGGTTTTTAAAAATTGGGCAATATGTTCCTTTGTTTTGGGCATCGCTCAAATGTAAGTATTCAATTTGGAGAATGGAAAAGCTTAGATGGAAACTAGTAGATATTTGTAATAATAGGGAAATGGGATGAAAAAGTTTTGAGTTTTGAGTTTGAAAAATAAGTCAAAATAGTCAATGTG
>DKGK01000096.1 GCA_002453265.1 Flavobacteriales bacterium UBA6772 | reverse complement strand
CCATGTTCTCCTAAGGCGACCATTCCTCTTTCCGTTAACCTTCTTGCTATTTCAGCACCTGTTCCTTTATAGTCACTAGTATATTCTGATAGTTTGGTTTTAATACCTAGCGAATGGAAAAATGTAACGGTTTTCTCAATACCTATTTTTGCTCTTTCATCAAGAGAACCTTCGGTTGTTCCCCAAACTCGATCGGCATATTGTGCGAGTTTTTCTTTCTTAGTATTGAAATTATATGTGTAGTGAGAGCCGGTAAGAATAGCCAATGTTCTGGCATGATCGATACCAAATAGAGCTGTGAGCTCATGCCCCATCATATGAATAGCCCAATCTGTGGGAACTCCTTTTTGAATTAATCCATTAAGTGCCATAGTACAACTCCACATAAAATTTGAAGCAGCTTGATAGTTTGTAGGATCTTTTAGTACAACAGGTGCTACTTCGATTAATGTTTGAAGGATACCTTCTGCTATACGGTCTTGCAATTTAGCTCCAGTTGGGTAAGTCATGTATTGCTCTAAAACATGCGTGAAAGCATCTGCTAGACCATTTGCAATTTGACCTTTTGGAATCGATTGAATCACATTAGGGTCGAGTACTGAAAAAAGAGGGAATAATCCTGGACCTCCCATTGTTAGTTTTTGCTTTGTTTCTGCCCTTGTAATAACAGCTCCTGAATTCATTTCAGAACCTGTAGCTGGCAATGTAAGGACTGTGGCAAATGGGATTCCTTTTTTGGTTGGGATTTTTTTATCTAAGATATCCCAAGGGTCTTCTCCTTTATATTCTCCCGCAGAAGAAAGAAACTTTGTGCCATCAATTACTGATCCACCTCCTACAGCTAAAAGAAATGTGATTTTCTTATCTTTTATAACTGTTAGTGCTTCTTTTAAGATAGCATATTCAGGATTTGCTGGAATTCCTCCAAACTCTTCTATTTCAAAAGCTGTAAGGGCCGTTTTGACTTGTTTGTAGATACCATTTTTCTTGATGCTTCCTTTACCGTATAAAAGTAATATCTTGGCATCTGCAGGTATCTCAGTTGCTATTGTTTCTATTCCTCCTTTGCCAAAAATTATTTTTGTAGGGTTTTTAAACTCAAAATTCTTCATAGGAAATCATTTAATTACAATCTATTTTGGATTGATTCAGCAAAAATAGGTCGTTTAAGTTAGAAAAAAATTGATGTATAATAAGAAACTACTCTTGGGCAATTTCTTTTCTAATTCTACTAAGAGTTTCTGTTGTAACTCCTAAATACGAAGCGATGTGATAGTTCTTTACACTCTGTTCAATATTTGGGTAAGTACTTATAAATGAAGTGTATTTTTCTTTTGTTGATTGCGACAAGTTTCCAATTATCCTTTTTTGAAACCCAGCGAAAGCTACTTCCATTTTTTGCCTAAAGAATGTTTCTAATTGAGGAATTTTGGCATAAAGACTTTCCATGTCCTTTTTGGATACTTTATATGCTGAAGCGTTTTGAATACAGTCTATAGTCATTATCGCTTTTGATGTCGAAAAAAAAGCAGTATAATCGCTTATCCACCAATCTTTTACCGCAAATTGTACAGTGTGCTCTTTGCCGAGGTTGTCAACAAAATAAGTCCTTAAACAACCGCTGCTGATGTAATATTGAGAATAAACTGTGTCACCTATTTTGAGGAGTACATCCTTTTTCTTTAAACTTATTTTTTCAAATTTATTTTCAATCATGACTATTTCTTCTTCTGAAAAATAAATCTCTTTAAAAATAGCTGATATTATTGATTTCTGGACGTCCATTTAAATTACTCACTACATTGTTGTTTAACCTTAGTTGCCTGTTTTAAGTGACTAATTTAATAAATAATAACTGAATATAAAATTTGAAAGTATTTTCTTAAGAGGTTAGATACAAGCAGTTAATTTTAGACGGTATTGAACTAACTCTTCTTTCCGTAAGGAGCTTTTTCTGTTTGCTTATACTATTTAACTTTGTTTTAGTATTAACTTTTTTGTATGTAGAATTCAAAGTATGAAAAAAAGTAAAACAATAACACAAAAAGCTGTTTTTTAGTGCCGCGATTTGAGAGTATTTACTTTAAACTGAAATGTAATTTTACTAAATGTCAAAGCAGAAAGTAATTTAATAACTATAATAAATGCTTAGCTAACTTAGCTTTGCATTATTCTGAGAACTCTCTAGAGCCAAATGAGGAGCCTGTAAAAATCATTTTTTTGAACTTCAAATAAATCATTTGTTCATTGTCAACTCGCTAAATACTATTTCCTATTTTCCTTTTATATTTCCGACCTCTTTACATCAAGGAAAATAACTAACACAAATACTTGTTGAGATTAGAATATATTAAAGGCTCCATAGGTGCCTTTTTTTATGAATAGGATTGAGAACTTATACTATCTTTGCCCCATGTCTATAAAAACCCTCCTAGTAACACCTCCATTTACACAACTAAATACGCCTTATCCTGCAACAGCGTATTTAAAAGGTTATCTCGATACTCAAGAAATTCCTACAGTACAATGCGATTTGAGTATCGACTTATTTCTAAAAGTTTTTACTAAGGATTTTATCGCTCGTGTTTTTATGGAGGCAGAGCAAAATAATAGTTTCGAATATCCCTTAGTATGGCAATACAAAGAGGATTATATAGATAAGGTAGATTTTGTCATTTCGTATTTGCAAAAACAAAATGTTACTGCTGCTTATCAGCTTTTACATAAGGGCTTTTTACCGAAATCTCATAGGTGCCAAAAGCTTAGGGCAGAAGATTTAGATTTTGCATTTGGAAACTTAGGAGTCTTAGACAAAGCCAAACATATGGCTACGCTTTTTGTAGAAGAATTAGGCGATTTTATTAGAGCCAACGTAGATGAGTTTTTCTCTTTTACCCGATATGCAGAACAAATAGCTACCTCGGCGAGTAGTTTTGACCAACTAGACGAATATCTAAAGTTTGAACATACTTCTATAGAGCAACTATTGCTTTTGTTATTAATGGGCGAATTAGATGAGCATGAACCCGATTTGGTTTGTTTTAGCATTCCTTTTCCTGGTAATTTGTTTGCTGCACTGCGTTGTGCCCAGTTTATTAAAAAGAGATTTAAGAAAATTAAAATTGCTTTTGGTGGCGGTTATTGCAATACAGAATTGCGTTCGCTTACCGATACTCGTATATTTAAGTACGTAGATTTTATTTGCTTAGATGATGGGGAAGCTCCTCTTTTAAAAATTACAGAATACTTATTTGGTAAAATTGACAAATCGAAACTTGAAAGAACCTTTATTTTAGAGAATAATAAAGTCGTTTATAAAAATAAGTTACCCAATACTATAGTTCACCATAAAAATCTCCCAGCTCCAACTTATATAGGTTTAAAGTTAAACAAGTATTTATCCTTTTTAGATGTGATGAATCCTATGCATAGATTGTGGAGCGATGGACGTTGGAATAAGCTTACCATTTCTCATGGCTGCTACTGGAAACAGTGTACTTTTTGCGATGTTAATCTCGATTATATAGGAAATTATCAGAATACTACCGCAGACGATTTAGTTTCTAAAATTGAAAAACTTGTTGAAGAAACGGGTACAACGGGCTTTCATTTTGTTGATGAGGCAGCTCCACCAAAAATGCTAAGACAATTAGCAGAAAAACTCATAGAACGAAAAGTCTATATTACATGGTGGACTAACATTCGTTTTGAAAAAACATTTAATGCGGAGCTTTGTGCTTTATTGGCAAAATCGGGTTGTATTGCTGTAACAGGCGGACTAGAAGTAGCTTCGGATAGATTGCTGAAAAAAATGAAAAAAGGGGTGGACATTGCTCAAGTAGCTCGAGTAACAAAAGCTTTTTCAGATGAAAACATTATGGTTCATGCTTACCTAATGTATGGTTTTCCTACAGAAACCGAACAAGAAACAATAGATTCTTTAGAAGTGGTAAAGCAATTATTCGAAAATAATTGTATTCAATCTGCTTTCTGGCATCAGTTTACAACTACCATTCATAGTCCTATTGGGCAAAATCCTGCTAGTTTTGATATAGAAATTACAGGACCAAAATTTGAAGGATTTGCACAAAACGATTTAACTCATATAGACAAAATTGGCACAAACCATCCGGAGTATAGAGAGGGTTTAAACTTGGCTTTAAATAATTATTTGAATGGCGTAGGTTTTGAAATTCCTTTACAAGATTGGTTTGAGTTTGAAGTAAGTAAAACCACAATTAAGCCTTCTCTTATAGATTCTTTTTTAGCGTAGAATTATTCATTCTCATTTCCCAGAGAATATGTGCAATCCACCTATCCTCTTTGTTTGTTTTTGGTTGAAATGTAGCTTTTAAATCACCATCGAAATATTTTGCTAGTTTTTGCCAGAGTAGTGCTGTGAGACCATTTCTGTAATTCCGCACCAAATTATAAGCGCTATTCCCAGTTTCTTTGTGAATTAGTTTTATTAATATTCGCCCTTCGGAGCGTGTAAGTTTTTTTATTTTATTTGTAAAATTCTCTTGTATCCACTTATCGTGAAGTTTTCCAATTCTTCTCTTATGTCTTTTATTCTCTGCGTATTTCAAATCCTCTTCTAACTCTATTAATTGTTCTTTTGCCGCCAAGGCGAAAGGATAGACTTTATGTACTTTTTTACGAAGTCTATAAAATTCAATTTTTTCAATAGAATTTAAGGTTATAGGACCTAAAGTAATTTCGTCGAGTAATTCAACAGCAATTAGTTCGCCATCTACTAAAACAGAATCTTCAATTTGAGCCATACAGTCAAAAAGTCCAACAAAGGATAGAATGAAAATGAGTTTATTCATAAATTAAATATAATAATTATATTTGCTTGCTAAGCCACTAGAACAATGAATACTATATTACAAAAATCAGCTATAATTATCATCTTAGTACTCTTGAGTTTTTCAAGTTGTACCAAGGATTCTAACGTTGGCGATAAGCCTACTATAATAGACAGTTTATTAGTCAATACTAAAATTGTGTTGCAAGTATACAACTTCGAAAATACAAATGGAGCTATTGCAATTGCAATATACAACAGCTCATCAAGCTTTAATTCGGAGACTGTTTTTTACCAAGACACGGCAGTAGCTGTAACTGCTACGGCAATGGAAATAGAAATTGACAATATGCAGGCTGGTACTTATGCCATAAGTATTTTACACGATGAAAACGAAAATGGCGAAATGGAAATGGGTGGTTTTTTGAACCTTATTCCTCAAGAAGGTTTTGGTTTTTCTAATAATCCTTCCATTGGAATTTCTGAACCTACCTTCGAACAATGTGATTTTGTCGTAGACCTAGGACAAAGTGTTTCAGTACCAATAACCCTTGTCTATATGTAGTTTAGGAATATTAATCCTCACCAGCTACTAATCCCTTAACCCTTAAATTCTAAGGATTAACTACCTATTACTTAATCCCTATTTCTCAAACAAAACAATACTCTCTACATGCGAGGTATGTGGAAATTGATCAACAAAACTCACCTTTTTTAATTGGTAACCACAGCTCACTAAATACTCAGTATCTCTTGCTTGTGTGGCAGGATTACAAGAAACATAAACAATTCTGCGTGCATCTAGGTAAACCACTTTTTTGAGTGTTTTAGGTGCAATTCCTGCTCTAGGAGGATCGAGTATCACGGTAGAAATGGTGCCTTTATATTGTGGGTATTCTTGTAAGAACTTGCCCACATCGGCTGCATAAAACTTCAAGCCATTTACGCCATTTCTTTTTGCATTTTTCTTAGCATCTTCAATCGCTTCGGGTACTATATCTACCCCAATAACTTCGGCATCTGGTATTTGCGACGAAATTAACTGTCCTATGGTTCCTGTACCACAAAACAAGTCCATTATAACTTCTTGTTTTTGGTCGGTAGCTTGCACATAGTCAATAACTTTTTGGTAGAGCTTTTCGGCACACTTAGGGTTGGTTTGGAAAAAACTCTGCATGCTAATTTCAAAGTTTAAACCCAACAGATTTTCTACAATTTTAGAAGAGCCATAAATTAAAGTACAGCTTCCATCGGTAGCCTGAATTCTATCGCCAATACTATCGTTTATAGTGTGAAGTAAACCTGCAAAACGCTCTCCTAAAATCTCTTTTAACAGTGCCACGAACTCGTCCATTTTAAAAGCAGCTAATTCCGAAGAGGTCGTTACTAAATTTAGGAGTAATTTATTTTCTGCGTAAGATTTTCTAGCTACTAAAAAACGCAAAAAACCTTCTTTTTTTGGTGGGTGCCATGGACTTAAATTTGCATCCATAAAAAACTTTTTAAGTTTAGGGAATGCATTTTCTAACTCGGCATCAAATAAGCCAGAATCTTTATCTAAGTTCTCTACCATCCACCAAGTACCTCGGTGTTTAAAGCCAAAAGCAAAATCATCTACATCGTGCTTTACATCAAAATCGTAACGAATAGCCGAAAAAGAATACTCCATTTTATTACGGTAATGCCATACATCCGGAGAGCTTAAAAATTCGTCGTAATAATCCTCTATATCCTCAATTTTACCAATGCGTTTAAACAACTGTAAACAAGTGTTTTTCTTATTGGCTTCCTGCATTTTTATGGGCAGCTGGGCATAAGGAGCGCCAGGTATAAGTTGGTATGGAATCTCAACTTCTGCATCAGACCTCTCTAAAACCTCAATTAATTTGCATTCTGCGTGTTTCTTTTTACATTTATCTACCGATGCCAAAACCTTTTGTCCGGGTAAGGTATTGTCTACAAAACATACAAAATCGCCATCCTCAGTGGGGATTTTCGCGATTCCTTTTCCGCCAAATGCTAAATCTATTATTGTAAGTTCTATACGTTCCCCTTTTTTAAAGAGTCTCTTGTTTCTGTTGTTTCCCATACCGCAAAGATAATTTCATAGTGTTTATACGCAATAATTTGTGACTGTATATTTTGTTAGGTGTTTTAGGTACTAGGTGCAAAGTACGGTTAGTGTTTAAAGTATGATGTATAGAAGGTCGGGGAGCGATTTATTTTGCTTCCACATAATATTTAACAATTAACAATTAACATTTTATTTCTTTGTCAGGCTGAGGGTCTCGAAGCCCTCAACCAACAATAGTAAATAGGTTTACATTTCCATCATAACAATTCTCA
>DKGK01000037.1 GCA_002453265.1 Flavobacteriales bacterium UBA6772 | reverse complement strand
TTAGATGAAGTTGATGTAGTAAACTTAAGTGCATACCCTAACCCAGTTGCAGATGTATTGAAGCTTAGTACAGGATCTAATCAATTAGATGTATTAGAATTAAGAATTATTAATTCTCTTGGTGTTACTGTTCTTTCTCAATCTGCTAACTCTATTGGTAATGGTGAATTTAGTGTTGATGTTAGTACTTTAGCACAGGGTATTTATATCTTAAAAACTAGCATTAATAATGAAGAAATTTCTCTTCCATTAATGAAAAAGTAATAAATTATTATTGTCCTTAAATGGATTATAGTAATTGATATTAACCGAAGAGGATTTCCTCTTCGGTTTTTTTTTGTGAAAAAAAATATTAGATTATTTAGCTATCTACCCCTAATAATCGAATTTATGTAAGTAGATTTAATACACTACCTTGGTATCTATTTTGTTCAGAATGCTTTATAAACTTAGCTATGAAAAAACTTCTCTTCTCTTTAACATTTATTTTGTGTAGTAGTGTCTTTGCACAAATAGAAATGCGTTACGCACAAAGCACCGACAATAATCCTCAATGGATACTGTTATTGTACGCAGATAATCCTGATGCTGGTATGGTTACCAAGGCTTACCAAGACTATTACAAAACGCATCCCTTTGTGAAAAATAAACACACACAATACTACAAAAGATGGCAACGATCTATTAGTAGAGCCTCTGCCAAACCCACACAAAAATACATAGACGCTAGTAAAGCAACTAAGTCTGCAGCAATGTGGATCCCACGAGGTCCTTTCGACTTCGATATTGATGCGGCTAGTAGATCGTATGCACCTGGAGCTGCACATATTTATTGCGTAGAACAAGCCATTACTAATACGGATGTTATTTATGCCGGTACTGCTACAGCAGGTTTTTGGCGTTCTAGTGACAAAGGTGAAAACTGGTTTTGTTTATCAAAAAATCTTCCTGTAAGTTCTGTTTATTCCGTAGAGATTGATCCTGCTAATGAGAACATTGTTTATTTTTCTGGTGCTGGAACACTCTATAAATCTATCGATGGCGGTGAAACAAATACCGATATTGGAGCGGGAGAATTTAGCCCTGATATAAGCATAAAAGAAATAGCAATTCACAATGGAAAATTGTGGGTAGCCTCAGATCAGGGACTTTATTATTCTACCAATAGTGGGAGCTCTTTTACACAAAAAGAATCTGGTTCTTGGCAAGAAATAGAAGTTCATTCTACAAACAACCAAGTAATTTATGCAATACGAGTAAATCCGACCTCCACATCATTTTTTAAATCTACGAATAATGGATCTAGCTTTTTAGAAATTGGAAATGGCTGGCCAAGTCCAGCATCTGGAGACGAGCAAAAGCGTACTGAAATTGCAGTGAGTGCAGCCTCGCCTAATCAAATTGTGGCATTGGCTACTGGAGCCGCTAATGGAGGTTCTGGTTTATATGGTGTTTATATTAGCGAAGATCAAGGAGCCAATTGGGAATTTAAATGCTGTGGTGCAGAGCCTGGAGGGCTTCCTTCAACTACAAATATTAATATGATGGCCTGGAGTGATGAAGGCACAGACGATGGCGGACAATATTACTACGACTTAGCCTTAGCTGTAAATCCTTTGGATGCCAATATTATTCACATAGCTGGCGTGCAACACTGGATTTCTATCGATGGTGGTGAGACTTTTACCTGTCCTGCAAAATGGTCGCATCCTGAAAAAGACGAATACATACATGCCGATATTCACGATATGCGTTATTTTGGAAATGACCTTTGGGTTGCCTGCGATGGAGGTGTTTTTTATTCAAATAATGCTGGAAATAGCTTTGACAAAAAGATGTACGGAATTTCGGGAACAGACTTCTGGGGTTTTGGAGCTGGATTTAGTGATGGCGAAGTTATGCTGGGTGGTACGTATCACAATGGTACAATGATTAAAGACCATGAGGTTTACGAAGGTGGGTGGATTTGTGCCGAGGGTGGAGATAACTACCGTGGTTTTGTGAATTTTGCAGATGCTACCAAAGTATATACCGACACGGGAGGCAGAATTTTACCTGGAGATCGCACCGTAGGATTAGGCTCTTTTGCGATGCAATATAAGCCAAATGCATCCTATATTATCGGAGAGTCGAGTAACTTAGAATTTGATCCTCGCTCGCCAAACATCTTATATATCGGAAACGAAACTACCCTGTATAAATCATTTGATAACGGAGCAAGCTCAATAGTCCTTCACGACTTTGGCGAAAAAGTAACTTCTGTAGAAGTAGCTTGGTCTAATCCAGATTATATATATGTGGCTACCTACGCAGGTTGGTGGGATACAAAAAAAATGTATCGTTCTACCAATGCAGGGAGTACTTGGACAGACATTACTCCATCATCATCTGTAGTAAATGGACAGACTTGGATTCCTTATGATATAACCATAAGTAGCAATAATGCCAACCATATTTGGATGGTACGTACTTCTATGTACGGCACGCCTAGTGACGGACAAGGATACGATGTATTTAAATCTACTAATGGTGGAAGCTCTTGGACAAACTGGACAACAGAAACACTAAACGATGAAAACATTACTAATATAGAACACCAAAGAGGTTCTAATGGCGGTGTATATATTGGTACACGTCAGGCTGTTTATTATAGAGATAATAGTATGAGCGACTGGATTTTATACAATAATAACCTTCCACTTCTTACACTTTCCACTCAATTGATCCCTTATTATAAAGAAGGGGTACTTAAAAATGGAACCAATCAAGGTGTTTGGGAGGTTGATTTCTACATAGAAAATCCTCCATCAGCACAAATTGCAGCAGACAACTTTACAATTAATTGTACCAATAACCTAGTACAGTTTTATAATCATTCAGCTATGACAACGGAGGGCGAAGAATTTTTATGGTCTTTCCCTGGTGGAGTTCCCTCTAATTCTACAGATGAAAATCCGATGGTTTACTATGCAAACCCAGGTAATTTTGATGTAACACTTACTGTAAGTGATGTAAATGGTACAGACTCACAAACGATAGCACACTTCATAGAATTTACAGATTTGAGTCTTTCTGAATTAAGTGAAATGAACCAAAACTTTGATTCTGGAGAATTTCCTCCAGCAGCGTGGTCACTACCTGAGGCTGCTTATTCTTGGGAAGAAATTGTAGTTGCAGACGCTAACTGTGAAGTTAGTACAGCAGCTTATGTAAACAATTTTTCTATTAGCCAAGTTGGTAGCGAGGCAGGTTTACTCAGTCCAAAAGTTAATTTATCAATTTTCGATAATGCTACTTTAAGTTTCAATTATGCTTATGCTCGCTATTCTTCAAACTATTCAGATGGACTAAAAGTACAAGTATCTACAAATTGCGGAGAAACATGGTCTACACTTTGGGAAGCTTATGGTACAGACTTAGCAACTGTTCCAGACAATACTTCTTGGTGGGAACCAACTTGTGAAGATTGGGATAACTTGAATATAAGCTTAGTAGAATACGCTAACCAAACCGTAAATATTCAGTTTGTAAATGTAAATGCTTATGGAAATAGTCTGTTTATAGACAATGTAAATTTTGTAAACAACGACGGATCTTTAGAACTTATCAACCCTATTTTAGGTTGTATAGATGCTAATGCAACTAACTATAATTCCAATGCAAATATAGATAATGGTTCTTGTGAATACATTGCTTTTGGTGGGCAAGTCATTGATTTAAATCAAGGCTGGAATTTAATTTCAACCTATATAATTCCTACAAACTCAGATTTAGAAAATGTACTAAATGAGGTGGTTGACAATATTGTTATTGTAAAAGATTATTTAGGAAACGCTTACTTACCCGACTGGAATTTTAACTCCATCGGAACTATAAGTAATTACGAAGGTTACCAAATAAAAGTTTCTGCTAACACTTTTTTTACTGTTGAAGGAGAAATTGTTATGCCAGAAAACACAACGGTAGCGGTAGAAGAAGGCTGGAATATAATCCCATATTTACGACAGAATAATGCCAATGCAGAATTGGTTTTAGAAGAGGTTTCGAATGCTATTGTAATCGTAAAAAACTACCTAGGAAGTGTTTATTTACCAGATTGGAACTTTAACGGAATTGGCGATTTCGAAGCTGGTCAAGGCTATCAGTTAAAAGCGAGTTCAGCATTTAATTTGCAATACATTTCTAATAATTCAGAATACCGAAACGCAGATCTAAAGACTATAAACAACGAAATCTCTACTAAGGAATTTAGATTGAATACAGGCTCTAATATGCATCTCTTAATCCCAGAAAAAGCATGGAATACACCAATAAATTCTTACGATGAGATTTATGCCTACGATGCAGAAGGCAGACTTATTGGTGCTAGTAAAGTGACATTCCCTAATACCGTAATTTGTCTTTGGGGAGACGATGTCCTTACCGATGAAAAAGAAGGATTATATCCCACCGAAGAAGTTACTTATAAACTACGGACTAAGGCTACTGGTAAAGAAAATGAAATTCAAATAAATACTAAAGAAGGTTCTTCTTACCTTCAAGATCAATTTAGTATTGCAATACAAATAACAGAAAATATTATTGAGAGTAGTATCCAATTAATGGATGCAGTGCCCAATCCAGCGAAAAATAAAACCTTAATTCGTTTGTATATCAAAAATGATAGTGAGCTACAACTAGCACTTTTTGATGTGATTGGCAACAAGGTTTTAGATCTTGCTAAAGGAACCTATTCTAAAGGTTATCATGAATTTAGTATTGATGTAAACAGCCTTTCTGCAGGTTCATACCTTTACCAAATAAGGTGTAATAACCAATTAAAAAGCAAGCGACTTCAAATAATTAAATAAATATAAATGCCTTTGGTTTTACTGTTTTATAAAGCTGTGTAAGTAATTGCGAAAATGAGGATACTAATATTTCAATATTAGAAGCTTCGTAAGTTTCTCTATTAAATAAAAAGCTCCCCATTGGGGAGCTTTTATTGTACCTAATTAAAAGCTAATGATTTAGCTCTAATTAATGCTAAAAAAACTCCTTTTCGTTTTAACGAAAAGGAGTTTTGATTGTGGGCCCACCTGGGCTCGAACCAGGGACTTTCTGATTATGAGTCAGATACTCTAACCAACTGAGTTATAGGCCCTAATTTAATAGTTTTTCACCGAAGTGATTTACCATTGAATCAGGCTGCAATAATACACAATATCTGTTTACCTTGCAACGAAATAGAGAGATATGCTAACAGGAATTAAAAATATTATTTTCGACTTGGGTGGTGTTATTTATGCCATCAATTACAAAAACACTATTCAAGCTTTTGAAAGTTTGGGAATCAGTGATTTTGAGCAAGTTTACGCAAAAGCAGGTCAGTCTGATTTGTTCGACAATTTAGAAACTGGGAAAGTTTCCAAAGAAGAATTTTTCTTTGGGATCAATAAATTTCTACCAAATACATTAAGTTCTATTCAAATTAGAGAAGCTTGGAATGCAATGTTAATCGATTTTATGCCAGATGCTATTTCTAAATTACAAGAATTAAGTAAAAGTCATCGTATTTTTCTATTGAGTAATACAAATATTTTTCACATCGAAGAAATTCAAAATCGAGTAGGGGAATCTGAATTTACAGCCTTTTGTGATTTATTCGAGAAAGTATATTTATCTCACGAAATCGGTTTGCGAAAACCGAATATCAATGTGTTTATGCATATTGTAAACGAACAGGATTTAAAGGCTTCGGAGACATTATTTATAGATGATTCTCCACAACATGTTCAAGGAGCTTTAAAGGCCGGATTGAGGTCTTATCATCTAAAAGATAATGAACGAATTGCTCAACTTATGTCATGAGCTTTGTCATTTGATCTAAAAAACAAATACAATCTTATTTATTGTCAATATTACTTTTGGCTTTGTTTTATCTGAGCTTTATGTTTCACCATAATTTAGCTGGTTCCAGAAATAAAACTTTAGACATTTACTTCTTCGCAATGTGTTTTAAATTTAATTGACTCATCACATAAATGGCAGCATACTCGTCTATCCAATTTACTAATTGTCCATCAAAAACACCTCTTGGTTTTACAGTTTTTATACTATGCTAAATCATCGCTTTTAATTTAGTGGTAGAATGAGTGATGTTTATAAATGCGTGTTTGTTTTATTTTATTTCTTGGCAGAGTTCAACCAAAACACCATTAGTGTTTTTTGGATGAATAAAACAGACCAATTTATTGTCTGCTCCTTTTTTCGGTTCTTTATTCAATACATTAAATCCTAGTTCCGATAATCGTTTCATTTCTGCCTTAATATCATTTACTGCAAAGGCTATATGATGAATCCCTTCGCCTTTCTTTTCAATAAATTTAGCGATGGCACTTTGAGGATTTGTAGCTTCTAGCAATTCAATTTTACTATCTCCAGTTCTAAAAAATGAAGTACTAACTCCTTCGCTTTCTACATTCTCCATTTTATAAGAGGAGACACCTAAAAGGTTTTCATAAACTGTATTTGCTGCTTCTATATCTTTAACTGCAATTCCAATATGTTCAATTTTTTCTACCATTAGTTTAGGTTTTGCATGTGATGAAGTTTATGATATTGTCCTTCTGTTAATAGTAATTCTTCGTGAGTACCTTGCTCTACAATTTCACCATCGTTAATTACCACAATTCTATTGGCACTTTTTATGGTAGAGAGTCTATGAGCAATAACAATGGATGTTCTGTTTGCCATTAATTTGGTGAGAGCATCTTGTACTAAACGTTCCGATTCGGAATCTAAAGCTGATGTAGCCTCATCTAAAATAAGAATAGATGGGTTTTTCATCACTGCTCTAGCAATGCTTAATCGTTGTTTTTGTCCACCAGATAATTTATGTCCACCATCGCCAATATTGTGTTCGTAGCCATCTTCAAATTTCGTAATAAACTCGTGAGCATTTGCAATTTTAGCAGCTTCAATAATTTTGGCTGGATCTGGATTTTCAATTCCTAAAGCTATATTATTAAATATTGTATCGTTAAACAGAATTGCATCTTGTGTAACTATCCCCATTAATCCTCTTAAATCGGCTAATTTATAATTCTTAATATTCAGGCCGTCAATACTTAAACTACCACCTTTTACATCGTAATAACGAGCAACTAAATTAGCTAAAGTACTTTTACCACCACCCGATTGACCAACTAATGCAATGGTTTGACCTTTCTCAATTTCTAAGTTTATATTATTTAAAACAGCACTTTCGGTATAAGCAAAATTTGCATTTTTAAACACGATAGATTTCTTAAAAGACTTTATTGGTGTAGCATCTTGCTTTTCTTTTACCTCAATTTCTGCGTCTAAAATTTCACTTATTCTTTCTGCAGAAGCTGCCCCTCTTTGTATACTATAATAACCTTGAGAAAGTGATTTTACTGGAGGTAAAATTTGAGAGAAAATAACGATAAATCCAATAAATGCTTGGGGACTTAAAGAGTTGTCTTCTGGGTTTAATTGGCTATCGAAAATTAAATTTCCTCCATACCAAATAACAACTACCATTACCATTGTGCTTAAAAATTCACTCATAGGAGATGCTAAATCTCTTCTTCGCATTATACTCAACATAATGCTTTGATGTTTCTCTAATTCGTCTTCAAACTTGTTGTTAATTTGTTTTTCAGCATTAAATGCTTTTATTACTTTAAGTCCAAAAATATTTTCTTCTATAGCAGATAAAATACGTGCTATTTGTACTTGACCTTTCCGAGATTTACGTTTTAAGCTTTTTCCAATATTTCCAATAATAAGTCCAGCAACAGGAAATAAAAAGAAAACAACCAAGGTAAGTTTGGGACTCATAACAAGTAATAAAACGATTGATGTGATAATGTTTACAGGATCTCGAACTATTAAGCCTAAAGTGCTCATCATAGAGGCTTCTACCTGATTTACATCTGTGGTCATTCGCGACATTAAATCGCCTTTTCTTTTTTCAGAAAAATAAGAAATAGAAAGTAAAGATAATTTTGTGTGTAAAGCTCTACGTAAATCTCTAGAAATCCCTGTTCTAATTGGGGCTAACGTATATTGAGCGAGGTATCGAGTTAGGTTTTTAAGAAAAAAGGCAAATACAATACCTACGCATATATATCCGAGAGCCTTAGAAGGACCTACTTGTTCTATGGAAGAACTCATCCAATACGATAAATAATCTTTTACCCATTCGGTAGAAAATTCTCCAGTAGGTTTTAAACTTACCGTTTGTTGCGTATCGAATAATATCCCCAACATTGGAATAACTAAGGTAAAAGAAAATAATCCAAATATTACCGAAAGTATATTGAGTAAGGCGTTAAGTAATGCTAATCGCTTATAAGGATAGGCGAATTTTAAGATGGTATAAAAATGGCTCATTTAGTATTTTTTCCTTTTTAGGGATTAATCTTTTATCAACAACAAAGATACCATTCAATTTGATATAGATTAATTCCTAAAGACTATTCTATGCGAACTTAATTAAGAGAGTAGAATCAAATTGATTGCTTATCTTTGCCATATGGAAAGTACAAGACAGAAAAAAGTAGGTCGTCAGATTCAAAAAGACATTGCACAAATTTTAATGACTAGAACGAGTTCAATCGCTCCTGGTGCCATAATATCGGTATCTTTGGTTCGTATGAGTCCAGATTTGTCTTATGCAAAAGTGTATTTAAGTGTGTTTCCATTAAAAGACAAAGAGGCCTTTTTAAAGGCGGTAAGTATTCAAGGAAAAGAAATCAGAAACGAACTGGGTAAACTAGTACGTCATCAATTAAGAATAGTGCCCGAGTTGTCCTTCTTTATTGACGATTCTGTTGATTATGCAGAAAACATTGAGCGTCTATTAAAAGGCGACGCAAGCAATACTCCAGAGTAGTTTTGAATATTGCTCTTTTCATGGCACGTCGCTATTTATTTTCTTCAAAGAGTAAAAATGCTGTAAATAGTATTACTGCAATATCTGTTTTAGGGGTTGCGGTAGGAACACTTGCTTTAGTTGTCGTTCTCTCTGTATTTAATGGATTTGAGACTTTAATTAAATCCATGTATCAGGAGGTGAATTCTGATTTTAAGGTTCAATCTACTACTTCAAAAAGTTTTGTTTTATCATCAGATGATTTTTATCGGTTACAATCAATTGATAACTGGCTAAGTATTGAGCAAATATACGAGGAAAAAGTCCTTCTTCAAGTGGCAAAAAAAGAGCAGATTGCTCTTTTAAAAGGAGTACATCTATGGCCATCGGATTCTACATTAGCGATAGAAA
>DKGK01000029.1 GCA_002453265.1 Flavobacteriales bacterium UBA6772 | reverse complement strand
ACGTAATTTAGCAAGCTTTTCTCTTTTTGCTGTTGGACGAATACCGTTGTCAATGTTTATCGCTTTGAATTTAGGCGAAATAGTAACCTCACACATTTCTTCGGCAAGGTGTCCAGCCTCTTGTGCTTTACCAGCAAGTTGATGCGAACGATAAGCAAAATCATCTTGTTCTACTCTAGGAACCTCAAAACGAGCTGCCATAATATCACAATCTTCACCCATAGTTCTACCAGTCATATATTCTGCAACCGCAGGACGAACAGGAATAAAATCTGAAGGACGCAAAGAAAAAACAAATTTTAGTGTATCGCCTAAGCCTCGTAATTTTTGAGCACCAAACAATTTATTACGCATCTTTTTAGGAAAACCAATAGGTGTATCAGAAGTGTTCTCTACGCCACCTGCAATAACAACCTCAGCATTACCAACTAATATTTCGTTAATACCATTACAAATCGCTCTGTTGGCAGAAATACAAGCTTGAGTTACCGTTTGACAATGGGCTGTATTAGGTAGTCCTGCACCTAAAGCAGCTTCACGCGCTACGTTAGAAGTTTGGACATTAGAAATTACAGTCCCCATAATTACCTGATCTACCTCTTTCGGGTCTAAGCCCGTTTTTTGGATCAATCCTTTAATGGCAAACTGCCCTAATTCGTACGACATCAGGTTTAGGTAATCGGTACCTGACTTTAAAAATGGTGTTCTACAACCATCAATAAAAACTATGTTTTTTTTATTCATTTTAAAAAAATCTTCTTTTTTTCTTTTTTATCTAACCACGCATTGTATTTTAGCCGCATGACTGATGATTACGAAATTTACGCCGAACAAATAATTGTTCACAAAGTACGCTCTGCATGGTTTGAGATGTCTCGCATGTTTAACCAAGTTGCAACAGCGTACGATATAACCTTATCTGTTGGCTTTACACTCATTGCCATATACGAGGAAGAAGGTACTCCGGTAACAAAGATAGCTCCTCGTATGGGAATGGAGCCTAACAGCTTGTCGCGCATTCTAAAGTCTATGGAGACTGATGGCTTGGTAGAACGTGTACCCGATGCTCGTGATAAGCGTAAGGTTTTGGTTAAACTAACCGAAAAAGGACATGAAAAACGCAAGGTTTCTATAAAGTCCGTATTCCGATTAAACAACGCTATGTTAGGCGATTTAGATCCTATTAAAGTTAAACACTTCTACGAAGTAATTAACTCTGTACCTAAATCTACTTCTAATACACTCGATAAAATGCTTAAAGAAATTGAGGAGTCTAGCTAAGTGAATAGCCGTTTTCGGTTATCAAACTCATAGCAACTTCCCTTCTATATTCTTTGGCATTTATACTATAATCTGGTACTAAGCTATTTATGAATTTCTTCATCATCTTATTTTCTAGTCCCGAAGTATAGGCATTTATAACTTCTTTTGCAGCTGTATGTACTTTTTCGAATGCATCGAAAGCTTGTACTTCTGCAATTTTCCCAAATAATTCTGCTTTAGCATGCTTATTTGCTTTGGCTTTTTGAGCTCTTAAGAAAGTCGATTCCAGCACAAATATCTCGGTAAGTATATCCGAAAGATTCATTACTATCTCTTGTTGATTTACAAGGTCTTTCTTTAATTTATTTCCTGCTGAACCTGTAAGTAACAAAAATAGTTGCTTTAAGTTTTCTATACGTTTATCTAATGGTGAATCACCAAAATTAAGCAGTGAAGTAGCCGCTTTTACAGGCGCTTTTTTCATAGCTGGTAAAACAGCAATTTCTTTTGTTTGGAAAGCTCTTTTCATTAACTCACCTACAATCAACAATCGGTTTACCTCGTTGGTTCCTTCGTAAATTTTAGTAATACGAGCATCTCTGTAGCCACGCTCTACGCCTGTTTCCATGGCATAACCCATTCCACCGTGAATTTGTATCGCCTCGTCGGTTACATAACAAAGAATGTCTGATCCATACACTTTAGCAATAGAACATTCTATAGCGTATTCGCGAATAGCATTTACTTTAGCTTCGTTTTGAGAAGCCCCTGCAGCTTTTAATTCTTGGTATTTCTTATCTATTAGATTACCAATTCTATAGGTAGCAGATTCGGTAGCGAAAGCTTTAATAGCCATATCTCCTAACTTGTGCTGAATAGCACCAAATTCTGAAATTGATTTCCCAAATTGTTTGCGCTCTTTAGCATAACGAACAGAAATAGAAATAGCTACTTTTGCACCACCTACAGCACTTGCTCCAATTTTAACTCTACCCGAATTAAGAATGTTTAAGGCAATTTTAAATCCACCTTGACGCTCTCCTAAAAGGTTTTCTTTTGGAACCATACAGTCGTTAAAGAATACTTGTATTGTAGAAGAACCTTTGATTCCCATTTTACGTTCTTCCTCACCTAAAGTAATACCACCAAAAGCTTTTTCTACAATAAATGCTGAAAGGTTTTTATCGTCGTCAATTTTAGCAAAAACAATAAATAAATCTGCAAATCCACCATTGGTGATCCACATTTTCTGACCGTTAATACTATAGTGTGTACCTGCTTCGTTTAAAATCGCTTTAGTCTTTCCAGAATTAGCATCAGATCCTGCATCTGGTTCTGTTAAGCAGTATGAAGCTATTAGTTCTCCATTTGCTAAACCAGGAAGGTATTGTTCTTTTTGAGTATCTGTACCATAATATACAATTGGCAAAGAACCTATAGAAGTATGTGCTCCTATTGCGGTTGCAAATGCATGTCCGTGAGCCGTAGTTTCACCAAATATTAGTGTTGTTACCATGTCTAAGTCCATACCTCCTAATTCCTCAGAAATATTAACGCCTAACATACCCAAAGCTCCAGCTTTCTTTAATACCGAAGGCATTAAAGTTTTATCTGTCATAGAATCTAACTTATCTAAATTGGGTTGTACTTCTTGCTGAACAAAATCAATAATCATCTCTTTGATCATTATTTGCTCCTCGTTAAAGTCTTCAGGTACAAAGACATCCTTTGAAGATGTTGTTTGGTAAATAAAAGCGCCTCCTTTCATATTCATTGCATACATTTTGTTAAGATTTACAATAATACAAAAATATAATCAATGCACGCATTGTTTAATAAGAAATGATTTAGAACCTGTTATAATTAAAACACTTACATCTACTCGAAGTATTCATCAATATTAAAACTTGATGAATTTAAATGTATCAAAAAAAAAGCCCCGCAAATGCGGGGCTTTCCTTTTCAAATATTTTCAAGAAATTACTTTTTCTTTTTAGCTTCTTGTTGCTCTTTCATCATATTTTCTAAACGAGCCTGAAACTTAGATTTTCCCTTTTTAGGAGTTACTTCTTTTTTAGCTTCCATTTTAGCTAATAAAGCAGAATCGTCTGTCATACCAGCAATAACTTTTTGCTGTGCAAAAGTAATTAAGTTGGCTAAGAAATAGTAGTAACTCAATGCCGCTGCATAATTGTTCATCACACCTAAGAAAATAACAGGCATCATGTACATCATATACTTCATCTGTGGCATTTGCGTAGTAGAAGAAGACATACTGTTACTAAACTTCATTTGTAAAACAGTAGTAACCGTCATCAATAAAGTAAACAAACTTATGTGGTCTCCATAAAAAGGGATACTAAAACCTAAATCGTAAATAGAATCGTAGGTAGATAAGTCGTTTGCCCAAAGAAATCCTTGCTGACGAAGTTCTATAGAAGCAGGGAAGAAACGGAATAAAGCAAATAGAATTGGCATTTGGAACAACATTGGAATACATCCACCTAAAGGACTCACACCAACCTGCTTATACAAAGACATAGTCTCTTGCTGACGCTTCATTTGGTCTTCGAACTTCTCGTTAATCGCATCAATTTGTGGTTTTAACACACGCATTTTAGCCATTGATGTATAGGACTTATACGTAAATGGAAACAAGGCCATTTTTATAAGCAAAGCCATTAACAGAATAATAATACCGTAATTTAATCCCCAGCTTTCAAAAGCATTAAAAATGTTAATTACAATGTATTTGTTAATCCAACCAATAATACTCCAACCTAGAGGAACTAATTCCTCTAAACCATTGTCGTAAGATTTTAAAGTCTTTACGTGGTTAGGCACAAAGAACCATTCCATTGCATAAGAAGTAGAGCCTCCTTGGTATTTTAATTGTGTAGAAGCAGAAATAGTTTTTAAGTAGTTTTGTGAGTTGGGATGTGCTACAGAACTCAAGTCTATTTCTTTACCTAAATTTGAAGCTGTAAGAGCTGTAGAAAAATACTGAGATTTAAAAGCAATCCAATCTGTATTCAATACTCTTTCAGAATCGTCTGAAGTAGAAGATAAATAATCAACTTCGCCATCAGTAAAATAATACGCTGAGGTATTCATGGCTTCGTTATCTCTGTTTTTTTCCTGACGAGGAATCTTAACAGACCAATCTAATTCTATTGGGTTTTGAGCTTGAATTAAACCATCTAAACCAATTAAATTTAGGGTATAATCTACCTTATAAGAATTGGGCTCTAAAGAATAAGCGAATTCCAAATATTTCCCTTCTTCAACCTTTAATCGCATAGAAAGTACCTGCTTGTCTCCTACTCTAGATTGGTTCGTTTCGAAAACAAAATCGCTTGTTTGCAAACGTCTATTTTGAGACCAGAATGTAAGATTAAATAAAGAAGAATCTTCTCTAAGTAAGTTTACTGGAAGCGAATCGTAAGTTTGGTATTCTTTTAAAAACACACTTGTTACACGAGCTCCTTTTGCAGCAAGTTCAACTTTTACTAAGTCGTTTTCTAAATAGAACTTTTCAGAAATATCTTCTTTACTTGCCGCTTTTGCAAAAGCACCATAAGCTTCTATTAATTGTGCCGAGGATACAGAGTCTGTTTCAATAGTACTAACTGTAATTACAGGATCTGAAATAGAATTAGATTCAGTGTTTTCGGCAACAACTTCTGTATTTGCCAATCGTTCTGTTTCATCTATTTGAGCCTGATTGCTTAAAAACCAGAATAAAATAATTCCGATAAGTGCAAATCCAATTACCGAATTATAATCGGTCTTTTTTTCTTGTTGTAGCATTTTACTTAAGCTTTATTCTTTAATGCTGCCTTTACGAAACTCACAAATAATGGGTGAGGATTGGCAACGGTACTTTTATATTCCGGGTGAAATTGAACTCCAACAAACCAAGGATGCGTAGGGATTTCTACAATCTCTACTAAGCCTGTTTTTGGATTAACTCCTGTAGAAATCATACCAGCAGCTTCGAAGTCTGTAAGGTATTTACTGTTAAATTCGTATCTATGTCGGTGACGTTCGTTAATATGTTCTTCACCGTAAACCTCGTAGGCAATAGTTCCTTTCTTTAAATCGCAAGCACAAGAACCTAATCGCATAGTACCACCCATATTGGTGATTTTCTTTTGCTCTTCCATAATATCAATTACAGGATGAGTAGTTTCTGGATTCATCTCTTTTGAATGAGCATCAGAAAAATTAAGAACATTACGAGCAAATTCTATTACAGCGGCTTGCATACCTAGGCAAATCCCTAAGAATGGTGTATTACTTTCTCTAGCAAAACGAACAGAATAAAGTTTTCCCGAAATACCACGAGATCCAAAACCTGGAGCTACCAATATAGCATCCATACCTTTTAAAGCTTCAGCTGCCGAAAGTTCTGTTAATTTTTCAGAATGAATCCAGTGTAAGTTAACTTTACAACGTGTAGCAGCACTCGCATGAATAAGTGCTTCGGAAATAGATTTATACGAATCTTTCAATTCTACATACTTCCCAACTAAAGCGATCTCAACTGTGTCTGTAGGATTATTTAAATTATGAACAAATTCTTCCCAGTGAGAAACATCAGATTCCCCTGTATTGTCTAAGCCTAATTTTTTAAGAACTACTTGATCTAGCTTTTCTTCCTTCATTAAACGAGGTACATCGTAAATAGTAGCCGCGTCTATAGATTGTATTACAGCTTCTGGCTGTACATTACAGAAAAGAGCGATTTTTCTACGAATCCCTGCGTTAATATCATGTTCTGTTCTACAAACCAATACATCTGGAAAAACCCCAGATTCTTGTAATTGTTTAACAGAATGTTGGGTAGGCTTAGTTTTTAATTCGCCTGCAGCAGATAAATAAGGAACTAGTGTTAAATGTACTACAGCACAGTCAGCTGGTTTTTTCCAACACATTTGACGAACAGTTTCTACATAAGGTAGTGATTCAATATCGCCTACAGTACCACCAATTTCAGTAATAACAACATCGTAATCCCCAGAATTCCCAAGGATTTGCATGCGTTCTTTAATTTCGTTTGTAATATGAGGAATTACCTGAACGGTTTTTCCTAAGAAATCTCCTCTACGCTCTTTTTGTATTACGGACTGGTATATTCTACCCGTAGTAACATTATTAGCTTGCGAAGTAGGATGATTCATAAATCGCTCATAATGACCAAGATCTAAATCTGTTTCAGCACCATCTTCGGTAACATAACACTCCCCATGTTCGTAAGGATTAAGCGTTCCAGGATCAACATTTAAATAAGGGTCAAATTTCTGGATCGTTACTCTATAGCCTCTACTCTGTAATAGAGTTGCTAATGAAGCCGATATAATTCCTTTTCCTAATGATGAAGTTACACCACCTGTTACAAATACGTACTTAGCTGAAGCCATTAAATAAGACTATTTTCTTGGGTTACTTTGTTTTTCAAACAACTTTGCAAAATTAGAAATAATCATTCAGTAGAAAAAGGAAATTGAATGTTTTTAAAACTGCCAATTTGCTCCAATACTAGGCATAAAAGGAAGCTGATCTATTCTAGAATCGGTTATTTGATCGTAGTAGAAAATGTTGGCTCTATTGTAAAGATTACTTATACCCAAAGAGGTTTCTAAAATACTCTTTTTAGAGAACTTAATTTGCTTTTTTATTGATGCATCCAATCGGTGATACGATGGCATTTGCCCAATATTATAGTCTGCATAGTAAACACCTAAATCTCCATTAGACTGAGTTACATCTGTTGCAATACCATCTTCAAAACTCATGTTTTCGTAATAACCTTGGGTTTCAGTAAACGGAAATCCAGATCCGTAGTTCCAACGCATATCAAAGGTCCATGATTTATCTTTACCGAAGATGTGGGAAGCAACAATATTTACATTATGACGACGGTCGTAATGAGGAGCATAAGTACCAAAAGCGTCTGTTTTAGACACTTTACCTAAAGAGTACACCATCCACAAACTAGAGGTTTGGTCGTTGTATTTAACTAAAAAATCAACCCCTTTAGCTAAACCACTCTCCACAATAAAGTCCATTTTCAATTCGTCTGCAATGTCTTCGCTGTGAGAATTGTCTTCGTGTAGCTTATTTCTATTAAGGTTTATTAATTGTCCAAAGTCTTTTAAATACCCCTCTACATTAACAGTCCATTTTTCATTTAAATCTAATTCTAAACCAACTATTAGGTGTTTTGCTTTTTGCAAATACGAAGTTCGCTCTATTCCATTTAAATTATCTGGTAAATTAGTGGTACTCGAAATATACCCTTGAAATAAATTCACTACCTCTCTTCCTGTAGTTACTGCAACTAAATTTTGGGAGAATAAACCAGCAGAAGATTTTAATCTTAAATTCTCTGTTATATTAAATTTTAATCCTAAACGTGGTTCTAAGGAAGACTCACCTAAAGAAGTATAAGAATGGTAACGTAAACTAGGTTCTAATAATAAACGAGAACTAACATATTTATATTTTATAAAACCTGCAAATTCAGTTGTATTATCGTTGTGAGAAATTTTTATATCAGATGGTGTATAAAAACTTAAAGTATTCCCAAAGCCGAGAACTTCTAAACCATATTTTATTTGATTATCTCCTTCTAAGAAAGTAGTAAAATCTAAGCCCATATTAAAACCTCCAATAGAACTATTTTTAGGCTTACCTCCAATATTGGTTTGTTCTGTTTCGTAAGTAGAATAAGCGAAATTACCTTCTACCAACATACTAGAGCCACTAGGAATTAAAATGAAGTTTGACCCAAAACCAGTGGATTTCCAGTTAAAGTTTGTAAGTGATGAATACTTAACATCATCTCCATAATTAAAACCAAATAAATTTATTTTACTACCATTAGAACCCGAAAATGAGGCTTTACCATAAATATCTAAAAAGGAATATGGAAGTCCTTCATCTCCTATATAAGAGTAAATACTCTGTGAAGTTTTATCTATATATGATGTTTTAGTAGATAAAATAAATGAACTACTAGCTCCGTTTTCTTTTTGCTTAAAAATAGGCCCTTCTAATAATAATTTAGCTCCAAACGTAGAAGCTGCCACTTTACCTTTTAAACGTTTTTTATTCCCATCGCGTGTTTTAATATCAACTACAGAAGAAATACGACCTCCATACTCGGCACTAAATCCACCTGTATAAACATCCGCTGTTTTAATAACATCGGTATCGAATACCGAGAACAAACCAATAGAGTGAAATGCGTTGTAAAGAATCATTCCGTCTAGTAAAACAACATTATGTATGGGTGCACCACCTCTAATATAAAGCTGTCCACCTTGATCTCCTGTAAATACAACTCCTGGTATAACTTGTAAAAACTGAGCTAAATCGGGCTCTCCACCAATAGAGGGCAATTTTTTTAAGGACTTAGCCGTAAGTTTAACCACCGAAGTATTCACACTCGTTTTAGCTTCTTGTCGCTCTGCCGAAAGTTGAATTGTATTTAACTGAATACTAGATTCTTTTAAATAAAATTTTTGATTTGAGATTTTATTAGCTAGTACTTCTACAGGAGAAGACATTGGATCGAAACCTATATAAGAAACAGAAATTGTATAAGCTCCTGCTGGTACTTTAGACAAATTGAAAAAACCGTTCGCATCTGTGGTTCCTCCAAATTTTGTTCCTTCTAGTATAACATTAGAAAACATTGCGGGTTCTCCAGATTCGTCTTCGTAAACAAATCCTCGCACAGTTCCTACTTGAGCAATAAGTTGTACTGAACTCAATAAAGCTAAGGCAAAAAGTAATAATCTATTCATAGTTTCTTTTTTCGAGCGGCTAAGATAATTATTAGCACTTAAATATCCGGTTTCACATGACAAGTTTCGTTCCAAATAGCTGTAAACAAAAAAAGAGTTCATAAATGAACTCTTCAATACTAAATATATACGAAATTAACTTCCGCAAGCTTCACATTCTGGATCATCAATAGAACAGGCTTGAGGTTGGTCCTTCTCTTCTAAATCACCTAACCAAGAGTCAAAAGAATCTTCTTGTGAATTTTGTGATCCATTGTTTAATTTAATATTTTCTTTGGGGTCTAACATAGGGTTTGTTTTGTGGTTTTTGATATTACTAAACTAGCACAAATTCAAAATGGCTAAACAAAAAAAAGCTTGTTCTTATGAACAAGCTAAAAGGGCTGTTTTTAGGGGTTTCATAAAACTTATGAACGTTTTTTAATATTTATTTTACAAAATAAGAGAGGATAAAGATCCTATTTTTAGATTACAAAGGTGTTTACTGGATTAAAAACAAACACATTTCGAATAACACCTTTGAAGAAACTAATTAATCAACCTCCTCAAAGTCAACATAATCACCAACAGACTCTGTATTTATTTTATCCTTACTAGAAATCTTAGATTTCACCTGGACTTCACCTTCTTTAGGAGTAGGTTTATTCTGTTGACCAAAGCCTCCCATCTGTTGACCCATTTGCCCTTTGAATTTCTCTTGTACTTTTTTGGCTGCATAACGCATCAAAAAAGGAGCAAAAAAGCGTGCAAGGAGTTTAAAACCTTGATAAATGAAAAGTATAATTAATACTGTTTTGATAAAACCCATAATAATAAATTTAAAGTTCAAATTTACGAATCCAAAACAAAAAGAGCCCGCAATGCGAGCTCTTTTAATTATTTATTAACCTTTTTTAAGACTACTTAGAAAGGTATAGGTTACGTTCGCTATAAACTTTCTTAAAGAAAGGATCTTTTAAGTTGTCTATAAAGTAGATACTCTCTCCGGTAGATTTCATTTCAGGTCCTAATTCCTTGTTTACATTCGGGAATTTATTGAACGAGAATACAGGAACTTTAATTGCATAACCTTTATGTACAGGATTAAAAGTAAAATCCTTCAACTTAGCACCTAACATTACTTTAGTAGCATATTTTACGTAAGGTTCTTGGTATGCTTTCGCAATAAATGGAACCGTA
This sequence comes from Flavobacteriales bacterium UBA6772, assembly GCA_002453265.1. Lineage (GTDB taxonomy): Bacteria > Bacteroidota > Bacteroidia > Flavobacteriales > UBA7430 > UBA6772. The sequence continues at coordinate 3,607 of DKGK01000029.1, read as the reverse complement.
CGAGAAGCTCTAGGGTTAGCTTCTATTACATAAGCAACCTCGTTTTTTACAGCAAACTGAATATTAATCAATCCGATAGTATTTGTTGCCATCGCAATTTTATTGGTTATATCGATCATTTGATTTTTAACGTTATCGGTTAAATCAAATGGAGGTAAAACAGAGTTAGAATCGCCCGAGTGAATACCACAAGGTTCAATATGCTCCATCATACCAATAATATAAACCTCATCTCCATCGCAAATAGCATCAACCTCGGCTTCAATAGCTTGTTCTAAATAGTTATCCAGAAGAATTCTGTTTCCAGGTAAACCTTTTAATAAGTTTACTACATGGTGTTCGAGTTCTTGCTCATTAATAACAATCTTCATTCCTTGCCCACCAAGTACATACGATGGACGTACTAAAATTGGGAAATTTAACTGCTTTGCTAAAACCAAAGCTTCTTCGGCCGATTCGACAACACCAAATTCAGGGTAAGGGATATTTTGTTCGGCTAAAAGCTCAGAAAAACGACCTCTATCTTCGGATAAATCCAAAGCTTCGAAGCTAGTTCCTAGAACTTTAATTCCATATTTCTCTAACTTTTCTGCCAATTTAAGAGCTGTTTGTCCACCTAATTGAACAATAACACCTTCTGGTTTTTCCATTTTGATGATATCGTAGATATGTTCCCAGAACACTGGCTCGAAAAACAATTTATCTGCGGTATCAAAATCGGTAGAAACTGTTTCAGGATTACAGTTTATCATGATGGTTTCGTAGCCCATTTCTTTGGCTGCCAAAACACCGTGTACACAACAGTAATCAAATTCTATACCCTGACCAATACGATTTGGTCCAGAACCTAAAACAATTACTTTCTTTTTGTTTGATACAGTTACTTCATTATCGGTAAAACGCTTACCATCAATTTCGATCTCGTTTTCGAAAGTTGAATAATAGTAAGGTGTTTGTGCTTCAAATTCTGCCGCACAAGTATCAACCATTTTATAAACTCTGTTTATTCCTTGGTCAATTCTTTTGGTATGTACTTCGGACTCCCAACAACGTGTAAGGTAAGCAATTTGACGATCGGCATATCCTTTCATCTTTGCATCTAATAATAGTTCGCGTGGTAAATCCTTAATATTAAAAGTTTCCATTTCGCGTTCCATAGCAACCATTTCTTCAATCTGACTTAGGAACCAATAATCGATTCCAGTCATGTCGTGAATAGTTTTCTTTGGAATTCCGATACGCATAGCATCGTAAATACGGAATACTCTATCCCATGAAGGGCTTTTTAAACAATCAAGGATTTGATCTTGATTCGTCCAGCTTTTTGCATCAGCTCCTAAACCATTACGGCTAATTTCTAGAGACTGACAGGCTTTTTGAAGTGCTTCTTGGAAAGAACGACCAATAGCCATTACCTCTCCAACAGACTTCATTTGTAATCCTAAAGTACTATCGCATCCTTCAAACTTATCGAAGTTCCATCGAGGAAACTTTACAATAACGTAATCTAAAGTGGGCTCAAAATAAGCCGATGATGTTTTTGTTATCTGATTAGACAACTCATCTAAAGTATAACCTAGAGCTAATTTAGCTGCTATTTTTGCAATTGGGTAACCTGTAGCTTTAGAAGCTAAAGCTGAAGAACGAGACACACGAGGATTGATTTCGATAGCTACAATATCTTCTCTTACATCAGGACTTACTGCAAACTGAACATTACATCCACCTGCAAAATCACCAATAGAACGCATCATCTTAATCGCCATATCACGCATGCGCTGATACGTTGTATCTGATAAAGTCATTGCTGGAGCAACGGTAATAGAATCTCCAGTGTGAACTCCCATAGGGTCCATATTCTCAATAGAACAAATAATAATTACATTATCGTTCTTATCTCTTAAAAGCTCTAACTCATACTCTTTCCATCCTAATAAGGCTTTATCTATAATAACCTCATGTATAGGAGAGCTGTGTAATCCGTGCGTTAAAGATTTCTCAAAGTCTTCTTTATCAAAAACAATTGCTGCACCTGTACCACCTAAAGTAAACGAAGCGCGAATACACAATGGAAAACCATAATCTTGTGCAGCTTCCTTTCCTTCTAAGAAAGATTTAGCAATTCTTTGTGGTGCCATAGGGATATCAATCGATAGCATAAGCTTTCTAAAAAGCTCACGGTCTTCGGTAATATTAATAGCATCGATATTAACCCCAACAATTTCGACATTATTGTCAGCCCAAACGCCTTTATCTTCGGCCTCAATACATAAGTTTAATGCCGTTTGCCCACCCATTGTAGGTAACACAGCATCAATATCAGGATGTATAGCCAAAATCTCCTCTAAAGAATCTACCGTTAATGGCTTAAGGTAAATATTGTCCGCCATAACAGGATCTGTCATGATGGTAGCTGGATTAGAATTAATCAGCGATACAATAATACCCTCTTCTCTGAGTGAGCGAGCTGCTTGAGAACCGGAGTAATCAAATTCGCAAGCCTGACCAATAATGATTGGACCACTACCAATGATTAAAATATGATTGATTGAACTGTTTTTTGGCATCTTTATGATTTTAATCGTAAGGGTAAAAAGTTACAATTTTCACTTTGGGCTATTCACAAAAAAGGTGTTAACTATAAAAATAGATAACACCTTCAAATCTTCATCCGTTTAGATGATTATCTTTTATGTCGAGCTTCGTCTGAAACAGAAATCTTATGACGACCTTTAGCTCTTCTTCTAGCCAATACTTTACGGCCATTTACCGACTCCATGCGATCCATAAATCCATGTTTATTTTTACGCTTTCTATTCGAAGGTTGGAATGTTCTTTTCATCTCTTTTTATCTAATGTTTTCTTGTTCCTTAACAGGGCTGCAAATATAAAATCATTTTTTGTTTTTCGCAACAACAAAACGGTTTTTTTCTGCAATGAATAACTTACTTTTGCCTCAACAAATAAGACACACATGTTCGGAGGCAAAAATAAGAAAACAGAAAAGATTAAACTAAAGAAAGGTAGTTTTAAAAAATCACTTCAGATTTTTAAATACCTAAAGCCTTATAGATCGGGTTACTTACTAGGAATGCTCTTTCTTTTACTCTCTAGTTTTGCCTCATTAATCTTCCCAATGTTTATTGGCGAAATGGTAGATGCAAGCCAAAACTCTATGGAAAGCATCAATAATATGGCTTTGCTTTTATTTGGTTTATTTACTTTACAAGCGATATTTTCTTATTTCAGAATCGTTTTATTTGTAAATGTAACCGAAAAATTTCTCGCTAAACTTCGTCAAGTCACTTACGAACACCTTATTCGTTTACCCATGAGTTTCTTTAATAAGCGTAGAGTTGGAGAATTAAACAGTCGTATTGCATCCGACATTTCTTTACTACAAGAAACATTTACAACTACGAGTGCCGAATTTATTAGACAGCTCATTATCGTTTTTGGTGGAATTATTCTTTTAGCCTTTACTTCTATACAGTTAGCAGGTTTTATGCTTTCTATATTCCCAGTTATTATAATAGTAGCCGTTATAATAGGTCGTAAACTACGGGCTTATTCTAAAACCGTACAAGATCATATAGCTCATTCTAAC
>DKGK01000012.1 GCA_002453265.1 Flavobacteriales bacterium UBA6772 | reverse complement strand
GAGTATGCTGAGCGCTTAGAGTTGAAAGTTAATGTAGAAGCAGTTCATCCAGATTTCATTATTGAAGTAAGTGATTTCGAGACAAGTATGAGCTTTGTAGGTAAGGTTACTGTAGATGGAATTCGTACTAGAGACGATAAAGATTTGCTCTTGGTTTATGTAGGAGATGAGCTTCGTGGTACTTGTGAGTTGATATACCTTAGCGATTACGATGCTTATTTTGCTTTTTTATCTGCTTATAGTAATGTAACACAAGGCGAAAATTTAAGCTTTAAGTTATGGGATGCGAGCGATGGAAAACTACAAGTTAATGTAGCCTTAAATGGCGATATTTCTACACCTTTTGTAGATGGTACCCTAGTGGGTAGTTTCCATTCTCCTGCCTTATTCGAAGCAAGTAACAGATTACAGCAAACCATACCATTAAATGCAGGTTGGAATTGGTTATCATTTAATTTAGATGACGTAAAGGAGTCGGATTATTTAATTAATATAGACGATGCATTAATAGAAGTAGATAATACAGCAATTGAAGTCTTAAAAAATCAAACCTCTTTTGCACAGTATTTCGAAACTAGTAGCGAAGCATTTTGGGTAGGGTCTTTAATTGCCAACCAACCTACTTCTCCTATAGAAAATATGTATATGATGAAGATAAATACTGCCGACACCATTCAATACGATGGGCTTGCCGTAGCACCGCATTTAAAGAATATTAACATAAACTCAGGTTGGAACTGGATTGCTTATTTAGGACAGCGTTCTATGGACTTAAACGAAGCTTTAGCTAGTATAAATCCTAGCCCAAGCGATATTATAAAGAGTCAAACTGCATTTAGTATGTATGCTTCGGAGAGTTTAGGTTGGTTAGGTTCTTTAAATTCTCTTAAAGGTGGCGAGGGTTATATGTTAAATTCATCTAACGATCAAACTCTCATCTATCCAGAGAGTTCAATGTATGGTTCGTCGAGCTTTAGACTAGACGAAAATAAATATGCAGACGATTTATGGAAAGTGAGTCCTCATAAATACGAGCACTCTATGAATATAGTAGCTAAAATAGACCATGCGAACTATTTGAATGCGAATCCGGCTAATGTTTTAGGTGCCTTTAAGGATATTGAATGTTTAGGGAATATTACGGCTACACAACTAATTGAGGATGAGTCTCTTTACTTTATTACCATTTATGGAGAGGAAAACTCCTTAGTGCGTTTCGATTATTTTGACGCTACGAGTACTAAAACCTACAGAGCCGATAATATACTCGAGTTTGAAGCAAATAGCCTTATAGGTTCTGTTGCTTCTCCTTACCCAATTACGATTAATGTTACTGCACAAGATGTAGAAGTGTTCTTCGATATGAGCATTTACCCTAATCCTTTCGAAGATGTATTTTCTGTAGAATTCCAATTAATGGAAGATGCGGCGGTAGAAATACAATTATTCGATGTGATGGGTAGGTATCTAAAAAACATATCGAGTACTGAACTTAAGGCTGGAACTCAAAGTATTAAAATAGACACAGTAGAACTGACTAAAGGTGTGTATTTTATTGAGTTGATTGTTGATGAAATAGCTCATAAAAAAATGATTATTAAATCATAATTTTTAGAACTATGAGAACTAAATATATACAATTAGCAAGATGGAGGGATTCCATCTTGCTAGCTCAAAATAGATCGCTTACATTTTTAGCAAGGCTGCTTCAGTTCTGCTATTCTGTTAAATCCTGTAATACGGAAGAATCATTTGTGTTAAAAATAAAAACGACTATGCAAAAGTTAAGTTCTTTATTTTACCCGTCTTTAAAAAATGCACTCCTTTTTTCTGTGCTGTTTTTGCAAATAGTAAATGGCTATGGTCAATCCTTAACCACTACTCAACAGGGTACCTTAGAATATAATAAATTAATAATAACTCCTCATATTTCTAACGGGCAAACAATTGAATATTTAGATATTTATATCTTTAAAATGCTATGTCCTTCAAATTGGTCTAATTGTCACCAGGCTAAGGGTGTTGATTTATATAAAAGTATTAATGGTGGTGCTTATACTAGTGTTGTTCATCACCCTAATCAAAATTGGAATTCGGCTAGTCTCTCTTATGGGACATCACAAGCTTCTCTTTCATATCAAGGCGTCTATTATATCGGATCATCGCAGTATTTACATTTTAGATATCATCATTATGATTTGAGTATTCATAATGCTGGTTCTATTGATTTTCGACTTACGGGAACTTATAGGAGTACAACTAGTGGTAATAATTATGCTACTGAGCATGAATATCGTCACATCGAGTTTACTCCAAATTATGGAGATTGGATCTGGTCTTCGGAATTACCCATAACTACGACTGATAATAGGATAGTATTTAATGTAAGTAATGTAGGTCACATCCCATTGTCTGAAAATTGCTTTATGAAGACCCGACAATACTACAAAGATCTTAATGGTGTTAGTCAATTTAGTTTATATGAAACAGGTATTGCATCTTCCTTTACACAAACCGATGTAATT
>DKGK01000030.1 GCA_002453265.1 Flavobacteriales bacterium UBA6772 | reverse complement strand
AGGAGAGTTAACGGTAAATAGGTCAAAAGGATTTTCTTGTTTATCCCAAATATACATTTGCATAACAGGATTACTACCATCATTAGGAGTATAAAAGTTAGCATTGTTTAAAGCTATATTTTCATCTACACCACTAGAGTCTTGTGCTTGAGCTAATACATAATCATTTCCAAAACCACCTTCGCCATAAGTATTATACTGAAAGTTCCCAGAAGCAGGGTCAAATCCGTAGTGGTACCAAACATCGTGCATCATATTAGACATGTAGAATAAGTTTACGGTAGCCGCATCTAAATTCTGGTCTGGCTCTGTCATAGCATCAAAAGGAAAATCGAAAACTAAATCTAGCCCTCCATTAGGCTCATCGTCTTGAGGTGTATTAGAGTCTGTTAAGTCAGCAAAAGCATGCACATTATTACCTCTAGTTATATAATATTCGGCACCTGGATTTCCGTTTGTATCGTGCCATCCGTAAGGAGAAGCTATTACATTATTTGGCGAAACTTCGATTGTACGGTCTCCATGCGAAGGACTTTCTAAAGGAATTGCAAATACATTATAAGCAGGACCATCTATGGGTGCGGCAATAAATGCTTCTACAGTTTCTACTTTATCATGACTACTGTGGCTACAAGCTTTTTCTGCATTAAAAGAACAGTGTTGTACCCAGTTGTATTTTCTTAGGATCTCTCCAGTACTGGCATCAACAAGAACATTCCAACAATCTGTAGCATCTTTTTCGTAAATGGTTAAATCCCACACTTTTCTAAGCGTGTTATTAATTTCGAAATAAGCTTCTTTAACAGGAATTGCATCTATTGAAAATGGTGCTTTATAAAGCGTAGTTTCTTCATTTTTTTTAGAAATTCTAGATGGTTTAGAATAGTCAATTTCTAAAATCCGGCAAGCAGATTCTATAGCTTGTAGTTGGTTTAAACTTGTTTGAGAAAAGACTTGCTTATCCTCTAAATTAGAAACAAAGCTATTTTGGGTTTGCATCCAGCCTTTATCGGCTCTATAATGTAAACGGATTTCTGCTTTGTGTATTGGAATACCCGAAAAGTTTTGTTGTAAAAAAACGTGTTTTAGTTTGGTTTGTTTACTCTCGTATTCTCGGTAAATGGAGTAGTCTTGAAAGTCGTTTTGGCTTAGTTCAAGTTGATTGCTATTTTTTTGTAAATAATTTTCTACTTCTGTTTCTACACTAAACGATTGTGCAAAAATAAATGTAGGAACAAACAACAAGCTAGCAAATAGATTTTTTAATTTCATAGTGGTCAATTTTGAGAGCCTAAATGTACTCATTTATTAAACACAGAATAGGTTATAAAGTGTTAATGATTTGATTAGCCATATTACTCCAAGAATATTTTTTCTTTTCCTGTTTTATATTTTCTATAAATTCTAATTCTTTATCCAGATCGTAGAATTCGTTTAGGGCATTAGAAATTTCAATAGGGTTCACCTCAACCACATAACCTACTTTATTATGAGGTACAATTTCGGGTAAGCCACCTACATTAGTAACCAAAATAGGTTTGTTAAAATGATAGGCAATTTGCGCGACACCACTTTGTGTGGCAGATCTATAAGGTTGTACTAAAATATCGCAGGCAGAGAAAAAAGTGGCTACATTTTCTTGAGGAATGAAGTCTGCGAAGAAATGAACTCTAGAACTCAAACCAAGTTTCTCTACTAAATGTTTATAGTCTAGTTCGGATTCATAGAACTCGCCAGCTACTAAAAGCTCAACATTTTTGTTTATTGTTGGGAGTGCTTCAAGTAATAAGTCAAGTCCTTTATATTTTCTAATAAACCCAAAAAACAAAATATAATTTTTAACAGGATTCAGATTCAAACTCTTTATGGCAGAGGATTTGTCTTGTAAATCTCCAAACTGATCGTAAACCGGATGAGGATGAAAATTGATTTTTGCATTTTCTACGAAGCTAGAAATATCTTTCCCAACAGATTTAGACATCACTAAAAAGCGATTATTCGCTTTTAGAAAATAGGAAGTTAAAGCCTTGTCTCCTACTCTATTTTCGTGCGGTATAACATTATCGCATAAAGCTATGAGTGGGATACTATTTTTTAAACCCGAAAGTTTTAAAATAGATCCTAAAGCAGCTCCCATAAAAGGCAACCAAAAACGAGTAATTACTAAATTTGGTTTTTGTTTTTTTAGCCAGAAAGCAGTTTTAAGCCAAGTTAATGGATTTACAGAATTTATAGAAGTACGAATTTCTATAGGTGGTTTTGAACCTTGTAAATCGTATTGACTTTTACCAGGAAATAAAAAGGAAGGATATTGAAGCGAAAAAGAAAGCATAATAACCTCGTGCCCTAGCTTTTGCAAAGCCAAAGCTAAGGAATGATTACTATCTGCAATGCCTCCACGAAGAGGAAATGCAGGACCTATGAGTATGATTTTCATTTTTCGCAAGCATCTTAATTAAGACGATCTTCTATTATGTAGTTATTCCTTTCAGAATTAGAACGTGCAATTAACTCTGCAATAAATCCGGTCATAAATAACTGAAGTCCAATAATCATAGCTAACATACCAAAATAAAATAGGGGTCTATCTGTCATATTATAAACTTGCCACATAAATTTTACAAATGTTAAATAGATCGCAATTCCAAAACCAACCGAAAAACTTAGCACTCCTAAAAAGCCAAAAAGGTGCATTGGTTTTTTACCAAATTTAGAAATAAACATTACGGTAAATAAATCTAAAAAGCCGTTAATGAAACGTTCCATCCCAAATTTAGTAATACCGTATTTTCTTTCTTGATGGTGAACTACTTTTTGTCCAATTTTATCGAAACCTGCCCATTTAGCTAATACAGGAATATAACGGTGCATTTCGCCATAAACTTCTATGCTTTTAACTACTTTATGGTCGTAAGATTTTAAGCCACAATTAAAGTCGTTTAAGGAAATACCAGACATTTTTCTGGTAGCCCAGTTAAATAACTTAGTAGGCAATGTTTTTGTTAAAGGATCGAAACGTTTTTCTTTATAGCCAGAAACAAGATGTAATCCATCTTCCTTAATCATTCTATAAAGCTCTGGTATTTCTTCTGGACTGTCTTGTAAATCGGCATCCATGGTAATAATAACATCACCTTTGGCAGCTTCGAAGGCGACATAAAGTCCTGCTGATTTCCCATAGTTTCTTCGGAATTTAATTCCTATTACACAATTGTTGTCTTTAGCAAGAGCATCAATAATTTCCCAAGAATTATCGGTACTTCCATCATCCACAAAAATAATTTCGTAGGAATATGCATTTTCATTCATCACGCGTGTTATCCATGCATGAAGTTCAGGAAGTGATTCTGCCTCATTAAATAGAGGAATACAAATTGATAGCTGTAGTTTCTCCACTTTATTCTTCGGTAAACATTGGTTTTTCATTTTTTGTAAATGCAGCTACTAAAAGACCAAATACTGTATAGAATATTATAGAGAAAATGTAACCTTTAAACATGTTCATTACATCAAAATTAGAACTTCCTTCAAAAGATTTAATAGTTTCTTCAATTAGCGATTCCTCTGCACCTATACTTTCTAGTTGAGCAACGGTTTTATTAATAATTGCGTCCATTACTTCTATTCCAAAACCTGGATCTATAATATTGTAAAGCAGAATACTTGCAAAGGTGTTTATAAAACCTGCTGCAATTAAAATACCTGTACTAGAAGAAAATGCTTCTCTAAAACTAATAAAACCTTCGTGGGTAGTTCTAAATCTACGCGTTTGGTAAATAGGAAAAGCAATCATTAAGATTAAAGAGCCGATAGAAACAGAGTAACTGGCAACTATTTCTGGACCTCCAATATAACTAAATGTAGTAATGGCAACTAATATTCCACCAAGGGTTAAACCATGTTTAAGGATGTGTTGTTTTAATTCTTCAGACATATTTAATTTATTTGTTTCGAACAAAGATAATAATCTATCTAAAAGGTACAAGGCCATTGAGGCTTATGCCTAAAATATATGTAATTTTAATCGCCTTATGTAAGTAAGGTTTAGTTTATGTATGAGCTAAAGATATGCATAGACTGTTGTTTAACTTTAACTAAAAATAGTTAAAACAACATTATGATGCCTTATTCATTAATTTAAGTGCAAAAAGAAAATTTCAAAAAGCTCTATTAATATGCTTGTGAGTTAGAGTTAAACTCTAATATTGCAGTATTATTCATCTTTATTTGATAGCCCTCGCCAGGTTTAAGGTCACCAATAGCGTTAAAACCCCAAAAGGGTAAGTAGGCTGACCCAACAGAATTTTTAACAATTTCTACTTCGGAAATTATAGATTCTAATACGGCAATACAATCGGCTTGCTGTGTACGTAAATACCCAAATATATTCCAGCCTTCTGTAAGTGTAACTTGAGCTAGTTCTGGTGAATTGTAAGTACCATTAAGCTCTAAAGAAGCGTTTTGTGATAACTTGATTTGATAACCTTCGCCATAAACCAAATCACCAATTCCATTAAAATCCCAGCCTGCTAAATAAGCTAGTCCAGCAGCATTTTTGGCAATAACTACACTTTCATAAATTGGGCTAAGAGCATCGGCTATATCCATATTTTCGAGTACTAAATAGGTCGCAAAAAGACTCCAACCCTCCGTAAAGTCTATTTGCTGACTTGTAACTGGCGGAATGGCAGAACCATCTGTTATTGCAGAAATTCCATTGGTTGAATATTCGCCTTGGTTTGGCATAGATTGTAAGTAATTTACTACACAATTGTAGTACAAATCTTCCGACTGATTCCAAACTTTAACGGTAAAAGTTTCACCGACCAAAAACCCATCAATTTCATCTGTTGTAGAGTCATCACCTTGAGCAGCAATAGTGTTTGTAGTTCCTTGCCAAATAACATAACCGGCACAGTGTTCAATTCCATTTTGGTCGTTGTAAAAAACACCAATAATATCGGAATTAGAAAGTGGTTCATTTAGGAGGTTAAATTGCATGTCTATTGGAAGAACAATAGTGTGATTTGCTCCAGTAAGCTCAAAATTAAAAATGTCAGGTACTTGGACATATTCACAAGTATTGTCTTCTGTAGTTGCTTGATCATTATAATTAATTGCCGTTGCATCGGTACAACCATATAAAATACAATGACCATCATCCTCATTTGCCTCTGGATTGTAATTTGGGGCATTATAGTCTGTACAGCCAGAAATCAAACAAGAGCCGTCATCTTCATTCGCAAGTGGATTGTAATTAGTCGCTTCAAAATTTGTACAACCTGGAATAGAACCACAATTAGCAACGGTAAAAGTTTCGGTTTGACCAGATCCAGATGGATTTGTGTTGTTTGCAATAATTGCATTATTACAATCTTTAACAGAATAAGAACCTCCATTCCATCCATCGCCATAAGAATCTATAGATTGAAAAGTATAGGTTCCTTGGGCTAAACAAAACGAATTAAAATAATTTGAGTTGTTATTGTAGGTTCCACCACCACCAGCAATTGCTTCGCTAGCGGAATCTTTTATTATCCACGAAATTTCGTTGGCATAAGTTCCTGTCTGAATTTGTACTGTAATTAACTCGTTTATACAAGATTCATCATCTACTAAACCGGTAGCAATAAGGTTTTCTTGTTGCCATAAATTTACTCTACCTCCTTGCGCCGAATGTAAAGCTGCATGTACCCGAGACCTTTGACCGTTAGTAAACATATTTGTACAATCGGTATAGTCCATATAATTTTGAACATTATCTAAAGAACCACATGTAGATTGACTAGTATTACAACTGTATAATGCTCCTATTGTATTAGGAGTATCGCTTACATTATCATCACCTGAGCAGTTATCCTCTAATCCAGCATCATTAGAGTTACCCCAAGTATGAGCAAGGTTTAAGTAGTGTCCTATTTCGTGTGTTAAGGTAGTAGAAGCATAATTTCCAGTACTCGAAGTTCCCAAAGTACCAAACTGAGTATGACGGCAAACAATCCCTTCGTTTCCACTTGGAGCCGTTCCTGGATAATAAGCATAAGCACCTGCCCCACTTTCTATATTATCTACCACCCATATATTTAGGTACATATTAGAATCCCAATTAACCAATGCTTTAACATTTTCTCCTGCGCTGTCGGTTAAGTCAGATTGTGTTCTTGTAATCCCAGAAGTGGTATTCCCGTCAGGGTCTAAATTAGCTAGTTCAAAACTTATGTTTAAGTTAGATCTTATACTACCAAAAGCCGATACCACAGCACCAAAATCGGAATTAGAAGCACTAAAATCTTCATTTATTGCTGTAATAGCACTCGATACTTGACTCGTAGAAATATTAGAATACGAATCGTTGTAAATTACGTGTACAACAACAGGAATTTTTTTTTGTGCAAAGCTAGACCTCGAATTAATAATCTGTTGAATTTCTAGTTCATAAACTTCCCTCATTTCTAATAAAGAAGGTTCTTCGGCATATCTAGCTTCCATTTGTGCAGTAAAACCACAGGTATGATTTTGTGCAACAGATTGAAAAAATGTAGTCAGTAAAATAGTACTAATCAGTAGAAATCGCATATCTAAAAATATTAATTTCGTTAAAGATAGTAAAATTAATAAGACATAATTAATTGACTGTTTTAGGTTTTTCATATATTAGAGACGGATAATTTATACGATTATTGAGTGTAAAAGTCAAAATATTCAATAGGACGATTAAAGAATGGGGGTTAAAAAAGTTTTGAGTTGAAAAGACGAAAACCCAATTGTCAACTTAAGGTTTATCGAAAGGCTAGAATTTGATGCGAAGGGATTTTACTATTGCTGGGGAGGTCTTCGAAAAACCTCAGCCTGACAAAAAATAAACAACCAAAACATTTTTTATTATCATCTTAATAAATACTATTCCCTATTTTCCTATGCCGAATTTCTCTTTTATTTTACTCCCGAGCTCTTTTCATCATAGAAAATAAACCCAAAATTACTACTCATGATGATAAGGTTCATTTTTTAGAATGGTCATTGCACGGTAAACTTGCTCCACCATAAACAAACGGATCATTTGATGAGAGAAAGTCATTTTAGATAAAGATAATTTCCCTTGAGCTTTTGCATACACAGAAGAATCAAAGCCATAAGGACCACCCACCACAAAAACGAGTCTTTTAATTCCAGAATTCATTTGCTGTTGTAAATGTTTTGAAAAAGCTAGTGAAGTAAACTCTTTTCCTTTATCGTCTAGTAAGACTAATTTATCGCCTGTTTTGACCTTAGAAATAATTAAATCTCCTTCAATTTTTTTTTGCTGATCTTCAGACAATGATTTTCGATTTTTAATATCGGGAATCTCCTCGTATTCAAAGCCAATATAATGCTTCAAACGATTGCGATACTTATTCATTCCTTCTATTAAATATTTCTCATCGGTTTTACCGATAACTAAAAGTAAAATCTTCATCTAGTCTCTTTAAAATTTACTTATTTTGCAGTTGTATACAAAGTAACAGAATCTTATGATTACAAAAGAACAAGTACTCCCATTTATATATTTGGCTTTTGCCGAAGATGTTCGCGATGGTGACCATAGTTCACTAGCATGTATTCCTCAAGAAAAAATTGGAAGAGCACATTTACTCGTTAAAGACAAAGGTATAATTGCAGGAATACAATTAGCCAAATGGATTTTTGAATCCATAGATCCTAAACTTAAAGTAAACGATCTACTTAAAGATGGTAATGCCGTAAAAAAAGGGGACATCGTTTTTACAGTAGAAGGAAGCTCGATTTCTATACTCACAGCAGAACGCCTGGTTTTAAATTGCATGCAACGAATGAGTGCAATTGCAACTAAAACAAAAGAATACGTTGCACTAGTAAAAGGAACAAATACTACCATTTTAGACACGCGTAAAACAACTCCAGGAATTAGAATTCTAGAAAAATGGGCCGTTAGAATTGGTGGTGGAGCAAATCATAGATTTGGTTTATATGATATGATAATGCTTAAAGACAATCACATAGATTACGCAGGTGGAATTACTAAAGCAATAGAAAAAACACGGAGCTACTTAAAAGAAAAAAACTTAGATTTGAAAATTGAGGTTGAAGCTAGAGACCTGAAGGAAGTTAGAGAAATTATACTAATGGGTGGAATAGATCGGATTATGCTCGATAATTTCACTCCTACAGAAACTATTATAGCAGTCCAGTTAATTAATGGAGCGTTCGAAACGGAATCTTCTGGGGGAATAACCGACAAAACTATTAGGTCTTATGCAGAATGTGGAGTAGATTTTATTTCTGTTGGAGCTCTTACACATTCTGTTTACAATATGGATTTGAGTTTAAAAGCATTTTAGTAAATTCACATAATCTTAAAAACAAAATTTGAGTCTAAAAGGATATACACAAAAACTAATAATACCTGGTTTTGATGGATTGAGTCTCTACGAGGTATCTTTGTTTTTTTACAAAGGACTTTTGGAGGGTTCACTTACTACAAGAGCTTCTTCTCTTGCATTTAATTTCTTTTTGGCATTTTTCCCTTCTATTATTGTATTGTTTACACTCATCCCTTTTGTACCTATAGAAGGTTTTCAAGAGCAGTTATTTGTATTAATGATGGATATTTTACCCCCATCAACCTTTGATGCAACAAAATCTATTTTAGATGACATTGTGAACAACGAACAAGGTGGTTTACTTTCCTTTACCTTTGTTTTAGCACTTTACTTTTCGACAAATGGAGTTAATGCAATGATAACAGGTTTTAATGCTACCTATCATTTAAAAGATAAACGCACCTGGTGGCAGCTAAGATTATTGTCGTTTACACTCACTTTAGTTCTCGCTATTCTACTTGTACTAACCATTATATTTCAGCTTTTTTCGCAAGGCTTTTTAAGCAATTTAGTTAGCGAAGGATATTTACATCAATATTCGGCAGATATAATATTATATGTAAAATGGTTGATTTTAGTTTTGGTACTTTTTATAAGTTATAGCATATTGTATTATTACGGTCCAGCCGATAAAAATGGTTGGAAATTCTTATCAGCAGGATCTATAAGCACCACCATTTTGAGTGTTACCTCCTCTTTAGGTTTTAGTTATTATGTAACAAATTTCGCACAGTACAACCAACTATATGGATCCATAGGCACCCTACTTGTTATTTTACTTTGGATGTACTTTAACTCTATTATTCTACTCCTAGGATTCGAATTAAATGCAAGTATTGTGAGTGCAAAAGAGAAGCAACAAAATAAGTTTGACTAAAATCATTTTATTACCTATCTTTTGATCCTAAAATTAGGACTATAATGAGAATTTTCTATTGTTACCTGTTGGTATTATTCATATCGATTAACACGCTAACTGCTCAAAGCAAAGCTCTAAGATACAACCCAATAGCCAAACCGAATACTTTTCGGAACCTTGACAACCCAAACTATTGGAATAACAAAAAACCACACTCCGATTACTGGCAGCAGGATGTATACTATAAAATAAATGCAAATATTGATGAGCAGACCGATCTCATAGAGGGGACAGAAAAGCTTACTTATTGGAATAATTCTCCAGACGATTTAAATGTAGTTTACTTCCACCTGTATCAAAATGCTTTTCAACCAGAATCGCATCATGCAGAATTAAACGAGCAAAACAATTATAAGATTAAATACGGTCCTTACGAAGCTGATAAAAAAGGAACAGAAGTTCATAAGATAACTTCACAGGGCAGAAAAATACTTTTAGAGCAAGACAATACCATCTTAAAAGTTCATTTGAGTAAGCCTATTAAATCGGGAGAATCTATAGACTTTGACATAGAATTTACTACTTATTTTGGCAAAGGTGCTATGGGTAGGAGAATGAAGAAATTCAATTCAAATGGAAAAACTCATTACGATGGCGTACATTGGTATCCTAGAATTTCTGTTTACGATGCAAAATTTGGTTGGACTACAGACCAACACCTAGGAAAAGAATTTTACGGCGACTTTGGTGCTTTTGATGTAGAATTAACCTTTGCGGCAAACTATATTGTTGATGCCACAGGTTTCTTATTAAACAGAGAAGAAGTTCTACCAAAGAATTTAAGAGATCAATTAGCAATCTCTAATTTCAAAAACAAACCATGGAACGAAGCTGCATCAGAAATAATTAAATACAATCCTGCAGAACGCAAAACTTGGAAATTCCATGCCGAAAATGTGCATGACTTTGCTTTTACTGCAGACCCTAGTTATAGAATTGGAGAAGCTATTTGGAATGGAATTACTTGCTATGCTTTAGCTCAAGAGCAACACGCAAGTAAGTGGCAAAATGCCGCGGATTATGCTGCAAAAATAATTCAAGTATTTTCTGAAGATTTCGGAATGTACACTTACCATAAAATGATTGTTGCCGATGCACAAGATGGTATGGAATATCCTATGTTAACTTTAGATGGCGGATCAGACCCTAGCTACAGAGGCCTATTAGTTCACGAAATTGGACACAACTGGTTTTATGGACAAGTTGGAAACAACGAAACGTATAGAGCTGCTTTAGATGAAGGCTTTACTCAATTTTTAACGGCTTGGGGCTTAGAACGTATAGATGGTGATAAAATGGTTCAAGAAGTGTCTTCTAACAAATATATAGCCAATCACACTAAAGACTTACACCCAAGAGACCGATCGGTGTACTATTCCTATATAAAAGATGCCACCATAAATAACACACCACAACTAAATACGCATTCCGATGATTTTGGATCTGCTTTAGGTTATGGTGGAGGTTATAGACATGTATATTACAAAACAGCAGCCATGTTGTATAATTTACAATATGTATTAGGTGATGAATTATTTCTTGAAGCAATTCAAAACTATTTTCAAACTTGGAAAATAGCACACCCCTATTTCAACGATTTCAGAACAAGTGTTATTAAATATACTAAAGTAGATCTAAATTGGTTTTTTGACCAATGGATGGAAACCAATAAAGATATAGACTACGCAGTAAAATCGGCTAAAAAATTAAAAGGCTCAGACGAACTGTTCGAAATTACTTTCGAACGTAAAGCAGAAATGCAAATGCCAATTGACTTTACGGTTCAATCGAAAGATGGAGAAACAAAAAAATACCACATTCCGAACACTTGGTTTGTAAAGAAAACGGATGCTACCATTTTAGATAAATGGTACGGATTTGGTAAAATACACAAACAACATAGCGTAATTATTAGATCTCCAAAAGGAGTAAAAGATGTTGTTATAGATCCAAGTAATAGATTAGCCGATGCTTATATGATTGATAACAGTTTACATAATAATATTTCTTTAGAATGGGAAGATTATGTTTGGTCTTATCCTGACTGGAAAAAATACGAAATGACACTTCGTCCAAAACTCTGGTACAATGGCTACGATGGTATAAAAACAGGAATTCAGTTTACCGGAGATTATATGGATGTACACCATAAATTTGATGGTACATTTTGGGTGAATACAGGTTTTGCTCAAAACAATGATTACTTACCAGAGGCTGAAGTAAATTTTATCAATGCTGAGATTTTAGCAGTAATTGACACTATAAAATCGGGAAGTGGTTACAACCAATTTTCTTATGAAATAGACTACAAAACTCCTTTAACAAATATTCATAAGGGCTTAGAGATGAATCTGATTTCTAAAAAATTAGATGGTTTGGACTTACATAAAGTAAGGCTTGAACAAGCGTTAAATAAAGACAATTCAATGTACATTGAAATTAAGGTAATGCAACGTCCAGAAGAAACAAGCAGCACATATTTACTATTAAATGATGAAGCATTTTGGATGACAAACAAATGGAACAATACACTTACAGTAGGAATAAACCATATTTATAATTACCACAGAGGAAATGGTGCCATTAGTTTAGCTATAAGATCAAGTACATTAGGTAGCGATTATCAGTTTGCTAAATTAAACTTAGAAGTACTTAATAATAGTACGATTTATAAGTTTAAATTAAAAACAAGATTCTACGCTAGTCATACTACAGGAACATCTATTGCACCAGAAAGTAAACTATTTGCTGCTGGAGCAAGTCCCGAAGAAATGATGGATAATAAGTATACCCGATCTACTGGGTTTATAAATAGAGATTGGGTGAGTTATAACTCAAGCTTAAATCATTTCCAAATGGGCGGTGGACTAAATCTTAGAGCTTACGCTGGTTATTTAATGCCCGAAGGTGAGGTAGATTCTCAAACTTATAATTACGTTGGTACTTCTGGAGCTTCATTTTCTGCTGAGTTAGAATTTTCTAAATATCTAGCTTTTGCAAAAAAAATAAACATGAAAAATTATATTTTTGCTGATGCAGGAATTTTAAACACTAATAATTTACACGAAACTCTCGCTTTCGGAAACTTTAGAGCAGACGGCGGTTTGGGAACGACATTTACATTATTTAAAAACATTAACAATATAGACCCTTTAACACTTAGGATAGATTTACCATGGTTTATGAATAGACCTCCCTACGGAGAAGACTACTTTGACTTTAACCGATTTGTAATTGGAATTAACAGAACATTTTAAAAAACAAACCCCTACTATGAAAAAATCAATTTTACTGTCACTAATTTTCATTAGCGTAAATACATTATTTGCACAAAATGCTACTGATATTTTAGGTGTATGGCTTAACAAAGAAAAGGATGCTCAAATAGAAATATATAAAGAAAAAGAGCAGTTTTTTGGTAAAATAGTTTGGCTTGCAATAGCGAAAAACAAAAACGGTGAATGGATGCTTGATGTAAAGAATCCAGATGAGAAACTACAAACACGTAAAAAACTAGGTATGACAGTAATGCATAACCTTGTATGGGATGCTGATGATAAGGAATGGAACAATGGTAAGATTTACGATGCACGAGAGGGCGATACCTATTCATTATTCGCAAAAACAAATGGCTTAGATATTCTTGACCTTAGAGGTTATATAGGGTTCTCCCTTTTTGGAAAAACTACCCGATGGACTAGATCAAATTTAAAACAGAATGCAAACTAATTATTCCGACAATTTTCTAAACTAAAAAGCAGAACAATATAAATATTGCTCTGCTTTTTAGATTTTGGGAATATCCTAAATAAATAAAATACCAAGTTGTAGGTATAATCGACAAAATGGATGAAAATTTTGGAGCCTCTTTAGACAAACCAAATAATGAGGCATTATGATGGATTCAAAGACTCATTAATAAATTTCATTTTTAATTCTATTGACAAACAATTATGACTTTATTCTTCAATTCTGAAAAATGACCATCAATTGCATTGGTCGTATTTTGGATTTTAGGTCATAATAATCATACCATATAAACAACTATTTTAAA
>DKGK01000111.1:16291-43892 GCA_002453265.1 Flavobacteriales bacterium UBA6772 | reverse complement strand
AGAGAAATGGTTCCTATTAAATCGGCTAAATACGAAAGTTTATGTGCTTTCATAACAGACCATGATCCATAAGCACTCATAAATTGAGTTCCATTAAGAAGGGCTAAACCTTCTTTCGATTTCATGGTTATTGGTTCCCAAGACATCAATTTTAATACATCAGCTGCTTCTTGTATTTCTCCTTTATACATAACCTCGCCCATACCAATTAATGGAAGTGCAAGGTGTGCCAATGGAGCTAAATCTCCCGAGGCACCTAAAGAACCTTGCTGGTAAATAATTGGTAAAATGTTATTGTTAAACATATCTACCAATCGTTGTACAGTAATAAGTTGAACGCCCGAATTACCATAAGAAAGAGATTGCACTTTTAAAAGTAGCATTAACTTAACTATTTCTGCTGGAACCTCGTCGCCAGTACCACAAGCATGGGACATCATTAAGTTGGCTTGTAGCTGACTTAAATCTTCATCTGAAATACTGTGATTACATAATGAGCCAAAACCAGTATTTACACCATAAATTGGTTTTTCTGTATTGGCAACTTTAGCATCTAAATAAGTTCTACATTTCTCTATTGCAAGAATAGATTCTTGAGAAAGCTCAATTTGTTTGTCTTCTAAAATAATCGTTTGTAAATCTTCAAAACTTAGTTGAGCTCTACTTATTTGATGTGTATTTTCTTGCATCTTAAGCGTTTAATTTTTTTATCAAATCTACTAAGGACACATTCTCTTGTGTACCGTCGTTCATGTTTTTTACGGTTAACAAACCGCTTTTCATTTCGTCTTCTCCAACTAAAACAACATAAGGAATCCCTTTTTTGTCGGCATAGTTCATCTGCTTTTTCATTTTTGCAGCATCTGGATAAAGTTCAGAATTGATTCCTGATTTGCGTAAATCTCTCAATGCTTTTAGGCAGTAATCAGCTTCGGTAGCACCAAAGTTCACAAATAAAACTTGTGTAATATCGGCTTCTAAACTTGGAAATAAACCAAGTTCTTCTATAACCAAATAAATTCTATCTAGTCCGAAAGAAATCCCAATTCCAGGCATGTCTTTAAGACCAAAAATACCGGTAAGATCGTCGTAACGACCACCGCCACCAATACTACCCATTTGAACCCCTTTGGCTTCCACTTCGAAAATAGAACCTGTATAATAATTGAGTCCTCTAGCCAAAGTCAAATCAAAGTCTAATTCTGCAGAGTCCAATCCTAAAACAGTAACCTTATCTATTACAGTTTGTATCTCCGCTATACCTTCGAGTCCAATTTCAGAATTCGAAAGTACTTCTTTCATGGTCACCAATTTCTGATTTGCATCTCCCGACATTTTTAAAATAGGATCGAGTTTAGAAATGGCAATATCAGAAATGCCTTTGTTTTGCATTTCTTCTTTTACTTTTTCTAAGCCAATTTTATCTAGCTTGTCTATAGCAACCGTAATGTCAATTAACTTATCTGCCTCACCAATAACTTCGGCTATTCCAGACAATACTTTTCGGTTGTTTAATTTTATTACAGCAGGTAAATTTAAAGCTGTAAAAACCGTGTCGTAAAGTTGTATTAGTTCTACTTCATACAATAGAGACTTAGAACCAACTACATCTGCATCGCATTGAAAGAACTCACGAAAACGACCTTTTTGTGGTCTATCCGCACGCCACACTGGCTGAATTTGATACCGCTTAAATGGCAATGTAATCTCATTTTGATTCTGCACCACGTATCTCGCAAAAGGAACTGTGAGATCATATCGCAATGCCTTTTCTGATATTTTTGAAGTCATTTTTTTGGCCTCAAAATCTGTCGTAGCATCTACTTTTTTCAAGTAGTCTCCAGAGTTTAATATTTTAAAAATCAATCGATCTCCCTCTTCCCCATATTTACCCATAAGAGTAGAAAGGTTTTCCATAGAAGGCGTTTCTATAGGAAGGTAACCGAAAGTTTGAAATGCTTTTTTAATCACTCCCATTAGGTAATTTCTCTTCAGCATTACTGCTGGAGAAAAATCTCTTGTTCCTTTGGGTATAGATGGTTTTTGTGCCATTTTATATGCTTTGCAAATTTAATTCTCTACGCTATTAATCTTAATGAAAGGAAGGCTTTATAAACCCGCTTTCAAAATTCCTTTACATATTTTTTTAACCATTGATGGACCTTCGTAAATAAAGCCAGAATAAACCTGAACTAAACTAGCTCCAGCTTTCATTTTTTCTATAGCATCCTCGGCAGTATAAATACCACCCACACCAATAATAGGAAAGGCTCCATTAGATTTCTGATGTAAGTAAGCAATAACTTCTGTAGAACGTGCTCTAACAGGTTTACCACTTAATCCACCTGCACCAATTGCATCAACTTCAGCCTTATCAGACTTTAACATTGAACGATCAATAGTAGTATTAGCTGCTATTATCCCTTCAATTTTAACCTCAGCAACTATCGCAATAATATCGTCTAATTGAGAGTCTGTTAAATCTGGAGCAATTTTTAATAAGATAGGCTTATGATTTGGTTTAGTAGCCATCTCATCTTTAAGCATTTTCAACAATGCCATAAGAGGTTCCTTATCTTGTAATGCTCTTAAATTTGGCGTGTTAGGCGAGCTTACATTCACTGCAAAATAATCTACATATTCATATAAAGCATTAAATGCTTTATAGTAATCATCATTCGCTAATTCGTTAGGAGTAATCTTATTTTTACCAATATTTCCACCGATTAAAACTTTCGTTTTACGCTTTTTTAAACGTGTTACTGCAGCTTCTACTCCCTCGTTATTAAAGCCCATTCTGTTTACCAAAGCAGAATCTTGTGGCAAACGGAAAAGTCTAGGTTTAGGATTCCCTTCCTGACCTTTGGGCGTAAGCGTTCCAATTTCTATAAATCCAAATCCTAAGTTAGCCAACTCGTCGTAGAGCTTTGCTTCTTTATCGAAACCAGCTGCTAATCCTACAGGATTATCAAATTCAAGTCCAAAAACAGTACGTTTTAAACGAGGATCGTTTACTTTATATAATACTCTGCTTAGACGAGAAAATCCAGGAATAGCATTTAAAACTTTTAGAGATTTAAAAGCAAAATGGTGAATTTTCTCTGGATCGAAACAGAAAAACAAGGGACGTATAATTGCTTTGTACATAGTGGATTTTATAAAGAGCAAAAGTAAGTAGAATCTTAAACCTTAGTAAGCATTTGTGTAATTAATAATTTCTTGGTTCTAATAAATTCCGATAAGTAAAGGGTTATGGTCTGAAGACCTAAAATAACTACTGTCAGAATTCTCAAATCTATAATCAACCCAGTTTGGGTAACTCGCATTAATATCTAGTACTTTGGATTCTTGAAGGCTCTCAATAAATGAACTGCTTACAAAAGCGTGGTCTAAATCGCCTTTCCTACCCTTATAAACATAAGAATGTTTTTGAGTAGGTAGTTTTAGTAGATTCTGAGATTGTAGTTTTTGAATAGGATCTTCCTCAGAATAGGCATTAAAGTCACCAAGTACAATTAGGTTATTAGTCAAATACAAAGAATCTATAATTGAAAGTAATGCCTCCGACTGTAGCCTTCGTTTTGTATTATAAGCTCCTTGTCCATCATTCTGATCTTCGTTTACCCCCTCTGCTCCTCTTGGACTTTTTGATTTAAAATGGTTTACCGAAACAACAAATTCTAAGCTATCTTGATATACAAATTCTTGAAAAAGTGGATTACGAGAGAAAATGGAATTACTATGATAAGTTCCTAATTTTGTAGTTTTAAGAATTGATGCATCGTAAATAACACCTGTTTTAATAACATCCTTTGCCGCCACACCATTAGACAACGCAACTTTGTAATGAGTTCTTTTGGAATTTAAATTTAAATATTCACAGAATTGAAAAATGGTACTCAAAGAATCTTCTCCATCATTTTCTATTTCCATTAATGCAATTATATCGGGATTGGCAAAAGAAATTGCACTAGCTAATTTTGTTAATTGTTTTTGATAATCTTGAAAGGTTTTTGCTCCACGAGGAGTGGGGAAATTCTCTCCTTCTCCATCGCCATTAAATAAGTTATGTAGGTTGAAACTCATTATTTTTAGCTGTCCATTTAACTCATAATTTAAATTTTGTTCTGGTACAGACACCTCTAAATCATTTATTAATCTGATGAAATATTTATCATTTTTTTGACAAACAAAACCTTTCACTCCATTTAATATCCCTCCCAACACTAAATCTTCTTTATCTAAATACAAATCAGCATCTATTGGGAAACGATTATTAGACAAATCATCTAATACAATAGAGTTCTGTATTTGCTCCTGATTATGCTTGAGTATTTTTGAAGCCTCATCTTGAGCATCGTAAATTTCTGTAGCTTGAATTAAAGGTATATTAGAAACGAGTATTTGTCCGTACTTTTCAAACGAATAGGAATCTGAAATTTGCAATTCGTTCTCGATGCTAACGATACAACCTTCTAGGCTTTCTAGCTCTTTAATACTAAAAGGAAATTTTAATTTCTGAGTTTTAAATGCATTGTTTTCAGAAAGCACTTCTATAGATTGTAAGCTGTCTAATCTAGTTTCATTTTTATACTCTATTACTTTTGCAGTAATCGTAATTTCATCTCCTAGATTAACTTTTCTTTTAGAATGAACAAAGATTCCACTAGAAGACAATAAAGCATCCTCCTGCATGAAAAAACCTCCCAGTTCTCCTTTCTCTTGAAAGTCACCAGAAACAATACCAGTTACTGTTATATAGGAATTTTCAAAAGAGTTTTCATCATTTTGAATTGTGGAAATATTCAAGTTTTTTGAGCAAGCACAAAGGAGTAAAACTCCAAAAAGTAGTGATAATTTATTCATTAGAATCTAGTTTTATAAGTTCGTCGCCAATTTGATAAGGTAAATACGTAATAATGAGTTGAAGCATTTCATCTGTTGTTTTCATACTTCCATTTCTACCCATAATAAACTGAGGTGGATTAAAAGGATTGTCCATATTATTCAATGTATTATCGAATAGGGCTTCCACTTTTATAATCGTTCCTTTTGGTAGATGAATAATTTGAGGGAATGTATAAAAATACTGCCATCTAAAGTTCCAATCCTTAATTTTAATTAGGGGTATAGTATCGCCTAGAGGTAAGACCGCAAAAGCTTTAAATTCCTTCCCTATAAGGTGCATATGCGGATTTAATGTCAATACCGAAATTGCCTCTGGTAATGTATATTCACTCCCAAACTCCTTAACTATATTAGGTGCGATTAGCAATGGCGGAGAAACAGGTGAAACTCCTTGGGTACCAATAATCAGTTCCTTAAGTGGACGTTTGGGTTTTTCTTTATCGAAATAAATATTAAAATAAGAATCATCCCAATCGTCTTTAGGCGAAGGACCGAAATGAAAATCTTTCACCAATAGTGCAGACTGCTTCGAGATTCTAGCACCACCAATACCTTCTGGATAAATAAAAGGTTCTACACCGGGTAAATAATTAGCAATAGATGGATTTAATATTGGGAAACCTCCATTTTCGTAAGGTATATTAAGTGCATAAAAAGCAGATGAATCTGTGTGATCTTCGCTGTTCACAAATGGAACTTGTAATAAATGTGAGTCTTTTGTTTCTTGATAAGTAAGTAAATGTGCATTTACATGATGTACTAATTGCTTATTGTCTGGCACAAATTCAACTAAACGAATGTTCGTATCTGAGGCAATCGTAAACGGAAATTTAGCAACCATAAACCGGTCTTTATTATCTCCTGGAATAAAGAAAGGCTTATTCATCTTAAGCACTAAATCGGGTTCACCTATACCCTGACGAATAACATCTACAAAATTGTAATTAGCAAATCCAAGTGTATCTCCAGGAGCAACTCCATGCAAATACCAATCATTTAAAATCGTTATTTCCTTTTCTGAAAGTGTTTTCTCACCAATAAAATGGCTATAATCTGTATCTGCTGGCCAAGGAGGCATATAGCCTGAACTCGTTACATGGGCAATCATCTTTGCTCTTTTGGCGACATCATGATATTTTACCATTGCAAAAGGAGCTGCTCCCCCTTTGTGGTGACAGGAGCTACAATTCTCAAAAATTATTGGAGCTACATCTTCTACAAAATTATACTGCTTGGTTTCTGTAGAACAAGAAGATATAATTAGAAGAATTACAAAACCCAGAACCTTATTCAATGAAACAGCCAATTGCTTTTGTTTTATGGATTTTTATAGGCTCTCCTGTTTGGTAAGCTTTTAGAGCATCTCTTAAATAATACTCAGTTACAAGCTGTCTTCTTCTTCCAAGCTCACCTAACCAATTATCGAACAACCCTGAATATAAAATATTATTATTTTCATCGATAAAAAACACTTCAGGGGTAATTGTAGCACCTAATTGATGGCTAAGAGAAAAGTCTGGGTCGTAAATAATATCTAAAGGTAAATTATAGGATTGTAAAAAAGAATCAACTTCTAAGATAGAATAGTAGGTTCCTGAAACAACGCCATAAAAGGCGACCTCATCATCAAAAGCAGATATTAACTCAGAAATATCTTTTGTATAATTTTTACAAAGAGGACAATCGGGCGACAACATAACTAAAACTTTAGCACGATTATTTGTTAGCGTATAATGAGGTTCTTGCATAAAATTACAAGAAGTAATAAGTACAAAAGCGGCAAAAAATAAATTCTGTTTTAAGTAATTTAACATTTATCAAATGTACTAAAATTGAATAGCATAAATAGAGAAGATAGAAACAATTAAGATTTGAATTGATTAAAATATAATATACTTGTCCGCAAGATTATATAGAGAAAAAGATGTCAAAATAGTCTTGATGTCAAAAGTTCATTTATGGACTGGTTAGAAATAAGTTTTGAGTTAAAAAACCAAATAAGAAAACCCAATTGTCACTTTGAGGTTTTTCGAAAAGCGATAATTTGATGATAACCGATTTACTATTGCTAGGTGGGGGATGGATAAATGGTTGGCTAACAAAAAAAACAAATATTTATTATACTACAACAAATAACAATATCACCTATTTTAGGCAAGGTTACTTCACAAAAAAACCAGTTCAAATGAACTGGTTTTTTTATGTTGTCGGGGTGGCAGGATTCGAACCTGCGACCTCCTCGTCCCAAACGAGGCGCGATGACCGGGCTACGCTACACCCCGTAGCAATTGTGGTGCAAATATATACAATAGCTATTGTAAAGCAAGTATGGCAGACTAAATTTTCATTTAATTTAAAATGTCATAAATAAGCAGTTAATAACAAGAAAAAAAAACAAGTAACAGAAATAAAAAACACACTAAACAGCTAGTAATAAAGCTCCTAAAAAAACAATGTATTATTTTTTAATTTAATTACTAAATATCATAGGTGAAGAATAGGCGTAATATAGCAACAGTCTTTTCGTTTGCATATATAAATTATATTAAAACCAAATAAACTTACATCGTAATCCTAACAAATATTGATTTTAGAACTTCAACAATTTCATTTAATAATTTACCTATTTTTGCAACAAAGTGTATTA
Source organism: Flavobacteriales bacterium UBA6772 (assembly GCA_002453265.1). Classification (GTDB taxonomy): domain Bacteria; phylum Bacteroidota; class Bacteroidia; order Flavobacteriales; family UBA7430; genus UBA6772. Next base: position 36,337 of record DKGK01000111.1, on the reverse strand, counting down.
GATGAAAAAATTTGACATCCCCAATTATTACCGATCTTCTATTATTGGGAAGATTAAAGAAATTAGACAAAAAAAAGATCCACGTAAAAAGGATTTTACCCCTACTAGTTTAGACTTTGGAACGGTACGATTTCATATATCCCGTCATTTTGGCTTTTGTTTTGGGGTAGAAAATGCCATTGAAATTTCGTATAGAGCTATAGAAGAAAATCCTAACAAACGTATATTTCTACTAAGCCAAATGATTCACAATCCCGACGTAAATGATGATTTACAAAATAAGGGAATTCGTTTTATTATGAATACGCTCGGAAAGCAATTTATAGAATGGGATGAAATTACTGCTGATGACATTGTTATTATTCCAGCATTTGGAACCACACTAGAAATTCTAGATTTATTAGAGAAAAAAGGGGTGTCCACAAAAAAATACGACACCACTTGCCCTTTTGTAACAAGAGTTTGGAAACGTGCCGATCAGCTTGGAAAACAAAAGAACACCATTATTATTCATGGAAAATACAAGCATGAAGAAACTAGAGCAACCTACTCCTACAGCAAGAAAAATGCTCCTTCTATAATTATTAAAGATATGAAAGAAGCTATAGTTTTATCTGAATTTATTTTAGGTAAAAAGGATTTATCGGAATTTGAAAGTACATTTAAAGATAAATTTAGTCCTAATTTTAATCCAGAAAAAGATTTAGACAAAGTTGGAGTTATTAACCAAACGACTATGTTAGCTACAGAAACAGAAGCTATTTCTAACTTTCTTAAAAAAGTAATGCAAGAGAAATTTGGTTTAGAAAACACTAAGAATCATATGGCAGATACTAGAGATACACTTTGTTATGCGACAAACGAAAATCAAGATTCTACTTATGGACTTCTAAAAACAAAAGCAGACTTAGCAATAGTTGTGGGTGGATATAACAGCTCCAACACCTCTCACATAGTTGAGCTTTGCGAAGAAAAGCTGCCCACCTATTTTATTAGCAATTCATCAGAAATAATTAGCAAAAAGGAAATTCAACATTTTAATTTCACTAATAAAGAACTACTAAAATCTGAAAATTATATTCCTCAAAAAGAAGTAGTAGATATTATATTAACAAGTGGTGCATCTTGCCCAGATACGGTGGTAGAAAATGTACTCAAAAAGATAATAACCTTCTTCCCAAATGCGAAATCGACTGATGAGGTACTAAAAAACATTAATATAGATTAAGTTACCAACACCTATCTATTATGAAATTCGTAAAAAATATATTTGAAATTATTTGGACAGTCTGGAGTATGGTCGTAGCTCTAATGATTGTTCTGATAAACCTTCCAATATTGCTATTTTTCATTTTTATATGGGGCGAAAAAGAAAGTAGGATTGTTGACTATTATCTTCGTTTTTGCTGCAGATTAATTCTAATTTCTTGGGGAATAAAAATGGTTTTTATACGAAATCCTAAATTAGATTATTCTAAATCCTATATCTATATAGCTAACCATCGTTCATATTTAGATGTCTTTATTGCTATAATGGGCATTAAAAGTTACAAAAAGTTTTTAGGAAAAGCTGAAGTATTTGACTGGCCAATTATTGGTTTTTTAGCGAAACGATTAGGGCATATTCCAGTAAAACGAGAATTAGAAGAAAATAGAGAGAAAAGCTATCAACGTATTTTAAACGTAGCTAAAAGTAATACTTCATTATTCTTATGTCCTGAAGGAGCGATTTTTATGAACGATGAACTTCTAAACGAAATGCGAAATGGAGCTTTTAGAGTCGCAATAGAAAGTAAGTTACCAATTGTAGCAATAACGATGGTAAATGCTGGGGAGCTTTTCCCTCCTCATAAATTTCGTATCAGACCAGGTAAATGTATTAATTATCTATCTGCTCCGTTCGAAACGAAGACTTTAACCATCGAAAATATAGATACGCTGAGGGATTCTGTGAAGAATGAAATATTAAATAATTTAGTAAAACATTACCCAAAAGGTAAATACCCAATAGAATTTAATCCAAACGATTATCAGGAGTCAGTCTATTTAGATACCCTTAAAAAAGAATAATACTCGTATATATTAAGCCAAAACAAATATAGTATATCATAGTGTATTCGAAGATATTTAGTCAGCAAAAGACTATATTTACCGACTTTAATAAATCATTACCATTCATTAATACCGATTCTACGGTTTTTTTTAAATATACAACACATGTCGTCTAAAATTATTTATACTCATACCGACGAAGCTCCTGCTTTGGCTACAAAATCTCTTCTACCAATTGTTCAAGCATATGCAAAGCAATGCGGAATTGAAATGGAAACCAAAGATATATCTTTAGCAAGTAGAATTCTTGCTAAGTTCCCAAGCTACTTAGAACCAGAACAACAAGTTGTAGATGCTTTAGTTGAACTAGGCGAATTAGTTAAAAATCCTGAAGCAAACATTATAAAACTTCCTAATATTTCTGCTTCTGTACCACAATTAATCGCTACCATAAAGGAGTTACAAACTGCTGGTTTTACAGTACCGAACTATCCTGATACACCTATAAATACCGAAGAAGAAAGTATAAAAGCTTCTTACGACAAGATTAAAGGATCTGCTGTAAATCCAGTATTAAGAGAAGGAAACTCAGACAGAAGAGCTCCAAAACCAGTGAAAGCTTATGCAAGGCAAAATCCACATTTTATGGGGAAATGGTCTGCAGATTCTGCTTCTCATGTTTCTACAATGAGTTCTGGTGATTTTGCTTCTAACGAAAAATCAGTAACAATAACTAAGGCTGACGAAGTGAAAATTCAATTTGTTGGAGCAAACGAAACTCGCATTTTAAAAGATTCTATTTCTGTTTTAGACGGTGAGATTATTGATGGGACTGTGATGAGTAAAAAAGCTCTACTATCCTTTCTAGAAGAACAAATTAAAGACGCTAAATCTAAGGGAGTCTTGTTTTCTTTACACCTAAAAGCTACTATGATGAAGGTTTCAGACCCTATTATATTTGGGCATGGTGTAAAGGTTTTTTTTAAATCAGTTTTCGAAAAATATGGAACAGAATTAGATAAATCTGGAATAAATGTAAATAATGGTTTTGGAAACTTATTAGGTAATTTAAGCGAACTTTCGCCATCTATAAGAAATGAAGTTAAAGCAGAAATTAAAAAATGCTTCGATGAAGGTCCAGATATAGCCATGGTAGATTCTGATAATGGAATCACAAATTTACATGTACCTAGTGACATCATTATTGATGCCTCAATGCCTGCCATGATCAGAAATTCTGGTCAGATGTGGAACAAAGAAGGGAAGCCTCAAGATACAAAAGCAGTAATTCCAGACAGTTCTTATGCTGGGATTTACCAAGCAACAATAGATTTCTGCAGAGAAAATGGAGCTTTCGATCCTACAACAATGGGAACTGTTCCTAATGTAGGTTTAATGGCTCAAAAAGCTGAAGAATACGGTTCGCACGATAAGACATTCGAAATTGCTGCTGCTGGAAAAGTTCAAGTTATTGATGCTGCAGGAACTATTTTAATTGAACACGATGTAGAAGAAGGTGATATTTGGAGAATGTGTCAGGTTAAAGACTTACCAATTCAAGACTGGGTAAAATTGGCCGTTAAAAGAGCACGAGCAACAAAGGTCCCTACGCTATTTTGGTTAGATGAAAACAGAGCTCACGATGCACAGTTAATTATAAAAGTAAAGTCTTATTTACTAGATCTCAATATCGAAGGATTAGACATTAGAATTCTTTCTCCAATAGAAGCTACTAAAGTTTCTCTTAGAAGAATGAAAGATGGAGAAGATACAATTTCGGTTACCGGAAATGTATTAAGAGATTACAATACCGACCTCTTCCCAATTTTAGAATTAGGAACAAGTGCAAAAATGTTATCTATCGTTCCTTTGATGAATGGTGGTGGCTTATTTGAAACAGGTGCTGGTGGTTCTGCTCCAAAACACGTTCAACAATTTAATAACTCAAATCATCTAAGATGGGATTCTTTAGGTGAGTTTTTAGCTCTTGCGGTTTCTTTTGAACACGAGGCTGAAACAAATAACAATCCAAAAGCAAAAATTTTAGCTGACACCTTAGATAAAGCAACTGTTTCATTACTTCAAAATGGTAAATCGCCATCAAGAAAAGTTAATGAATTAGACAATAGAGGAAGTCATTTTTACATTGCTATGTATTGGGCACAAGAATTAGCTAAGCAAAGTATGGATAGAGATTTACAAGCTAAATTCGCTCCAATTGCAGCATCGCTTCTTAACAACGAAACAAAAATTGTTGATGAATTGAATTCTGTACAAGGAAATGCTGTGGATATTGAAGGTTACTACGCTCCGAATACTGCTAAAACAGTAGATTCAATGAGACCTAGTTCAACCTTAAACGAAATTATTAACGCAATTTAAGAGTTTATCCTCACAAAACAAAAGCCCTCATTTCTTAAGAAATGAGGGCTTTTATTTTTCTAATAATTCACCTATATAATTCAAAAAAAGCATTCGTAACCGAGAAGATTTTTCAAATTACTTAATAGTCATTTCATCCAGTAGATAACCAGCACCCGCAAACTTATCTACTATAAATAAAATATAACGAGCATCTACCATAATGTTTCTACAACGAGAAGCATCGTAATTTATATCACTCATAGTTCCTTCCCAAGCTCTGTCAAAATTTAAACCTACAAGCTCTCCTTTAGCGTTTAAAGCAGGGCTTCCAGAATTACCTCCTGTAGTATGGTTTGTAGCAATAAAACAAACAGGAAGTTTCCCATTATCATCTGCATAAGGTCCAAAATCTTTAGACTCGTATAATTCAATTAACTTTTTTGGTAAATCGAATTCATAATCTCCAGGAACATACTTCTCCATCATACCATCCGAGTAAGTAATATGACCATAAGAAATAGCATCTAAAGGAGAAACCCCTTGTACTTGTCCGTATGCTAAACGCAAGGTACTATTTGCATCAGGGTAGTAATTTCTATAATCTGGAAGTACTTCCATCATCGCTTTTAAGTACGATCTATCAACAGTCTCCAACTCATCTTCTAAAGCCCAGTAGTCGCCATATATAACAGTTCTATAATGTCCGTATAATGATGAAGCAACTTTATAGGCTGGGTCTTTAGATAGCTTCTTTTGAATCTTTTTTGTGGATAAAGTAAATAAAGCTTCTAACTTTTCTTTATTTCCGAAGTAAGATTTCGAAAACACTTCTTCCGCAGAATAGGTATCGCCTTTAAAGTAGGCAGGTAAATATTCTGAATCCGCTTGCTCTAGGGCATATTTTTCAAACAAAGCATCAAATAACAATTCGTCAGTATGCGCATCGTAGTTTTTAAAATGCTTCGTAATAGACTTTTTAAAATTCTCTAGATCATTAATATCTCCAGAGCCAACAAACTTAGATACTTTGTTTGCAAAATTTATTATTTCTACACCACGATACGCAACTTCAATAAAGTAATCTCTTGCCATTGCGAGGTCTTCCAATTGATTGTATAGAGAATCGTACAAGGTTAAAAGGCCTGCGTAATTAGCATATTTTCCATCTGAATTTACCGCATCCATAAAAGCTTGTTCAAACTCTCGCTTGCGCTTTAAACCTTGTGTTTTTTGAATACCCGTATTTTCTCCAATCCATTTTTTATAATAATTGGCTACACTAGCATATTTTGAAGCGTACTTAATACGAACCTCATTAGAAGCACGCATTTCTTTATCCATTATCTCTAAAGCTGTTTTTCGAATAGAAATTTTTGCAGGATTTAATACTTGTGTAATTTGTTTAACTGCAACAGCAGGTAGATACTCATCTGTTCTACCAGGAAAACCATAAACCATAGTAAAATCGCCTGGTTTAACACCTTTAGTAGAAATATCTAAATGCTTATAAGGCGTATAAGGCACATTGTCTTCTGCGTATTCTGCTGGATTATTATCCTTATCGGCATAAATCCTAAACATTGAAAAATCTCCGGTATGACGAGGCCACATCCAATTGTCGGTATCCGAACCAAACTTACCAATAGAAGAAGGTGGAGCGCCAACCAAACGAACATCTTTAAAAGTTTCGGTAACAAACATAAAGTAACGATTTCCTTTAAAGAAAGGTTTTATCATAGCTTCATAATGCGTTCCTTCTAGCTCAATAGAAATTAAAGAATCACCTAAAGACTTAATCATTTCTCGGCGTTCTGTTTCTGTCATGTCAGCAATTTCATTTGCCAATACATCAGCCGTAACTTCTTTCATGTATTTAATAAAAGTGGCTGTTAATCCTTCATTTGTTAATTCTTCAGAACGATCTTTAGCCCAAAACCCATTACTTAAATAATCGTGTTCTACAGAGGAATGAGATTGTATTTGCCCATAACCACAATGGTGATTTGTTAATAACAAACCTTCTGCAGAAATAATCTCTGCTGTACAGCCACCACCAAAATGAACAATTGCATCTTTTAAACTACCATTATTAATAGCGTAAATATCTTCGGCAGTAAGCTCTAAGCCCATAGCTTGCATCTCAGCTTCATTAAGCTGTTGTAAAAACATTGGAAGCCACATACCTTCTTTGGCTACCATATTTAATGAGCAAAGCATGAAAATGCTAAGAATAATTCTTTTTAGACTTTTCATTTTAAAAGAAATAAGGTTTAATTTTAGTATTAAAATTTTCAGGAATCAAACAAGGTTTTCCTGTAGCACAATCTACAAACACCAAGGTCGTTTCTGCTACTGTTGCAATCTTACCTTTTGGATTTAACAATTCGTATTCAAAATAAATACGAGTACCAGGCATTTTACAAACCTTAGTTATTAGGGTAATTTCATCATCATAAAAAAGAGGTTTTATATACTTTAGTTTTAAATCGAGTACGGGCATCATTACGCCAGAATCTTCCATCGCTTTATAAGAAAGTCCTAAGCTACGCAGTGCCTCTACCCTACCCATTTCTAGGTATTTTGCATACTGACCGTAATACATATACCCCATTTTATCGGTGTCGGAATATAATACTCTAAATTTTATTTGATGTTCGAACATAATTGTAAATTGTGATGCGAATTTATTTAATCTTTACCAAAGAATCCTTAACATTAAGAATTATTCTACATTTCATTTTAAACAATACCATGAAAATTAATTTATTTAGCCTATTTGTCTGCTTTTGTTGTATTTCGTGCAACCAAAATTCAGACTTACCGATTTTTATAAGCGGTAATAGTATTCCAATTGACTCAGTAGTAGGTAAAGACAATTCAATTATTAAACTTTATGAACCTTACAAAATTGGTTTAGACAGTATAATGAATGAAGTTTTATGCTACTCTCCCTATTTTCTTGAAAAATCAAAACCAGCATCTCGCCTTTCGAATTGGATGGCTGATGTTTGCTTAAACTCCCTAGATGAAAAATACGATGTAGATTTTTGTTTATTAAATTATGGAGGCATAAGAGCTACATTGCCAAAAGGAGCGATTATTACTAAAAACATTTTTCAACTAATGCCTTTCGAAAATGAATTGGTAATTATTGAGATTCCTGATTCTAGTTTTACCAAAGCTTTAAATTATTTAAAACTAAGTAGTGGTCATCCAATAAGTGGAATTAAATTAAATGTTAGTGCGGATGAAATTTCACATACACTAAAACCTAGTCATACGGTGAAAATTATTACATCAGACTATTTAGCGAATGGAGGAGATAAAATGTTCTTTTTCGCCGATTCAATTAAGATGCTAAAAACAGGATTAAAAATTAGAGACCTTCTTTTAGCCGAATGTAAAACTATTGACACCCTAAAAACAGTCATCGATAATCGTTTTAGTTATGAGCAATAGAAGAAAGTTTATTAAGCAAATAGCAGGTATAAGTGCTTTGGGTATTGTTAATCCAACCAATTTAATTGCTGCAAACGATACAGAACACTTATGCATAATGCATACTAACGATGTACATAGTCATATAGAACCATTTCCCTTAAACCATAAAAAATACCCTGGAATGGGTGGAGCGGCAAAAAGAGCGAAACTTATAACTAAAATTCGTTCTGAAGTTACACACACATTATTATTAGATGCTGGAGATATGTTTCAAGGAACACCTTATTTTAATTATTATGGTGGCGAAATAGAATTCAAATTAATGAACGCTATGAAATATGATGCGGCTACAATTGGTAACCACGATTTTGACAATGGAATTGATGGATTAGCTAAACAAGCTAAGAATGCTAATTTTAAATTACTATCTGCAAACTACAATTTCGACCAGACACCAATGAATGGTCTAACGAAACCATATCATATATTTAATAAAGGGAAATTTAAGATTGGCGTATTTGGATTAGGCATTGAATTAAATGGCTTGGTTGACCCAAAGATGTATGGAAAAACAGTGTATAATGACCCAATAAAAATAGCCAAAAAATTAAGCGATTACTTAAAAAATACTAAGGGCTGTAATTTGATCATTTGTCTCTCTCATTTAGGGCTTAAATACAGCACTAATCAAGTGTCCGACTTAGTCCTTGCCGAGCAATGTTCTGAGGTCGATATTGTACTAGGAGGACACACTCATTCTTTTTTAGAAAAACCTATTAAAATTGAATCTAATACAGGTAAATTTACTTATGTAACTCAGGTAGGATGGGCTGGAATAAACCTAGGAAGAGTCGATGTTTACATAAAAAATAATGTTAAATCACTTAAAGTAAATGCAGTAAGTCAGAGAATTTAGCTCAAACTGAAAACAAGTTCTCTTATATAAGGAAAACAAAGTTATAATCCAATAGCTATTTCATTTTTTTCTTAACTATTTTGTTCACAAATTTGTCCTATCGAAAGAACGATTATTTATACCCCCTAAAACGAGTAAATGTATAACCCTAATTATTGCATTTAAAATTGATGAAAAATACACCAGAAAATATATGGATTAAGTGCCTTGCTTTCATCAAGGATAATATCTCTGAACAAAGTTTTAACACTTGGTTTTTACCTATAAAACCAATCAAATTAAAAGGTCAGATTTTACATATTCAAGTTCCTAGTAAATTTTTTTACGAGTGGATAGAAGAGCATTATATTAAATTATTAAAAACCGCGATTGGAAGAGAGTTAGGAGAGGATGCCAAATTAGTATATTCTATTGTAATGGAAAATACTTATGGAAACTCTAATCCTTATACTGTTAAAATACCAAGTAATAACAGACCGCCACTAAACAATCCTAGAGTTGCTGTTCCTATAGAAATTGCAGCTTCTGGTGTGAAAAATCCTTTTGTGATCCCTGGATTAAAAAAGGTACACATAGAGTCTCAGTTAAATCCAAATTATACTTTCGATAATTTTATAGAAGGTGATTGCAACAGATTAGCGAGAGCTGCAGGTTATGCGGTAGGTAATAACCCTGGAGGAACTTCGTTTAACCCACTTTTATTATACGGTGGAGTTGGACTTGGAAAAACACACCTAGCACACTCCATTGGTATAGAAATTAAAGATCGTTATCCAGAGAAAACCGTTCTTTATGTTTCTGCTGAAAAGTTTACACAGCAGTTTATAGATTCTGTTCGTAAGAATTCTAGAAACGACTTTGTTCACTTTTATCAAATGATTGATGTGTTGATAATTGATGATATTCAATTTTTTGCTGGAAAGGATAAAACACAGGATGTATTCTTTCATATCTTCAACCATTTGCACCAACAAGGGAAACAACTTATTCTTACTTCCGACAGGGCTCCAGTAGATTTACATGGAATGGAACAAAGAGTACTTTCTCGTTTTAAATGGGGACTTTCTGCCGATTTACAAAAGCCTAGCTTACAAACTAGAATTGCTATTTTAAAGAAAAAACTATACAGCGACGGTATCGAAATGCCCGAAGAAGTAATAGAATATCTTGCCTATAGCATTACCTCAAATGTTAGAGAATTAGAAGGAGCTTTAATTTCTTTATTAGCACAGTCTTCGCTAAACAAAAGAGAAATTAACATGAGTTTAGCGAAAGAAATGATTGATCGTTTTGTAAAAAATACAACTCGTGAAGTTTCTATAGACTATATACAAAAAGTAGTTTGTGATTATTTTGAACTCAGCTTAGAAGTCCTAAATTCTAAAACTAGAAAAAGAAGAATTGTACAAGCTAGACAACTAGCGATGTTTTTCTCTAAGAAATTAACAAAATCGTCTTTAGCAAGTATTGGAGCCCAATGTGGAGGGAAAGACCATGCAACCGTATTACACGCTTGCAAAACGGTAAACAATCTTGTTGATACCGACAAGCAGTTTAGAGCATACGTTAATGATTTGAGCAAGAAGTTAGAATTACAACAACTATAATTTAAAAGCAGGATCTAATCCTGCTTTTTTTTGGCTTATGAAACAGAAAACAATTTTAATGGTTTGCCTAGGAAACATCTGTAGATCTCCATTAGCAGAAGGTATTTTGGCTTCAAAATGTGAACATCTTCCAATAGTGGTAGATTCTGCAGGTACATCGGCTCATCATATAGGAGAAGGACCAGACCATAGATCTGTTCATATTGCTACGGTAAACGGAATTGACATAGCAGACCAAAGAGCAAGAAAATTAATGAAATCTGATTTAGAGGATTTTGATTTGATTTTTGCAATGGACAGTGACAATTACACAAATATCCTTAAACTTGCGAGTACTGAGCTAGACAGAAATAAAGTTCACTTACTATTAAACGAATTTACACCAGAACAAAACAAAGCTGTACCAGACCCCTATTTTGGAGGAGACCAAGGATTTGAGATTGTTTTTAGCTTGTTGGATGACGCTTGTGAAGCATTAAAAAATAAACTAGAAAAAGAATTCGATGTCTAAAGGTATATTGTACATGATTCCTACAACTCTTGGAGAGAGTGATGTAGCAAAAGTTTTACCGAGTTCTGTAAAAGATACCATTCATCAGCTAGACGAGTTTATAGTTGAAAACAGTAAGAATGCAAGAGCATTTTTAAAACTCATGGAAATTCCAACTCCTCAGAATCAGATAATACTCCACGAACTAAACAAGCACACAGATGTACAAGAGCTGAATTCGTTTTTAGCGAACTGTAGAAATGGGAAAAACATAGGATTAATTTCTGATGCTGGCTGTCCTGGTGTTGCAGATCCTGGTGCAGAAATTGCAAATTTAGCTCACAAAGAAGACATTAAAATAATTCCTTTAGTAGGGCCTTCATCAATATTGCTATCTTTAATGGCAAGTGGAATGAACGGACAATCTTTTGCTTTTAATGGCTATTTACCTATTGATAAAACTGATGTAAAAAAGAAGTTGAAAGATTTAGAGCGCATTTCTAGAACACAAAATCAAACTCAATTATTTATTGAAACTCCTTACAGAAACAATAAACTAATTGAAATACTCTATCAGAGTTTACATGGAACTACAAAACTATGTATTGCCTGCGACATCAGCTTAAAAACAGAATATATTAAAACACGTACAATAGCTGAATGGAAAAAAACAGCTAAACCAGAGCTTCATAAAAGACCCTGTATTTTTTTAATTCACACTCAATAATTAATTCGAATAATTCGGAATTTCTTTTAGGAAATGGTAACATTTATTTTCGTGATCCATTACACATATATAATGTTGTAATCCATTAGTTACAATTAGAAATTTAGAATTTAAGCTTAAGTTGTAACGAGCAATTTGATCGAAAGCATCTTGAGAAATCTTAACTGATGGAGCCTTACATTCTACAATAATACTTGGCAATCCTTTTGTATTGTACAACACAATATCGCATCTCTTTTTGGTGTTTAGTACATCAATTCCCATTTCTACAGCCATTAATGAAGCTGGATAATTCTTTTCAAGAATTAAAAACTGAATAAAATTCTGACGAACCCACTCTTCTGGAGTGTTTACTAAATATTTTTTTCGAATGAAATCGTAAATATAAACCTTGCCATTTTTAGATTTGAATTTTAAAGAATATTTTGGTAAATTTAGTTCCTGCATAGAAATAGAAATAAAAAACGAAGATACATAAATTCTTAAATCAACTATATGAAGAATAAAGAAGAAATAGTAAAAAATTGGCTTCCTAGATACACTGGAATAGAGTTAGCTGACATGAGTGAATATATACTGCTAACAAATTTTCAACATTATCTAAATGAGTTTGCAACATTACACAATTGTGAGATTAATGGATTAGATAAAGCAATGCCCAATGCTACCGCAAAAGGCGTAACGATGATAAACTTTAGTATGGGGTCTGCCAATGCTGCAACCATAATGGACTTATTAAGTGCAACAAAACCAAATGCTGTAATCTTTTTGGGCAAATGTGGAGGCTTAAAAAAGAAGAATAAACTCGGCGATTTAATACTACCAATTGCTGCAATTAGAGGAGAAGGAACCTCTGATGATTATTTCCCACCAGAAGTACCAGCACTACCCTCTTTTGCTTTGCAAAAAGCTATTTCTACAACAATAAGAAATCACGAACGAGATTATTGGACAGGAACTATTTTTACTACAAACAGAAGAGTTTGGGAGCATGATGAAGAGTTTAAAGATTATTTGAGAGAAACAAGGTGCATGGGAATCGATATGGAAACGGCAACATTATTTACGGTAGGCTTTGCAAACCATATTTCTTGTGGAGCTTTATTGTTGGTTTCTGATCAACCTATGGTTCCCGAAGGTGTTAAAACTTCAGAAAGCGACAAAAAAGTAACCCAAGAATTTGTAAAAGACCATATACAAATAGGTATTGATGCTTTGATGGAATTGAAAAACCAAGGGCTTACTGTTAAACACTTAAAGTTTGGATAAAACAATAAAATAAAGAAATAGTAAATTGAGTTTAAGCATAATTAAACTTTTTATTCATTTCTTTTTTTTCGTTTAAATATTCCTAAAAACTGATGCCACAAGTCTTTAAAGCTGTCGAAATCATCTCTGTAATAAAGCCCTACTCCAGTAGTATAATTTGTAGCATCGTCTTGTAATTGAAAACTTTCTTCAAGATTTCTGAAAGCTAAAAACTTTAGTTTTCCGTTTTCTTTAAGTTGATACTCAACTTTAAAATCGCCAATTATACGTGATGTATTTTGTGCGAGCTGATTTCCAATATTTCCGTTAAACGTAATTCGGTCGTTAACTTTCATATTATTTAAGAGTAATTCAAATTCTTTATTACTTAAAGTATCGCCTTGACTTGGGTGGTATTTAAAACCTAAATCGAACTTGTCGGTAAATTGGGACATCCAATTAGAAAGCTGGTTACTTAACACTTCTGTTCCTGTAGAAAGTGTCGTACTCAAATAATCAACATCTGTACTTTGTAATTCGTCTGAACTCATAAAACTATTGAGCACCAATAATGATAAAAATTGTTGGGTTTTCTTTTCTTCAGTATTCGTACGTTCGTCTAAAATTCGATTAATTGAATCGTCTCCTTTAGGAATTTTAATATCAAAGTTAATAATTGGTTGAAGTAAATCGCCCGTCATAAGCATACTACAATCTACGTCTGTTTTACGGTTGTGTTCTGCAGAAAGGGCATTAATATTAGTATTAACAGTATAAATAGCAGATAAATCCATTTGAGCTTTGTACGGATTTCCATCCCATATTAATTGGGCACCATTATCAATTTCGAATTTTTTGTTTACAAAATTCTGAAGGGTAAATAAATAATCGCCCTTACTTACAGTATAATCACCAAACATATAGACTTCATCAGCTTCATTCACACCCAAATTAATGAAACCAGTTCCAATTGCAGAGATTTTATCGCCTAAAGTTTCATCAAAAATTATGTTTATATCTGCCTCCTCTGTAATCTCAAAATTCATGTCTATTAACAAGCCTGATTTCGATTTCACAACTTCTGAGATAGACCAAAGTGAATCTGTAGTCGTCGTTTTATTACCAATAAATTTAATAAAACTCATTTCTTCCAAAGACTCTTTATCATCTAGAGGAATAAATAATGAAGTACCTTCTTTGGTACTTGCATTCACATTTAAATCTATGGCGTTAAAAGGACCAGAAAATGAAGCATCTCCAGTAACTATGGCTCTACCATAGTAGGCTTCATCTTTATAGGCATCGGTATTTAAAGCTAACAAACTATCGGCTTGTAGATTTAAATCTAAATAAAAATCTTTAAAATTATTATGTAATAAGTCGCCAGATAATTTGGCTTTTCCAACATATTTTTTGTTTTCTAAACCAACTAAATCAATATCTAAAAATGCTATATGTTTATCACTAAATGTTAATTTAGATTCATTTAGTCCTAGTAAATTAATATTTAAATAAGGTGAAGAAATAAATAGATCGTTTACAATTAAACCCCCATCAAATTTTGGATTTTTAAGATTTCCATATATATTAAAATGCCCAATACCTGTTCCACTAAAATCGCTAAAAATATTGTTTACATAAGATTCTAAATGCTTCAAGTTAAAATGATAAACCTCTAAATCTAAATGAAAATTACTAGTATCTAGCTGGGGTAAATAAACACCAGAAATATCTAAAGTTTTGTTTAATCCATCGAAAACATCACCTGAAACAACTTGACTATTAGCTAGTTTATCATAGGCAATTAGAAGTTCCAAATCGCCTAAAGGATAATTATTTAGTAATATATTAGTTGTATTACTATTAGAACTAATTTTAGGTTGTGTGCTAAGATCTTTTACTACAATATCGCCAGATAACGAGCCTTGTAAACTAGAATTAGCCTCTATTAACCAAGGATTAATATTTTCAAATTCGAAACCACTAACAGCTAAGCTAAGCTCATCTGTTAGCTTATTTTTATTATAACTTAAATCGAGTGATTGAAGGCTTGTATTCAATGATATAGTAGATGATAAATTACCGTTTGTATGATAATTAAAAAATGAGTTTTCTTTTAAAGTCCATAAGGTATCGGCAAAATAAAACTGACTTTCCTCTAGATCAAATTCTAAAGCATGAGTACCAATATTAGCAATCCCTTTAACAATACCATCAAATTTAATAGAATCTTCGCTAGTCCATGCCAAAGAGTATCTCCAGTCTCCCAAAGTACCGACTTGGTCAATTTCAATATTTTCGAATTTAGTTTCTAAATTATAATCTAGCTTAGCACCCAATAAATCTATTTTCCACAATTCTTTTGTTACTGTAGAATTGAGGTGTAAATCTCTCCAAAGCCAATTTTCCCAGCCTAAATTAGAACTCTCCACAGCAATATTGAGTCCACTTTCTTTGGTATTAAATTTTCCTGTAACATGAGTTCCATCGCCCAGGTGAAGTTGTGGAATAAATAAATCTGTTAATGGCGAACTGTTAAAAACAGTTACATCAAAATTAAAGTTTTGATGCTTTGTAGCTACTTTTGGTATTAAAGGAAAATGTGGAGCCAAATAGGCTAAAAAGGATTGGTATAAATTGGGTATATCAATTTCCCCATCTAAACGAGCAGAGGCAAAATCGGAATTAAAAGTTAATGTATCGCCAGTGTTAGATTTAGAAGACAGGAATTTTAAATCGTTAAAATGGTAGTAAGTATTCTCGGTTTCTAAAGTGGTAAAGTACACGCCTAATGCCCCTTCTATATTCGCCCATTTATCGCCTACTAAATTCATTTCTATTAAAGTAGCTAAATTAGCTACTGGCTCTTTATCGTACCAATTAAGCTGAACTAAATTGGCTTGTACAATAGCAGCTGTAAAATCCATTACAGGTTTAGGTTTAGAAAAATCTACTTCACCTGCAAAATCTAATTCTAAATTTTCATCTACTACAAAAGCTTCTCCTTTAAAATAATTGGGCTGTAAACGTCCATTTAAACTGATGTTTTTGTAATTGTATCCCCCTATTTTTACAGCTTTAATTTCGCCAATAATATCGGTATCAAAACTCAATAAATCGAATCCTTGCCCATTTACAGATAAATTGGCATTGATTGTAGCAATTGGATAATCTTGTATTAGAGCATTTAAATTAAATTTATCTAATACGATTGTTCCCTCATAAAGAGGTGCTTTTGCAGAGTCTGGTTTACTTATAAAAAGAGCTGTACTAAATGAGCCTTCGCTAGAAGCTACATCCATTTGCAAATCCACCTCATTCTGAGTGCCTTTTAGAATTAGATTCGATTTTATATCCCCTAAATTTTCGAGTAAGTAATTATATTTGAATAAGGGTTCTAGCCATTGCCACTCGTGACTATTAATATTTAATGTAGGGGTAGTAAGATTATATTGCCACTGCTCTAATTCGAAAATATTGGCTATAGCAATATCGCCCATTATTAGACTACCAGCATTGGTTGAAACAAGAAAATTATTGGATGTAAGCGTATTACCTTTAATACTGAGTAATGCCTCCATTTGCAATTCTAAGCTAGGTGGCCAGTTAGAATACAAGCCATTTGTAGCTAATTTATTTAGCTTAAATGTATTTATTGCTATGCTCGAAGAATCATTTTTTGTAGTGTGAAATAGGTTTAAATCGATTTCTGAAGTTCCACTTTTCCAATTAAATCCTTTAATATTAAATCCTTTAGACGAAGATGTAAATTCTTTAGCTTCTAATTTATGGGATTCTCCATTTCTCATATCCCAATTTAAATCGCTCAAAACAAAACTCGTTTCTTTGGTAAGTTGCACCTCTTTTAGGTACATATTAATATTAGTGAAATAGGTTAATTCTTCTGTCTTTCCAAAGGTAAACTCACCACCATTTATCCAAACATTATCAATATTAAGTTCTGTATTGCCCCCAGACTTAGCAAACAAAGGTGCAAGTAGTTTATATAAAGGAGCGTCTGTAATAGTATCAGTGTAAATGCAATTGAGATGTAAACCTTTGAGGTATATTTTATTGAAATCATTGAAGGCTAAATCGGTGGTGGTTACTTTTAGCTCTTCCACAAAAACCAAAGTATCGGCTTTACTATCTAACAGTAAAATATCTTCCAAAACCAAACCCGATAATAAACCCACCTTAACTTTAGTTGAGGTTAAGGAAATCATAAATTCAGATTCTAGCCATTTCGAAAACTCATTTGCTAAGGTTTGCTGGATGCTAGGAATTTGAAAAACCAAGAGGAATCCAAAAACCAAAAGGCTTCCAAAAAATAATATACGCTTAATTATGTTTTTAATTGTATTAATAAGACAATTCTTTATTTTTGTCGGATGACTAAAAAATGCATCACCATTCTAGGAATTGAGTCTTCTTGCGACGATACCTCAGCTGCCGTTATAAAAGACGCTAAAATTCTATCTAATATAGTTGCCAATCAAGAGGTTCACCAAGATTATGGAGGTGTAGTTCCAGAACTCGCTTCTCGTGCACATCAGCAGAATATTGTTCCTGTAGTGAATCAGGCTTTAAAGATAGCAAATATAAGCAAAGAGCAAGTCGATGCTATTGCCTTTACTCGGGGTCCTGGACTTATGGGTTCGCTACTTGTAGGCACTTCTTTTGCGAAATCTTTAGCCTTAGCTTTAAATGTTCCTTTAATTGATGTTAATCATATGGAGGGACATATAATGGCTCACTTTATTGATGAAGGACAGGAAATGCCGGTATTCCCCTTTTTATGCCTTACCGTTTCTGGTGGACATACTCAAATTGTACATATAGAGGAGCATTTTAAAATGACCGTTATTGGCGAAACTATTGATGATGCCGCTGGAGAAGCATTTGATAAAAGTGCTAAAATATTAGGGCTACAATACCCTGGAGGTCCCTTAATAGATAAGTACGCTAAAAAAGGGAATCCTACCGCTTTTAAATTTACGAAACCTCGTGTAAAAGACTTAGAATTTAGTTTTAGTGGACTTAAATCTAATATTCTTCAATTAGTACAAAGAGAGCAAAAGAAAGAGGTAGATTTCATTAAAAACAACCTAGAGGATCTTTGTGCTTCTATACAACATACCATTATAGAGATTCTACTTGAAAAAGTGGGTAATGCAGTAAAAGAAACTGGTATAAAACGCATTGCTATTGCAGGTGGTGTTTCGGCTAATTCGGGCTTGAGAAAAGCATTAAAAGACCGAGAAAAAAGTCATAATTGGAAGGTTTATATTCCTAAGTTTGAATATTGCACCGACAACGCAGCCATGATTGCCATTGTAGGCTATCATAAGTTTCTACAAAATAAATTTACAGACTCTAGCATTACCGCAACTGCTCGTATGAAATTAGGCCTTCATTAATAATTGTCAATTATTATTGGAAGGTGTGCGTTACGAAAAACACCTAACCTTTAAACAAATTAATTGGTAAAAATAAATCAACAATTGTATGTGATAAAAGATGAATAATTAGATTCTTTTCAACTGCTGTTTTAGCATTTTCACTTGATCTGCCAACATATTGTGTTTGTCTAATTTCTTAACCTCTGTAAGCAAAGTAGTAGCTTCTCTTTTTCGACGTCTAGACATGGCTAAACCCGCAAGATTAAGTTTGGCCACTGCTTGGTCAGTATCACTTCTAAGTCCAATATTTAAAGCTTTCTTAAAAAACTTTTCCGCCTTATTCATTTGTGTTTGAGAAAGAACTAAACCGTTTAAATAATAATAATATGCTTCCTGCGATTTAATCATCTTTTCGGGATGCTTAATTTTACTTAAAACAATACCTGCCTTAGGCATATCGTTTTTGCGTAAGTAATAAAAAGCTTTGAGTATTCTTTCGTCTTTAAATATGCTTAAAACGACCAATACCATTAGCAAGATTACTACAATACCATAGCCAATTTCTCCTTGTGTAAAAAGATAAATACTAGCACTAAAAATTGCAAGTGTAAGAGCAAATTTTATTTCCTTGTTGTACATAAAATATATATTTCTGCAAATTTAAGCAAGCCTTTAGACTTGCTAAAGGAAAATCGTAAAAATTAAGCTTTTAATTTTCGTATTTTATAACCTACCACAGCATACAAAATAGTCATAAAAGGACTAATAATATTAAAAAAGCAAAAAGGAAGGTAAGTAAGGGTAGAAACACCTAAAATACTAGCTTGGGTAGCACCACAAGTATTCCACGGAATTAGGACGGAAGTAACTGTTCCTGCATCTTCAAGGGTTCTACTTAAATTTTCTGGAGCCAATCCTTTTTCTTTGTAGGCATCTTTAAACATTTTCCCCGGCACTACAATTGCTAAATACTGGTCTGAAGCTGTAAGATTAAAGAAAATACAGGTTCCTGAAGTGGTAGCAACTAAAGAGGCTGTGTTAGTAGCTAAACTCATAAGCGAATTAGAAATTTTACTTAAAAAGCCCGAAGCTTCCATAATACCGCCAAAACACATAGCACAAATAATTAACCAAACCGTATTTAACATTCCAAACATTCCACCTGTATTTAACAAGCCGTTAATCATTTCGTTATCGGTATTTATACTAACTTCTCTACTCATGGCATCTATTAAGGTTACAAAAGAGGCCTGAAAGTAGTTTGATGAATTTCCTAGTTCTGTAATAATTGTTGGCTGTACTATTATAGCAGCTACTCCACCTAAAATTGTTCCTACAAATAAGGCAGGTATAGCTGGTACTTTTTTTACAATTAGTAGTATTACTGAGGCAGGTACTAAAAATAACCAAGGAGTGATTACAAACTTCGATTGCAAAGCAGTTAATATAATTTGAATATCATCTGGCGAGCTTTGGGTTTCGAGATTAAAGCCTAAAAACAAAAATATAATAAGGGTAATTACTATAGATGGAATGGTGGTATAGGTCATGTACCTAATATGAGTTACTAAGTCAGTTCCTGCCATGGCTGGGGCTAGGTTAGTTGTATCCGATAATGGCGACATTTTATCACCAAAATAAGCTCCAGATATAATTGCACCTGCAACCATAGCTTCAGACATTCCTATTGCTTGCCCTATACCTAATAAAGCAACACCTATGGTAGCAATTGTCGACCAAGACGAGCCTGTAGCCAAAGATATAATTGCACTTACAATACAGGCGGCTACTAAAAAGAA
>DKGK01000111.1:12685-15903 GCA_002453265.1 Flavobacteriales bacterium UBA6772 | reverse complement strand
AAGCCATGTACCTGATAATGAACCTATAAGTAGTAAAATTAAGAGTGCTGGTAGCGTATCCGAAATACTATTTTTTATGCCTTCTAATAAGTATTCCCAACTTGTACCACGCTTGGTTGCTAATAATGCACAGAAAGCTGCAGCTAAAACCAAAGCTACTTGGTTTGCACCAGATAGAGAATCATCTCCATATAAATAAACATTTAGAGAAAGTAGTACTGTTAAAAAGAGAATTGGTAAGAAAGCTACCAGTAATGAAAGTGGTTTTGTTTTTTGCATCATTTTTTATTTGATGCGTAAATATAGTAGAATTTTTGAAACTCTTTTAGCTTTGTTTTACAAAACTAAAAGAGTTCCTTTATATTCGAATTTGTGATTGGTTAAGGCTGAGTAAACTACTATTTTATATACGAATACATTGCTTTCGCTAGAGTTAACATTTGCACCATCCCAACCCCTTTCTATAGCATCAGACTCGTAAACGAGTTCACCCCAACTGTTAAAAATAAGCATCGTATAATCTCTTATTTTATCTGAGTTTCCAATTGGCATGAATACATCGTTTAGTTGATCGCCATTTGGAGTAAAACTATTAGGAATATAAAGGGTTAAATCTTTCTCGCTAAACAATACTCTAAGCGTATCGTTGTTCTCTATGGTATATTGAAAATGAGAATCTTGGCTAAGCATAGCGTTGTGCCTTACAAACTGTTCAAATTCCATGTCTATTTCTGGAATTGCTTGTAGGTTAATTGTAGTATTTTCGTAATATAATTGACTATTGGGAGCTAATAAAAGTTCCGTTCCATTACCATATACAATTCCCGAATTTGCGGGTTCTATATTTAGAGTTAAACTCAATAAGCGATCTAACTGAGCGAAAATACTGTCATTTTCAGTAAAAGACAAAGTAATAGATTCTTGATTAGCTGTAGAAATAGTTGTGCTTGTAGCTTCCCAATTCTCAAATAAATAGTTTTGGTTTAAGTCAATTTCTATGGTGTTATTTTCACCATAAAAAACGATTTTACTTGTAGGTAAGTCCGTAATAACTTCATTGTTTAATTTTATATCACCGCCATTTGGATGAGAAATATCAAAGTGTATTTCTAATTCTATTTTACTAAAATGAGCTGTTAGTGCAGCATTAGATAAAATACTAATTGTACTTGTACTTGTTGAGGTATTATTAATCTGTTCGCCTGTATAATCCCAATAGTCAAATTGGTAGCCGAACTCAGGGACAGCAGTAATGCTATTGTTTCCGTATAAGTTAATGCTTTCGGGTAAGTTATTGTACAAAGTTCCTGCAATTTCTATGGATCCGTTTGGAATAGCGTTTACCGTTAATACTGGATAGGGAATATAGTTTGCTATTAGTTCTCCATTGCCTAAAAGTGTTGCAGTAGTTGAAGCACTAGTAGGATTGTCTATAGTTCCATTGGTAATTGTCCAAGAGTCAAATAAAAACCCTGCATCTGGTATGGCTTCAATAATAACTGTTTCGCTGGTAATTATAGTATCTGGAAATGAGTTGTATAAAGTTCCATTTATGATTATTTGACCTTCGTTTTCTGAGGATAAAACTAAAATATTGTTAGGTGTAAAGTGAGCTGTAATAACTTGATTAGAATTTAAAGAATATTCTAAACTACTGTTGGTATTATTCGGTGGAGTACCATTGCTAAATTCCCAGTAGTCGAATGAGTAATTTGGAAATGAAGAAGCTTCTATTTCTTGTAAAACACCCCCAAAGTAAGAGCCTGTAAATGGACTTTCAGTAAGATCGAAACCGTTCATGCTAACCTCTCCTGTAAGAGGAGGTTCAATTAGAATCGTTACATCAAAAGGACCTTCAATACCATACTCATCTTCGTAACAATCCAAAATTCCGCTATTTATTATCTCACATCTTGTGGTAATAAAATCACGCATGTCCTGAACATTGTTTTGCCATGTATTGTAATTCCCACCCCATTTACCAATTTGTGCAGGCATTTCGGGTTCTATAATAGTAATTAAACTGTCTAAATGACCTATTAAAAATTCGCAACTAAAATAATTGTTAGATAAGTCTGTCCATCTATTAATATAATCTCCAAAAAACTCTTCGTTTGCAAGTAAGGCATTCCATATAGGTATATGTCCTTGACCTCCTTGATCCCCTACACTTTCGGGGTCGCAAGGATCTGCATTTGAATTTTGACTCGGAATACCTGTGTAATTTGCTCCATGGTCAAAAGTATTATCCATATCCCATAATGTATACCGCCATTTTTTCTTGTCTCCATCTTCTTTCAATCCATGCCACCAAGCAGTATTCCAATTTAACCAATCGGCATTTACAACGTATGTGTTTAAAATGAAATAATCTATTAAGCTTCCTATATTAAAAACACTCTTTGCATAGTCGTAATTAGCTTCAACACTCATATCATTATTTGTAATAAAATCTCTTACAGCATACCAGTTATCTTCTACAGATGCGTCTGTTTGTCCATTAGAAATTACATCAACCCAAGTACCTCCCCAAGTTTTAAGAAAACCAACAGAATCTTGGTCATAATAATAATCTGTAAAGTCAATATCGTCTACTTTTTCTCTTATCTCGTAAAGTCCCCAATATTCACCGTTAAGAAATAAGATACAAGGCTCAAAAGAACGCTCATCCATACGAAGGTCAGCAATTTGAGAAAGAGACTGTACATAGGAATCACGAATATGTGCGCCACCACCAGAAAAAGGATAATTATCGTTGGCTGCAGCTTTAATAATGAGACGCTGATATTTGTCACGATCTTTTGTTCTAAACAATTCATCTTTAATTGCGTAGTTATAGCCAAATTGATCTCTTGTAATATAATCAAAACCTCTTTGAGCATAGCCCCAAGAGTCGTTTCCATGTTCGTTAAATTCTCCTCTAGCTTTGTCTGCAAGCTCTCCATTTTCTTTATAGTATTCAAAAGTTCCATGTGGGTCGAGATCACCATTTCCATACAATAAATCATCTACTTCATCTCCAGAAACAGAAAGAACTGGTATAGTATAAGTGTCGTTTATGAAAAACGTACCATATTCTAAAAAACTTTCGTGAATTGTTGGATTCGAACTTATGGTAATGGCCTTAATAATTGTGGTTTCATTAAGGTTTATTGCGGATGTATAAGGAATAGAAGCATTACTTGGATAAGTTCCATCTGTGGTATAAAAAATTGCAG
>DKGK01000111.1:601-12292 GCA_002453265.1 Flavobacteriales bacterium UBA6772 | reverse complement strand
GTAGAAAATTGTGGACGTACAGCATAAGAATCTAAACCATCATTATTTTGAGCAAATGGACTTGGAATTGTAAATACGCCCCAATTAGTACTTCCATCTGTAATTCTACCTCTGGAGTGATTTGTAAGACAGGTACGAACAAAAACAGAATCTACTATGGTTATACCATCTGGATCGGTTAATATGATCCATTCATTGCCCTTTGTTTGTTTGATTTTGAAATTTGTATGAATATCGGTTCCATTTTCTTCGTTTCTACCAGAAGCAAAAATTCTTAAATGAGAATTTGCATTGAGCTGTATGGGATCAGAAATTTGAAATTTTGTTAGATTATTTGCTTTATCGCTTAAATAATAACCTGTTAAATCTTGAGGAGTATTGCCCGTATTGTACAATTCAAACCAATCTTCGTAATCACCGTAATTATCAGTATAGTCAGAATAATTTGCAGCTGAATATTCATTTATTACAGTTTGTGCAAACAGAGATTGACAAATAAATAAGAGAAAGTATAGGTTTTTCATAAGATAAATTAGATAATCAATTCAGGTCCTTTATCAAATACTATTCCATTATTACTGCAATTTTAGAATGATTAAAGCCTAATTTAATCGTTTTTGCAGATGTAATAAATTATTGTAAATTAAACACATTAAAAATAAACCCTTTCATAATGAAAAAACTTGTCCTTTTGTTTTTGTTTTTGAGCCAGTCTTTTTTAAATGCACAAGACTATACGCTTAGTTCTTTAGGTGTAAATGGTCTAAATGAAAATTGGTGTGGAGATTTAGAAGAAATTTATTTTTTCGGCTGTATTGGTTCTCCAGATGTATTCGTTGAAATTTATAATAATTCGAATACATTAATATACGAGTCTTCACCAACAGATAATACTTCGAGTCTTGCTTTAACTTTAAATATTGAACTTAATAACCCTCCATATACTATTAATCTTTACGATTACGATGATATTTCGGCGAACGACAATTTAGGCTCTTTCACGATTAATTCGGGTGATTCTGGCAGTTTAGTTTTAACAAGTTCTGGTTCAACCATTACAGTAAATGTATTAGAAAGCTATACAGGTTGTACTGATCCTAACGCTATAAATTACGATCCTTTGGCAACTAGCAACGATGGTACATGTAACTATAATAGCGATTGTTCAGACTCCGAGGATTTAATTACAATTGCTGTTTTATCTGATAATTGGGGTTACGAAACAGCTGCAGAATTAATAGGTGCTAATGGAATTAATTATTTGTTTGTAGCAGAATTCACCAATAACACACTTAGCACATTTAATGTATGTGTACCCAATAATTCTACTTATGTATTTACAATTACCGATACCTATGGCGATGGAATTTGTTGCGATAATGGTAATGGATATTATAGCATAAATATGTGTGGCGAGACTATAGTAAATGGTGGAACCTTCGATTTACAAGAAAGTACAACTTTAGAAGCTTGTAATTTTGATGGAGCCGATACGGAAGGATGTACAGATGCAACCGCAATAAATTTCAATCCTTTAGCAACTATAAACGATGATTCTTGTGTGTATTTTAATTGTCCAAACGATTTTGTGCCAAGCGATGATAATGTATTTTATGCTCCCGTTGGAAGTATTGTAACCGAAACATCAATACAATTACCTACTGCTACAGAAAATGAAATGTATGCCGAATATATTCAGTTTTATGCACCTTCTGTTTTAGCATTCGATGGTACTGTAATTACTTTTAATTCTGCTACTATAACCTCCATAAACAACTTACCAGAAGGGTTATTATATCAATGTAGTCCAAGCTCCTGTAGTTTTATTGCAGAACAAAATGGTTGCTTAGGCTTACTTGGAACTCCAACAGAAACCGGTGTTTTTAACTTAGCTATTACAGCTAGTGTTTCTGTAACTTACGATGGAGGTTTTTTGGGCGATATTGCTATAGATTTCGACATTCCTTACTATGGAGGAAACACATATTTGGACTTGGCAGGGATTGATGCAGCTACAATAAATTCTTTTATTCCCGATTTTAATTTAGTAGTACAAGAGTCTGCTGATGTTTTTGGTTGTACCGATCCAGTTGCAAATAATTACAATCCTTTAGCAAACATTAACGATGCAAGTTGTGATTACGAAATTATTTGTGAAGGTATTTCTGCAATAATAGAACTTCAAACAACTGCATTTGCTTCAGAAATTTCATGGGAATTACTAAATTCAAATTCGGATACTGTTGTTGCTAGTTCAGCGTTTTACAACGATAATACTACTTATACTCAAGAGGTTTGTTTGAACCCGAACGAAACCCATTATGTAAAAATGCACGATGAATATGGAGATGGTTGGCTCGGTTCAGTATTAGAGATTAGTATGCTTTGCGATGGTGAAAACTTCCTTTTGATTTCTACCTCTTTAAATTCAGCATTTAATCAAATGGAAAGTTTGTATACTTCCTGCTCTTTAGTTTACGGATGTACTGATCAAATGGCAACCAATTATAATGACTTAGCAAATATTGAAGATGGAACTTGTATGATCGCTGTTTTGGGCTGTACCGATATGGAGGCTGTAAATTACAATCCACTTGCTGAATTAGACGATTCTTCTTGTAATTTTTTCGAATGTAACGGAGATGGGATTTCTACGGAAGCAGGTTTTTACCCACCCGAAGGAAGTAGTTATAACGAAGATTCTTCTTATGTTTATTTGCCCGATGCTAACATAGGAATGTTTTACGAAGAATACTTAAAATTTTTTGCCACAGACACTATAGTTTTAGAGGGATTGGAAATTGGATTTATTTCTGCTAAAATTCTTAACATATTAAATATGCCTCAAGGTTTGTATTACCAAACTTCTTCGGCCGATTCTACATTTTACCCAAACAATGTTGGTTGTGTTGGATTATTTGGAGATGGTGAAGAACTAGGGGTTTACGAACTTAGCATAGAAGCAGAAGTTACAGTAGAAATTTTAGGTAGTCCTATTACTTTCCAGTTGCCTTATACAGGTGGCGTAATGATTTTAGACCTCGTTTACGCTGATGGAGATTATACAAGTTTGAATAATTTTATTCCAACTTTTGTTATTGAAGTAAAAGAAAACGAAGGCACTATAGATGTTCTTGGTTGTACCGATCAAAGTGCAGACAATTATAATATAGCAGCAAATATAGATGATACTTCATGTTATTGGTCTCAAACACTAAACTTAACAAATGGATGGAATTTAATATCTACCTATATTCAACCTTTACAAAGCAATATAATAGAGCTTTTTGCACCTATAGTAGATGCACTTGTGATTGTGAAAAATAACGAAGGAATAGCCTATTTACCAGATTGGCAGTTTAATGGAATTGGGAACTTAATAAACAGTAATGGTTACCAAGTTAAAGTAACCCAATTGTCTAATTTAGTAATTTCAGGTACACTATTAGCACCCGAACTAAATCCTATTATGATAGATGCTGGCTGGAATATTATTGCTTATTTAAGACAAACTCCTTCTGATGCTTCACTTGTATTACAATCTATTACAGAAGTAAACAATCTTGTTATAGCCAAAGACAATAGTGGAAATGCCTATTTACCAGAATGGGACTTTAATGGTATTGGTGATTTGGAAAGTGGAAATGCTTATCAAGTAAAAGTAAACGAATCTCAAGAATTACTTTACCTCTCTAACAGTTTAGAATACTAGTATTAGGTAACATAGTAAAAATAGCTCGACTTTTCAGTCGAGCTATTTTTATATAATTCAAAAAAAAGAAAAGCTCCGTCATAAGCCGGATTCTGTTATCCACAAGTGAACCTCTATCATTTATCTACGATACTTATCACTAAGCATCTTTAGCGGTCTACCCTCCGAAATCGAACGAACAATTCTTATTCCCTAAGGAAGTCTCGGTTTACATGACCTTGCATCTTATAAGGTTTACACAGCTATTTTTATTACTAAAAATACTGGTGAGCTCTTACCTCACCTTTTCACCCTTACCCGAAGGCGGTTGTTTTCTGCTGCACTAGCTGTCGTTGCAAGCAACTCCTAGCCGTTAGCTAGTATAATGTTCTACGATGTCCGGACTTTCCTCTTCTATAAGAAGCGATAGAGTCTAGAGCTTTTCGCTACAAATTTACAAAGGTTTACCGAATGAAAGAACGAAAACACCTATAAAACAATCTTATTTTAAATCTTTTATAATTAAAGACAAAGTTGGTCTAAGGAGATGACCGTAATAAAACAACAAAATAACACTAGCCTATAACCCATATAAAACCTAGGTTTTTAAAATAAATGAAAACTAATTCATTTTCGTGTTAACCTTTTGCGTTTTGCGTACATTAATATATAGAGGGACTTACATAATTAAGACCTCTAATATTATTTTAAATTATATAATTATGATAATCTGAGTCATAAATAGTGGTGGGACAGTATTTAATTATTGACTCAAAAAAGGCGCAAATAGCGCCTTTTTTTTTTATTTAATTTTTTAAAATTGGAATTTTAAGATATCCAGAAATATGATCCCTTTGAAAATCCAATTGTAGAATGGGTTAAATGGATATTAAAACAAGAGTTTGATATCGATAAGTACATTTTAGCTAAATGTCTAAAGGAAGAATAGAGTCGTTAAAGCAATTAACATATATAATAAGATTAGACCAAATTGGTCAGATTATTTGCTTACACTAGAACAGGTGCATAAACAATGTATTCTAAAAAGAAAACAAATCAATAAAAGCTGAACAATGCTACTATTGTTCAGCTTTTAATGATAATTTGATCCTTTATTATTCTGTATCGTTCATTTAGGGCTAGTCACGTTACAAAATACAACTATGTAGTTCTATTTTTAATTGTAATTCACTGTAACATCAAAACCAGTGGCATTTGTATAATCACCAGCAACTTGACTTGTACCTATATTCAATGTTGCTCCAACATTTACGGTTTGTGCTCCACCTGAAAGAGTTCCAGTAGTTGTAGGTGTACTTGTAAATGTATTTACGACCATCGTTTCACCAGTTCCTGTTGTAATCGTATAATCTGTACTCGGTAGTGTAATTGCGTAAGTGTATGTACCTTCTCCTCCAACAGTAAATTCTGCTGATGCAACCGTCCCTAAATTTATTGGTAAAGTAATCCCACCTGTAATAGTTCTTGTTCCTGCAGGTGATATTACCACAGTTCCCCAAGTCCCAGCTTGTAAAGCTATATTACCAAAATTCATATCAACCGCTTTTACAATAGAAATTGGAGTAATAATAGTATCTTTAGCAGATGCTGTAGCTTGAGCCATTACACTGTTTGTAATACCTATAGACATCAAGGCAATAGAGATTGTTAAAAGTTGCTTTTTCATAATGTTTAGCTATTTAGTTAATATGTATAAATAAATGGAAAAAAAATCTTGATTTCCATTTGTTATTCTACAAAATTATAAACCTTTAGTAAAAATTGTTTGAAATTTCGTTGAGAACAACTTAACCTTAGTTAGATAGTAGCTTAGTATAAACGAACTGCATTTACACTATATATAGTCTCTAAATTAATGCTTAGTATTCCTATGCTTTGATCAAGAGCATCTTATTTATAGTATCAAACATCTTTTAATTAAGCAGTAAAAAAAGGGGGGGCCTAAGATCTCTAAAATAAAAGTGATTGATTCTTGATATACTATCATCTATAAGTATTCTATGAGGAGTATTTGAATTGAAAGCTTTTTAATAATTAGATCTTTATAGATAGGTGCAATACACTTGTTTTTTAGTTTCATCTATATGTGAGGGAATAGCTTTTAATGTCTCAAGAAGTTAACACTGCTTAGACTTCGCAACTAATCTAATAAAAACAACTTTAAACCATAATTATGCGTCTTGAAATATGTTTAAACTAAAGAACAAAAGTTTAAAAAATGACTATATAAGGGTAAGTTAGAATAATCCTTTCAAATATAAAATTTCACTAAACTTAGTCAAGAGAATGGTACTAAGTGTTTCGCTCTCTATAAAACAAGAGTAATCTTTTAAATTTAAATAATAATAATTATAAAACACTAGAACAATTTCGAAAAGCAGAAATCGTTCAATCTCTAATACCGATACTTATCTTTCCAACGCGTCTTCAAAAACAAACGCATAGCAGCTTCTCTAGGATTATTTCCAGGTTCAAAAAACGACTGACCACTTATTTCTTTAGGTAGAAATTCTTGTGCTACAAAGCTGTGGGCAAAGTCATGAGAATATTTATAATCCTTTCCGTAGTTTAAATCTTTCATCAATTTAGTAGGTGCATTGCGTAATGCTAAAGGCACAGATAAAGCACCCATTTGTTTAACTAAAGCTTGAGCTTTATTTATTGCCATATAAGATGCATTGCTTTTTTCTGAACAAGCTAAGTAGGTAACACACTGTGCCAAAACAATTCTACTCTCTGGCATACCAATAGAACTTACGGCCTGAAAACAATTATTAGCCATTATAAGAGCTGTAGGATTTGCATTTCCTATATCTTCGCTTGCGGAAATAAGTAATCGTCGGGCAAGAAACTTTATATCCTCTCCTCCTTCTATCATACGTGCTAACCAATACAAAGCAGCATTTGGATCGCTTCCACGGATAGATTTAATCAATGCGGAAGCAATATCGTAGTGTTGCTCTCCCCCTTTATCGTAAGAAGCCAATACTTGCTGTGCATGCCTACTGACTAGGGTATCGTCAATAATAATTGTAGAAGATGTTTCGGAATTAACGATCAATTCGAAAACATTTAAAAGCTTGCGTGCATCCCCTCCAGAAAGTCTTAACAAAGCTTTATCTTCTTTTATGGTAATGTTTTTTCTAGCTAAAACAGCATCTTCAGAAATAGCTCTTTGCAAAAGATTTTGTAAATCTACTTTGGTAAAATGCTCAAGAGTGTAAACCTGACATCGAGATAATAATGCAGGGATGACTTCGAAAGAAGGGTTTTCTGTAGTCGCACCAATAAGAGTAACCACACCGGTCTCCACAGCACCTAATAAAGAGTCTTGTTGTGATTTACTAAATCGATGAATTTCATCGATGAACAACACAGGACTTTGAGTACCAAATAAACCTCTACTCTTGGCTTTTTCTATAACCTCGCGCACATCTTTAACACCTGAGTTAATAGCACTCAAAGTATAAATATCTCGTTTTAGCTGTTGTGCTATAATCTGTGCCAAAGTTGTTTTACCAACTCCTGGAGGTCCCCATAAAATTACAGAGGGCAAAACACCCGAATCCATAGCCTGACGGAAAACAGTTTCTTTTCCCACCAAGTGAGATTGCCCGATGTATTCTTCGAGGTTAGTAGGTCGTAAACGTTCTGCTAATGGCTTGTTCATAGTATTATTTATTCTGATTCAAATATAATTGAAAAATAAAAGCCTTCTGACAAATCAAAAGGCTTTTATTGAATTTATATGATCAAAAATTTATTCAAATTTTGAAGCATTAATTTTCTTATTAAGGACCACTTTATTCAGTTTCATGTCCATTGACTGTCCAGCAACATTTTGAATTGTTTGATGTGGGAAGCTATACCCTTTTACCGATTGGTAATCTTTATACAAAGTAGTCTGACTCAACTCTCCTTCAGGAGTTTCAACCGAAGATTCTGATTTTACTAGGAACTTAGAATCTAAACTATAGTATTCTGTTGCTTTAGCATCCACATTGTCGGTACGTATTACTACATATACATCTTCGCCATCTAGAATATCAATTCCAATTACCTCTGCAGTATAATCATCAAAGTAATGAAGCTCAGAAGCTATTTTAAATTCACTTTGTGCACTAATTAACTCTTCCGAAGTCATATCACTAGCTCCTTGCATTCCATCGTTAAAACCTCTATTTCCATTAGAAAACTGTCTCTGTACAGTCATGCCCATCATCGTCATAGTCATAGAAAATGAATTTGGCTGCTGCTTTAAAATTTCCATTTTTAATTTTGATGGAGCACCGGGAATAGAAGCGGTATAGTTAAACTGAACACTAGTTAGTTTGTTTAATTTTTTCTCACCTCCGATAGCATCTATATAATCTGCAATAATTGTTTTTGCAGTAACACCTGCTTTAACAGCTCTTAAATCAGATTCCTCATTTCCGTATGTATCACGAAGGGTTACTTCGCCAAAAAATGCCAATTTATCTTTTAAATTATCTGCATCACCAACCACAATAATATGTGCATTATTTGGCTTTAAGTATTTTTGAGCAACCTCGTAAATATCTTCAACTGTAATAGCAGCTAATCTTTTAAGGTAGCTTGCATAATGCAGCTCATCTAATCCTAAATAATCGGTGTTAATAGCAAAACGAGCTACTGTAGAAGCATTTTCTAGTGCGATAGCAAACTTACCAGACATATTGTTTAATACACCCTGTAACTCCACTTGAGACACTTTCTCATTTCGTAAAGTGTTTATTTCAGAAAAGAATTCTACAATTGCGCTGTCAGTAACTTCATTTCTAACTTTAGCAGAAGCATTAAAGTACGAGCCTAATTCGTCTACATTAATACTAGAGTAAGCTCCATAAGTATAGGCTTTGTCTTCTCTTAAATTTCTAAACAGTCGAGCAGATGAACCTCCACCTAAGATGTTGTTCATTACTTTAACTTTTAGAGCATCTTCAGATGCTGGGTGTAAAGTTAAAGGATAGGTAATGTTAATTACAGATTGTACTGCTCCAGCTTTGTTTATTAATGAAACACGATTTTCTGAAGGTGTTTTTGCACCTGTATAGCTAGCATTTTGAAAATCCTTAGAAAGCCATTTTGTAATATAGGTATTCATCATTTCCTTAGCTTCACTAACAGAAATATCTCCAACAATTGCTAAATAAGATCCTGTAGGACTTAAGTAGGTTTTATAGAAATTTTGACAATCAATAAGCTCAATATTAGCCAATGACTCCTCAGTCATTAACTCTCCAAAAGTATGTGCAGCACCAAAATTTAATACTGCATTTACATTTGCTGCAATGGCATCAGGACTATCAGAAGCATTTGCTAGACCAGAAATATTTTGGATAATTAACTTATCAAATTCCTCTTGTGTAAATTCAGAGTTTAAGAGGACATCAGAAAATAAATCTAATAAGGTTGGTAAATGCTTGGTTAACGAACTAGCATAAATCCCAGTAGAAGAGGTACTCAATGATGCTCCAATATAATCTATAGAAGCATCAATTTCATCTTTACTACGAGTACTTGTTTTGGTACCCAATAAATCACCAGCAATTGATGAAACACCAACAGCAACACCTTCTAATTCTGGATGGTATTTAAACTGTAGCGATAACGAAACTTTAGGAAGTTTATGATTCTCAACAACAAAAACCTTTAATCCGTTTTCCATTACAAAAGACTCCGTAGAACCTAATTGAATTTCTGGAGCAGGACCAGGCTCTGGGCGAATCGTTCTGTCTTGTCCTACTACAGTAGTACCTAAGACGATGCTTAATGCGAATAGTATCTTTTTCATAAGGCTTATTCTTTATCTGTTTTAGGTAAATAATGTAGGGTAACTCTGTTTTCTGTACGCAGGTATTTTTTAGCTGCATAAAGAATATCTTCTCTTGTAACTTTAAAATAACGATCTAGTTCTGTATTCACTAAGTTTGTTTCCCCATTATAGTAAAGGTAATAATCAGAAAGACTCTCGGCTATACCAGCCATAGAAGCATTACCGCTAATAAAATCGTTTTCTATTTGATTTCTTAGTTTTTCGAATTCTTCTACAGAAATTAATTCTTCAGACATTCTTTCTACTTCAGTATTCATAGACTCTTCAAGGTCTAAAATCTCAATTCCCATATTCGCTATTCCGAACATCAATAGTAAACCAGGATCTTCAGAAGGCAGTGGAAAGGCACCAGCAAAAACTGCTTTTTGTTGTTTATCTACTACATTTTTTTGAAGTCTCGAACTTTTACCTTGCGATAAAACCATACTCATCATCTCTACAGCATAAGCTTCTTCTGATCCTTGTGCAGGTCCATGATAAGCTTGTACTACAGCAGGCAATTGAATATTATCATAAACGGTATCTCTAACCTCAGCAAATTTTTCGGGTTCAACAATTGTAGGTCTAGGTATAGTATTAGTTCCTTTCTGAATAGAACCGAAATACTTTTCAATCCATTCTTTAGCTTGCTTAGGGTTAATATCTCCCGCAATAGAAACACAGGCATTATTAGGTAAATAGAATGTTTTATAAAAATCCATAAACTCAGTCAAATTTGCCTGATTAATATATTCTGGCGATCCACCTGGAGTCCATCTATATGGATGTTCCACATAAGCATGTTCAAAAACTTCGTTCATTATAGACCCATAAGGCGTATTTTCGTTACGCTCTCTTAATTCTTCTTTTACAACCTCTCTTTGCGTATCAACACCAATTTGGTCAATTTTAGCATGAAGCATACGTTCTGCTTCCATCCATAAGCCTAATTCTAATTGGTTAGAAGGTAGAATTTCGTAGTAAAAAGTTCTGTCGAAACTGGTATTGGCATTTAAAACACCTCCATTATCTTGAATAAGTTTCATATATTCACCTCTACCAATATTTTCAGAACCTTCGAAAAGTAAATGTTCAAAGAAATGTGCAAATCCAGTTCTACTAGGGTCTTCGTTTTTAGAACCTACATGATACGAAACCGAAACTGCTACAATTGGAGTGCTGTGGTCTTCATGTAAAATTACGTGTAATCCATTATCAAGATCGTATTCTTCGAAAGCGATTGGATTCATTTGAGCCCATAAAAGACTTGGGCTAAAAGCTAAAGCAAAGAGTATTTTTTTCATGTATTTATTTTTACGGCAACAAATATAAGCATAAAAAAAGCGACCTAAAAGGTCGCTTTTTACTGTAAATTTAAATAAGGTTAATTAGGAAATGCCTTATTTAAAATATAAGTAATTTCCTTTTGATCTTCAATAGGAGTATTAGTTTTTTGCATCATTTTCATAACGGTTTTCTTAGCCGATTTAGGATCTAATTTTGATTTTTTAATAAACCCTAAAATTCTTTTTGCTCTAACAGTGTTATCAACTTCTACGGTCAAAGCTTTCTCTACCATACGAGACAGATTATCTACTTGCTTATAAAAATCATCTTTAGACAATTCTTGCGATTGAGTAGTTTCTTTAACTTTTGTAACTGTATTTTCTTGGCAAGATGAAAAGGTTAATAAACCCGCTAATCCTAAAACTAATTGAAACTTCATATTGGTTTTTTTATTTTGTGTAAGCAATATTACTGAATCTATCGGCTAGGTCAAAAAAAAAGCCATCTAAAAAGATGGCTTTTTTCAATACTATGTAAAAACTTACTTAACTTCTTCGAAGTCAACGTCAGTTACATCTTCAGTTGCTGGCTCAGCTTCTGGAGCTTTACCTTCAGTACCTTCTTCAGATTTAGCATACATTTCTTGTGAAGCAGCTTGGAAAATTTCATTTAAAACAGCCATAGAAACATCAATAGCATTTAAATCTTGATCTTCATGAGCTTTTTTCAAATCTGCAATAGCAGCTTCGATAGGAGCTTTTTTGTCTGCTGGTAATTTATCACCAAACTCAGCGATTTGCTTTTCAGTTTGGAAAATAGTTTGATCAGCTTCGTTCAACTTATCAACTCTATCCTT
>DKGK01000111.1:0-215 GCA_002453265.1 Flavobacteriales bacterium UBA6772 | reverse complement strand
TCTTCGTCAGAAAGACTTGAAGAAGACTCAATGTTAATGTGTTGTTCTTTACCTGTAGCTTTATCCTTTGCAGAAACTTTCATGATACCGTTAGCATCAATATCGAAAGAAACTTCAATTTGAGGAGTTCCTCTTTGTGCTGGTGGAATGTCTGTTAATTGGAAACGACCTAAAGACTTGTTATCACCAGCCATAGAACGTTCACCTTGTGCTAC
>DKGK01000082.1 GCA_002453265.1 Flavobacteriales bacterium UBA6772 | reverse complement strand
GCTCCCATAGTAAAGCCTTTTAGTGCCACTAAAAGATAGTCTATTTTTGTTCTTGCAGACATATTATAGTTCTAAGTAAGCGGTATAACCTCTCTCTAAGTTGTACAAATTGTTGAGCTTAAGTTTTTTTTCGAGCATATAAATTATTGCAGCTGATCTGTTACCAGATCTACAATAAATAATAACGTCTTTACTCGTTGAAATTCTATCAACAGAAGTCATCATCTCGTCTAGTGGTATGTTTATACCTCCAATAGATCCATCTTCAAATTCGTAGGATTCTCTGACGTCAATAAGCTGAATGTCTTCCTTGTCTCTCAGTTTTTCGCTGAGTTCTATAGGACTTATGAATTTCATTATTCTTTTGGTAAAAAGTCAAAAAAGGTATCTCCTCTTAAGCCTAAACGTAAACATTCTAAAGGAATAACTTCATTTGGAGCAATATTTCCAAGGTTCACATTAGCACCCATTAGTTTTATAAACCAAACTTGTTGAGACTTTTGTGGCGCTTCCCAAAGAATTTTATCACTAGGTATTGTTGTTAATATTTCTTCAATTAAGTCAGAGCGAACT
The DNA here is from genome assembly GCA_002453265.1 of Flavobacteriales bacterium UBA6772. Classification (GTDB taxonomy): domain Bacteria; phylum Bacteroidota; class Bacteroidia; order Flavobacteriales; family UBA7430; genus UBA6772. The sequence goes on along the minus strand of DKGK01000082.1, from coordinate 7,350 downwards.
TCTCCAGTGCCAGTGCAAATTCCTACGTTTCCGCCTTCTCTGGCTTCTGCAATAACTTTCCACGAACCTGCAGCAAGTTCCTTTTCCATCATTTGTATCCACTTATAAGGAGGAATTAACACATCAGCGCTTTTAGAACCAATTTCAGAAAGTACTGTTACTTTTTTAGAAAGTATTCTTATGTACTCGCATTTTTTATCATGGTCTATTTCTAGCGAACCATCAGAAACTTCGACTGTATTGAGGTTGTATTTTTCTACAAGTTCAACAAATTCATCAAACATATCTCTAGCAATAAAAGCTTCGAAAAGTGTACCACCGAAATAGACTTTTAAACCTGCATCAGAATAGAGCTTTATTTTTTCTGCTAAATTTTCAGTTAAATATGCTGTACCAAAACCAAGTTTTACAATATCTATATGTTTAGATGATGCTGCCAGCATGTTTTTTGCTTCGTTAATACTAAGCCCTTTGTCCATAACCATTGTAAGGCCTTCTTCTCTGGGTTTAGTAATTCTCGTAGGGATGTGAGGTAAACTAAAATTCATGTTGTTTATTTTAAAAGTTGTTTAAAGTCTTCGTTGTTTTCTAATTGGGGCATGGACTCATAAAGCAAGTTTATAGCTATAGGGTCTAACGAATTCGCTTTTTGTAAATACTTTTTCGCATTAGTTAATTCTCCCGCAAGGAAAGAATAAGCTCCCAAATTGAAAAGTAAATCAATATGATTTTTATTTTGTTTTAAGCCTTGTTTTAAAAGGTTGATAGAATCTTCTATTTCGTTTAAAGAGAAAATTAAATTTGCATATTCAAGCCATATTGCAGGTGAATCACATCCTAACTCTATCAGTTTTTGGTAGCCTAAATCTGCTTCAGCATAAAGTTCTATTTTTTTGTAAATACCAGTTTGAATATAAAGATATTCTAGGTCATTAGGACTTAAGTTAAGTGCTTTATTAATGTGGTGTAAAGCTTCTTCTGTAGCTCCTAATGCATCATAACATAAGCCAGTTTCCAACCATGCCTCGGATAGCTGTGGGTCTTGATGACACGATTTTGTGAAATACCTAATGGCTTGTTTAAAAGAAGCTAAATCCTTATAGCAAAGTCCAATTTTGAGATAAGTGTATCCTGTAGGTTCTTCAAAAGGAAAAGTAAGTAGGTATGTTTTTATTGCTTCTTTAGGCTCTCCTAATTGAGTTAAACTTCTCGCTTTTTCGTGATATCCTGCTGTAAAGCATTCATCTATTAATAGTGCATAATCTAAGGCCCAAACAGCCCTGTTATAATCTTTAGATTTATTGTAAAATAAGCCAAGTTGATACCAGTTAATTTCGTTGTAAGGAGCTTTATCTACTAGGTTATAGAAAAATTTTATAGCGTCCTTATATGCATCAAGTCTTTCGTAACAATAAGCAATGTTAAAAAGAGCAATATCGTCTTCTGGTTCCTCAAATAGAAACTCTGAAAGGTACTTTATAGCATCTTGAAATTGACCTAAACACTGGTGTTCGAAAGCGATAAAGGGAAGTATTTCTATTGGCTCATCTGACAATGTTTGGGCTGTATGAAATAGTTTTAATGCTTTATGGTGTTTTTTTTGCTTCGACAAAATAGAGCCTTTTGCTATGTGTAAATCCACATTGCTTGGTTCTAATACTTGTGCTAGTTCTAGGTTTGTTTCTGCTTCTTTGAGGCGCTCTAAAATTGTAAGTATTTGGGCTTTTTTAATTAAAAAGTTGGCAGTATATGGGTACTGCTCCGAAGCAATATCCATACTAGTCATAGCTTCGCCAAGTTGCCCATTGTCAATATAATACTCTACAATGTCTTCAAATTCATAGGAATCAAAAAAACATTGGAATTCTCCTTGCAACATTTTCTCATAACGCTCTACAAGAGCATTAATTTTATTTTGATTTTTAAATGGTTCTTCCTTCATATTTAGTTTAAAATAGCTCCTGCAAAAGTACAATACATGTTAATTAAAAGTAGTATAAATTAGAGTTAATTGTACTTGAATTAACTTAACTTATTCACAAATAAATACACAGTACTTATGTTGTTCAAAAAGTTAGTATCCTCAAGGATTATAGTGTTTTATATGACTTAGAGATAATTATCAATCGAAGCAAATATAGTAGTTCAATTTTATATATTTGCAAAAATAAATTTTTTATGACACTTATAAAATCAATTTCAGGAATTAGAGGAACTATTGGTGGTTCTATAGGCGATAATTTAACTCCTTTAGATGTAGTTAAATTCGCATCTGCCTATGGTATGTGGTTGAAAAATAGAACCTCGGGTTATCTGAAAGTTGTGGTTGGAAGAGATGCACGTATGTCTGGGGCAATTGTTCAAGAATTAGTTCAGTGTAGCTTACTTTCTTTAGGTATTAATGTAATTGATTTAGGTTTAAGTACTACTCCTACCGTAGAAGTTGCTGTTCCTTTAGAAAATGCAAATGGTGGGATTATTCTTACTGCTAGTCATAATCCTAAGCAATGGAATGCTTTAAAATTATTAAACGAAAAAGGCGAATTCGTTTCTGCAGCAGATGGTGCTGAAATACTTTCTATTGCAGAAAACGAAGCATTTAATTTCGCTCAAGTAGATGATTTGGGTTTTACAATTAAAAAAGATTATTTACAAATCCATATAGACGCTGTCTTGGCACTTTCTACTGTTGATGTAAATCTAGTTAAAAAGGCAAATTTTAAAGCTGTTATTGACGCTGTAAATTCAACAGGAGGAATATACATACCTGCTTTATTAGAGCAAATGGGCGTAGAGGTTGTGAAATTATATTGTGAGCCAAACGGTAAGTTTCCTCATAATCCAGAACCTTTGCCAGAACATTTACACGACTTATGTTCTCTTGTAAAAGAAACATGTTCTGATATTGGTTTTGTAGTTGACCCTGATGTAGATAGATTAGCTATAGTTTCCGAAGACGGTTCTTTGTTTGGCGAAGAATATACTTTAGTTGCCGTTGCAGATCATGTTTTGAAAACTCAAAAAGGCGATACCGTATCCAACTTATCATCTACTAGAGCATTAAAAGATGTAAGTGTTAAGCATAGTGTTAATTACCACGCTTCTGCTGTAGGAGAAGTTAATGTAGTAACAAAAATGAAGGAAGTTAATTCTCCAATTGGTGGAGAAGGAAATGGTGGGATTATCTACCCAGAGCTTCATTATGGAAGAGATTCTTTGGTTGGTATCGCTTTATTTTTAACACATTTGGCGCAATCTAAAGTTAGTTGTTCTGAATTAAGAAAGCAGTACACCAACTATTATATGTCCAAGCAAAAAATTCAGCTAACTCCAGATATAGATGTAGATAATATCCTTTCTGTTATGGCTAAAAGATATGCTAAGGAAGATGTGAATACAATTGATGGAGTCAAAATTAATTTTTCTAACGAATGGGTACATCTTCGAAAATCGAATACAGAACCTATTATTAGAGTTTATACTGAGAGTATTAGCTCGTCTAAAGCTAATCAATTGGCACAAAGAATAATAAATGAAATTAATTTAATTAAAGATTGATTTCGTTTATTATTTGTTAATGATTCTTTAAGATTTTAAGTTCAAAATATGAAAGTTTTTCTAGATAACGCAGCTACAACACCAATAGACCCAAAAGTTTTTGAGGCTATGTTGCCAGTTTTAAAAGATGGTTTTGGAAATCCTTCTTCAACACATTCGTTTGGTCGTAAGATAAAGGCCTTAATAGAGCGTGCTAGAAAAAACGTTGCCAAGCATTTAAACTGCTTACCAGGAGAAATATTTTTTACATCTGGAGGTACAGAAGCTGATAATATGGCGATTCAATGTGCTGTAAATGATTTGGGGGTAAAGCATATTATTACTTCTACTATAGAGCATCACGCAGTTGGACATACCGTAGAGAGGTTAAAAGAGGATGGTTTAGTAACTATATCTTATGTTCATTTAGATGAAAATGGCCATGTAGATTTACAACATTTAGAGCAATTATTGTCTGTGAATTCTAAGTCATTAGTAACTTTGATGCATGCAAATAACGAGGTAGGGAATTTATTACCACTTGAGCAGGTCTCTCAAATATGTGAACAATACGGAGCTATTTTCCATTCGGATAGTGTACAGACCATGGCGCATTATAAATTCGATTTGAAAATTATCGACAAGGTTCACTTTTTAACCTGTTCAGCACACAAGTTCCACGGACCTAAAGGAATTGGGTTTTTATATGTTAATAACAATGTTCAAGTAAATCCTATTATTCATGGAGGTGCTCAAGAACGTAATATGCGTGGTGGCACAGAAAATGTTTACGGAATTGTAGGTTTGTCTAAAGCTATGGATGTTGCCTTTGAAAATTTAGAAGAACATCAAAATTATGTTTCGGCTCTTAAAGAACATATGATTATACGATTAAATAATTCTATTGAAGGAGTGAGATATAATGCCGATAGTTCAAATTTTGCTAGAAGTTTGTACACTATTTTGAGCGTTTCTTTACCACCTTCAGAAATTGCTTCTATGTTATTGTTTAATATGGATATTATGGGAATTGCTTGTTCTGGCGGTTCTGCATGTACTTCAGGAGCAAATACAGGTTCTCATGTATTGGCAGGTATAGAAGCACCAATCGATAGACCTACAATACGTTTTTCTTTTTCTAGGTTTAACACTAAAGAAGAGATTGATTATGCGGTAGATTCACTTGTAAGTTTGTATTCGTAATTAGTTGATTACTAGTAAGAATCAAAATCACCAATTTTTAGTAAATTTGTTCGAATTTAATTGACACAATATATTATCTATGGCTTCATCAAAAAACAAAAAATTATCATTTGAAGATTTCCGTTTAGAAGTCTTAGCAGATTATCGTTTGGCTTGCGAAAGTCGTGAAGCTAGTTTACTTGGCCGCCGTGAGGTTTTGACTGGGAAAGCAAAGTTTGGGATTTTTGGAGACGGAAAAGAGCTCGCTCAAATTGCGATGGCTAAAGTATTCAGAAACGGAGATTTCCGTTCTGGTTATTACCGCGATCAAACTTTTATGATGGCTATTGATCAAATGTCAATTCAAGAAATGTTTGCTGCTTTATATGGTCATACAGAAATTGCAGAAGAACCAGCATCTGGAGGCCGCCAAATGGGAGGGCATTTTGCTACACGTAGTTTAAATGAAGATGGTACTTGGAAGAATTTAATGGAGATGAAAAATTCATCTGCTGATATTTCTTGTACATCTGGGCAAATGCCTCGTTTATTAGGTTTAGCACAAGCTTCTAAAATTTTTCGTAATAATAAATATTTACAAAATTGGTCTTCATTCTCTAATAAGGGGAACGAAATTGCTTTTGGTACTATTGGTAATGCCAGTACTTCTGAAGGTCCTTTTTTTGAAACTATAAATGCCGCTGGAGTTTTACAGGTTCCTATGTTAATGTCTGTTTGGGATGATGGGTACGGAATTTCTGTTCCTGCAAAATACCAAACTACAAAAGAGAACATTTCTGAAATCTTAAAAGGTTTTCAACGAGATGAAAAAGGAGCTGGATTTGAAATTATCCGTGTTAAAGGTTGGGATTATCCTGCTTTAATTGAAGCCTATCAGAAAGCAGAAAAATTTGCTCGCGAAGACCATATACCTTGTTTAATTCATGTTTCGGATGTTACGCAACCACAAGGACATTCTACTTCTGGTTCCCACGAACGTTATAAGTCTTCCGAACGCTTACAGTGGGAAATAGATTTCGATCCAATTAAGAAAATGGGGGAGTGGATGTTAGAATCCAATTTAGCTGTCCAAGAAGATTTAGATCTTATTTCTAAAGAGTCTAAAAAAGTAGTTAGAGTTTCTAAAGGCGAAGCATGGAAAGCATTCATTAATCCTATAAAAGAGGAGCAAAAAGAAGTTGCTGCTCTTTTAGTACAATTGGCAGAAGGAAGCACTAGTAAAGTATTTATAGAGAAATTTGCAAACGACCTAAGCGAGAAAATTGAACCTATCCGTAAAGATATGTTTAATGCAATCCGTAAGTCTTTGCGTTTGGTAAGAGAGGAGAATTCATCTGCTAAATCGAATTTAGTTACTTGGCTAAAAAAAGAGAAAGAAGTTAATGCAATTCGTTTCAGCAGTCACTTATACAGCGAGTCTGATTTTGCGTCTTTAAAAATTGATGAGGTTTTGCCTGAATATGACGGTGTCGATGAGGTAGATGCTCGTGTGATTATTCGCGATAACTTTGATGCTATATTTACCAATAAACCCGAGACGCTCATTTTTGGTGAAGATTCTGGTAATATTGGAGATGTAAATCAAGGATTAGAAGGTTTACAAGAGAAGCACGGTGAATTACGTGTTTCGGATGTAGGTATTCGTGAAGCAACAATTTTGGGTCAAGGTATAGGAATGGCAATGCGTGGTTTACGACCTATTGCAGAAATTCAATATTTAGATTACTTATTGTACGCTATTCAAATAATGAGTGATGATTTAGCTACACTACATTATAGAACTAAAGGTGGACAAAAAGCACCACTTATTATTCGTACACGTGGTCACCGTTTAGAAGGTATTTGGCATTCGGGCTCCCCAATGGGAATGATTATTAATTCTCTTAGAGGCGTAAATGTATTAGTTCCTAGAAATATGACCAAAGCAGCAGGATTCTATAATACGATGCTAGAATCAGACGATCCAGCTTTAATTATTGAATGTTTAAATGGTTATCGTTTAAAAGAGAAAATGCCAACGAATTTAGGTGCTTTTAGAACTCCTGTAGGTGTTCCAGAAACAACTAAAGAAGGAGCAGATATTACTTTGGTAACTTATGGTTCAACTTGGCGTTTGGTTATGGATGCAGCTCAAGAGTTAGAATCTGTTGGTATTTCTTCTGAGGTTATCGATGTTCAATCTTTAATTCCTTTCGATGTTAATCATAAGATTGTTGATAGTATTGCGAAAACCAATAGAGTACTCTTTATCGACGAGGATGTTCCAGGAGGAGCAACCGCCTATATGATGCAGAAAGTAGTTGAAGATCAAAAAGCATATTTCCATCTCGATAGTGAACCACGTACTTTAACAGCCAAAGCTCACCGTCCTTCATATGGAACCGATGGCGATTATTTCTCTAAACCTAGTTCGGATGATATTTTTGAAGAGGTTTACGCTATGATGAATGAAGCAAACCCCGAAAAACATCCGACTTTATACTAAGTTGACTTTATATACATAAAAAAAGAGCTCCATTATGGAGCTCTTTTTTTGTGTACAATGATTTGAATCCATTAAAAACTGCCAATTAGTAAATCTATTATTAAGGGGGCTTATCTAATAGTCCT
>DKGK01000065.1 GCA_002453265.1 Flavobacteriales bacterium UBA6772 | reverse complement strand
GTTATTTTTTCACTTAATGGTTTTGTGATAGAGTAGTAGTAGTCAACAAACTCGCCTTTAGGACCAACTAAGTATTTTTGGAAGTTCCATTTTACTGTGCTATTAGATTTGTTGTTTTCTGCTTTTGTAGTTAACCATTTGTAAATAGGATCTTGTTTTGCTCCCTTTACTGAAATTTTTTCTGAGAGCGGGAAACTCACTCCATAGCGTACTTTACAAAAACTTTGTATTTCTTCCGAGCTTCCAGGTTCTTGTCCACCAAATTGATCGCAGGGTAAGCCTATTACTACTAATTGATCTTTGTATTGTTCGGATAGTTTTTCTAAACCTTCGTACTGTGGGGTAAATCCACACTCTGAAGCTACGTTTACAAACAGTATGTATTTTCCCTCAAAAGTTTTTAAAGAAACAGTTTCACCCTCTATAGAGGTGTAGTTTAAATCGTAAATTGAAATTTGTTCTTGAGCAGAACTCTTTGCAAATAGAGAGAAGATGGCCATAGTCAGTATTTTAAGTAAATTTTTTTTCATATTCAAATGTACAAAAAAAGCCCTCGATTAATCGAGGGCTTTTAATTAAATTTGCGATCTTAAATCTCTTACGATATCGTGTATGTTTATATTGAGTTTAAATCGTATTAAAGATTGGTATTTCTCATATGCCGGAACGTTCGTCAGCTTCAAAGGGAAATAAATTTCTAGTCTTTTAGGAATAATAGAAAGCATCAAGCCAGTATCGACATGATTTTTAGTTATTCCATTTGATTTTAAAGACGCAATATTACAATATCCTTTAATTTTTTTAGTAATGGGAACTTCTAAATTAGCACTCAGTAGCCATTCACTAGCTTTATATTGATCTCCAATTACAAAATCACCATCAGTACTGGTAATTTGTTTCGAAAACACAGCGTCTCTGCTTTCTCTGTCAAAAATTCCTAATTCATACAAATAGTCGTTTTGCTGCACTAGACCAAAATGATACTCAGTATTCTCTGTTTCTTTTAAAAATGCCCCAGCAAATAAACGAAGGTCATAAGTTCCTCTTTGTTCTGTTTTAAACGAATACTTGTTTTCTACAGTCAATTTAGTAAACGCATCAGAAAACTGGAGTCTTGTATTTAAGTCAACTGTTTTTAAAGTATGCTTGTATTTGTATTTATGTGTGATGTCTGAAATTATATAATCTGTATCGTCTGTTTTTACAATTTTGTTTGTTCTCAAATTTAGTTGATGACTATGAGCAGAACTTCCCGGATTCTTTTTGAAGTCAATTTGTAAGTCTGCACCTATTTTGGTATAGGTGTTATTTCTATCGTAATGAAAACGTTCTGCTGTACCTTTTAATTGAATAGACCTAAATAGTTTCGAATTTGCTAGATGCGTATAACTTAGTAAAGATTTACCTACTAAGCTATTTGTACCTCTGCTATAAGCTGGTGTTATACTATAACTAAAAGGTCTTTTTAAGATTTGTTTATTATGTATGCTTAAGCCTAAAATGGTTTTATCAGCAAAATTAAAGTTGGCATAAGGACTCAAAAATATTTGTGTTTTAGAAGGTTCTTCTAAACTCCATAAAAGGTCAATATTTATAGTCTCAATTTTGGGAAAAATAGATTTGCTATTGTAAAAGTTATTCTGACGGTTTATTTCGGGAATGCTATGTGTTGCATCAATTGTAAAGGTTTCGTAATTTTTTCCTTTAATTTTTAGGCTAGTTTTAGATTCAAAGCCTTCTGTCCAAAGTGTGGTACTTGTACCATCTTTAGTATTTGCAGTAATCGAAACAGGTCCATTAATAGCTCCTTTGTTAGTTAGTTCAACTTCAATATGATCTTCATGATTGTGAACTTTAGCAATTTTGTAGTCAATTTTTTTGTTGGTATTAATCAAATCATCAAAAAACCAAGACAAGTCTTTATTAGTTGATTCTTCTAAAGTAGCCTTAATATCTGCTGGTTGTGGGTGCTTGTATTTCCATTTCTGAAAATATGCATGCATCGCTTTGTCTAAGTCATCTTCTCCCAAGTAAGCTTGTAAATAATCAAAAGCTAAGGCTGTTTTGGTATAAACCATTAAGCCATAATTGGTGTAGGTATGGTCTGAGGAGTGTAATCCACAAGCCTGATCCAATCCTTCTCTGGCATTTATTAAATACATTAAATAATTTTCCTCGCGATGTTTGTATTCTTTTAATCCAGCAAGTTCTCCAAGTTTAGAATTCGTAATTTTTTCAGGAACCATTGTAGTAGCAGGGTACTTTGTTTTTATATATCTGTATTCGTTAAAAGAATTTATTCCTTCGTCCATCCATGGGTATCTACGTTCGTTAGAGCCTAAAATTCCGAAAAACCAATTATGGCCTACTTCGTGTACAATAACAGTTTCTAAAGAACGAGCAGAGCCAACAGAACCAATAACGGTTACGTTAGGATATTCCATTCCTCCACCTGCAGTAAGAGCTCCATCTACTGCAGTACATTGATTGTAAGGATAATCCCCATTCCACTTAGAATAGTAGAACAATCCATCGTTTATATATTCTATGGCATCATTCCATAAATCGGCATGTCTGTTGGTAAACATTGCCCAAGTTTTTACTTTTTTACCGGTATTAGGAAGTGTTACTTCACCCGATAAAACATTAAATCTCTTATCTGCAAACCAAGCAAAATCGTGTACATTCTTTTGAGTATAACGAATGGTTTTTAGATTTTTAGAACTTTCGGGGAATTCAACATCTACCTCTGTTGTAGTATCAGATCCTCTACTAATTTTAATTTTTCCTGCTTGTACAGTATCTACCTTTTCTGAGGGCTTAAAGTTCTGTAATCCTACCACAGCTAAACTATCGAGCCAAGCAATTTCAGTAAGGTTTTGTAGATCTCCAGTTGCACCAACAACATAATTTTCTGGTAGTGTTATACTAACATCGTACGAACCGAATTCTGAATAGAATTCACCTTGAGATAAATAGTTTAATGGATGCCATCCTTCGTGATCGAAAACCGCCGGCTTAGGATACCATTGAGTCATTTGATACGACTCGCCCAAATGTCCTAATCGCGAATAAACGCCTAATGGGATTTTAACATGGAAGGGAGTGCTGATTATTGTGCTAGCTCCAGGTAGTAAGGGTTTATTTAATACAAGAATTGCAATATCATCATTGTCATTCCAATAATCCCAAGCTACTTTTTTGTTATTTACTTTAAAGTCTAATTGGTCTATAAATCCACGATTTTCTTCTTCTGCATAATGGAAGTTGTCTTGTCCACTTTTAAGAATTTGCTGTGCTAACTTTGTGTCTTGATGTTTGTAGGCATTTGGCCATAAGTGAAAGAAAAGTGTATCTAAAGTAGTTTTAGAATTATTGTGGTATTCTATTTCTTGAAAGGCATTTATTTCGTGATTTTCATCGTCTAACGAAACTTCAATTTTGTAATTTACCTCTTGTTGAAAATAGTTCTGTGCAAAAGTAGTACCTACAAATAGGCTACAAATAAGGAGTATATTTTTCTTCATTTTATAAAAATCTAGGGTCTTTTGGTATTATTAAAGCGAGTAGAAGATAGGGTAAGAATCCAATTCCAATGAAAAGGAATGCACCCACAAAGCCAATTCTGAAAATTACAGGATCTAGTTCAAAGTGATCTGCTAAGCCAGCACATACACCAAACAATTTTCCTTCTTGATTATTTCTATATAGTTTTCTCATTTTATTTTAGTTACAGTCTAAACAGTCCAACTCACTTCTGGTCATCATCCAGTGATAATTAGCCATACGCTTATCGTTGGTATCGCTAGTGTTGTCAACATCATAAATGAAATGTTTTACACTATTATCCAAATATATCGTTTTTCCTTCGGGTACATAAAGGATTAATTCTACTGCTTGTAATCTAAAGGCTTCGCCTTGTGCAATAGAGAAATAGTTGTTAAAGCTAAGATTATTGTCTTCTATAAAGTAATCGTAGTCAATTTTACTCGCATTAATTTTAGCTTGTTTTTGACTCTCGCCGTTGGCGTTCTTTTTTATTTGTAATTTAAACTTATCCGATTTAGATCTTTTGATGTCTAAAGTAATATCTGTTGTAAGTAAAGACTCCAATTCTTCATCAAAATGGAAACTTGTACTTCGTTGATGTGTATTGAAATAATCATTTTCTGTTAAATCTATATTGAGTGTGTCTGAACTATTTTTTAATTCAATGGTTCTAGTATTATAGGATTCAGTTTGAAAGTGGGAAGCTGTTTTGGAGCCCACATAGAATAATACAATTATTCCTATTGTCCAGAAACTAGCCATTATAGTTCGTGTAGTAGTAGATTGCTTAGGAATACTAAAGAGTATTCTTATTGAAAGCCATATAATTTGGATTACAGGAATTCCAATAAATAAAACCATTCCAATTATCGACAATCCACTTAGCTTTGTTCCATTAAATAGCAATGGGAAATATTGATTTAGATTTAATGGGTGAATACTATTCCCATTTATATTTATGAAATTTGTGTTAGAACCAAATAGATTGCCTACAATTATGAAACACAAACTAACACCCATAATAAGTAAGATTATACCTATAAACTTTCCAATAAATTTAAAGATATAGCCTATTAGGTTTAAGAAAAAGCTAATAATTTTTTGAAATATATTTTTAACTTTATTTTTTTGACCTTCAGTATCTAAATTTTCTACTGTTGTTTTTAAACTATCGAATTCT
>DKGK01000018.1 GCA_002453265.1 Flavobacteriales bacterium UBA6772 | reverse complement strand
GTAGCTCCTTTCATAAATTAGATTGCTATTTCGATAGAATGATTTGGCAGAAAGATTCAGCAAACATCATTTTCTCAAACGATAAAAGTCCTGATAGAAATCCTGCCCTATTAGAGTCCTTTAATTTTTATAACGACTCTCGTTATCAAGACCTTGCTACTATGGCAAATCGCCATCCTGTATTTATGCTGCGTACAATGTGTAGGGAAAATCAGGGAAATAGAGATTTTCTAATTAGTGAAATTGCCAAGTATTACAGCTATTCTATTACCGATGCTATTGGTTTGATGAGTGACTTTGCCATTCTAGGTTTTGTAGATTTCGATACAGATATAAACCAGGTTATCATAAAGGATCGATTGTTTGATTTTCTTGACGCTCGATTACAAAAAAGAGATTACGACGGTTTAAAAATGGTTTCTAGGTCCGAAACGCCACCTGCTGCTTTAATGGATTTAGAGTCTGGTGATTTAGCAGTTTCGGGTGTAAACATTGTAGAATTGTCTGACTCTAACAAAGTGGCAATTTTCCCTTTCGATGGCGAATTAGTTGTGCATCAGAATAGAGATTTTACTTTTGATGGAATTGTACAAACTGGTAATTTTGCCTTGTTCGGAAAACAAATGGATTTTGTGTACGATCCATTCGAAATTGAACTTAATAAAATAGATTCTCTACAATATTCAATTCCTTCCGGAATGGTTAACAAACAAGGCTTCCCAGTAGATTGGACTGTAAAAACAGTTATTTCTGATATTGTAGGAAAGCTTTATGTTGATGCACCACAAAATAAATCGGGCTTAGCAGACAAATCAGAATTCCCAAAATTACACAGTTACGAGGATTCTTATATTTTCTACGATAAAATTAAAAAAGGCGTTTATAGCAGAGATTTATTTTCTTTTAAAGCCGATCCTTTTCAGTTAGATTCTCTCTTAACAATAAGCACCGAGAGTTTAGAGTTTGCTGGAAACTTAAATGCTCCTACTATCTTCCCTAATTTTAGAGATACCATGCGTTTAAATGAGGATTTAGAACTCAGTTTCTCCCATGAAATACCCTACAGATACAAGGCTTATGAAGGTAGAGGAGAATTTACAAATCATCTTTACTTAGATAATAAAGGATTGAGTGGTGATGGAACGATTTACTATTTAAATTCTGTAACCAACACAGATTCTATTTTCTTTTATCCTCACAGAGCCATGGCTCATGCAAACTCACATCACATTTACGAACAAGACAGTCCTACAGATTGCCCTGTAACTCATGTAGATGATGCGAGTATCGATTGGAGAGCTTTCGACGATCAGTTTCAGTCTTGGAATAGAGATTTCTTTTACACCACGTATAAGCAGAATTACGAATTTGATGGCTCTATGATTTTGAGTCCAAAAGTACTTACTGGTTCTGGTGAATTGTATTATGAGAATGCTATTTCGGTTTCCAAAGAATTTATACTGCAAAGTCAGGATTTTACAGCAGATAAATCACAGTTTAATTTGTTTGATGTTGCTGCAGGAAATAAAATTATTAAAGCTGATGAGTTGTATTCTGCCATGAGTTTTGAAGACGATTTTGGTTCTTTTGAAACATTAACAGATTCTGCTCATTTTGAACTCCGTAAAAATAAATACCATTTGTATTTTGAGTTGATGGAATGGGATAGAACAAATAAATCACTTTTGTTTTCTCAGTTTTCTACTGATGATGCTTGGTTGGTTTCAGTTGACAAATACCAAGACTCTTTACAGTTTTATGCTACTGATGCGGTTTACGATTTAACGACTTATGAATTAGAAGTTTCTGGAGTTTCAGAAATAATTATGGATCCTGTAACTATTGAACCTAATTCGTCTAAAATAATAATTCTACCTAACGGAAAAATTGAACGATTACACGATGCCTATTTTTGGATAGATTCTCAAACTCGAACAGATTACAATTTTTATAATGCAGAATTAGATATTCAAAACGCTGGTAGTTTTACAGGCTCTGCTACTTTCGATTATATTGATTTAGAAGGAGAAATTCAAGCCATTCATTTTTCTACAATACAGAAAAAAGGAGCTATTGTTAAAGGTGTTGCCTACATAAGTGAAGCTGATGATTTCCATTTAGATCCTTATTTTGGATTTAAAGGAAAAGTGCTTTTGGATAGCTCAAAAGACTTTTTAACTTTTGAGGGTTATACTAGAGTACATTTAGCCTGTGACGCTCTAAACAGAGCTTGGATTCCTTTTAAAGAAGAAGTTGATCCAGAGGATGTGTTTATAGATTTGAATCCTGACGTTCGCTTAACCGATAGACAACAATGGCATGCCGGAATTATGATTAGTCATGCTCCTACCCTTTGTTATCCTGCCTTTTTAAGTGGTCCAAAACACGTAAACGATTACGAAGCTTTAGGAGTGGATGGTTTTGTTCATTTTGATGATAGTGATTGGGAGTATATAATCGGTTCTCAAGAAAAAATTGCAGACAGAACTGCTCCAGGAAACTTAGCAATTTACAATCCCGAGGAATGTACGCTCTATACCGAAGGTAAGCTCAATTTAGGCGTTGATGCTGGTTTACTTAGTATAGATGCTTATGGTTCGCTTTCGGCCAATTTTATAGAGCAATCTATTAGTGGTAAAATCGATTTAGGATTAGACTTCTTAATACATCGAAAAGCAGCCAAGCTTCTTTATAAGAAAATAAAACGCTCATCACTTTCCGAAAAAGTAAATCAAACTTCAGCATTACATCAACGTATGTTAAAAGAAAAAGTTGGAAGAAAACAACTTAGAAAATACAATAGAAAAAAGAAAAAAGGCAAGCGTTTTATTCCGTCCGAACTGGAACATACTTTTTACTTCCCTCAATTAAATATACAATGGAATAAAAAATCAGCTTCCTTTATATCTGGACAAAAAATTCCTGTAGGAAACATTAACGGACGTAAAATTGATAGAATGCTTACTGGAATTGTAGAATTCAGACCGCATGCACTTGGAGATGAAATAAATATTTACATTCAAATTTCAGCTAAGGACTATTACTATATTAATTACAGACGTGGTGTAATGAAAATGATAAGTTCAAATAGAGAATTCAACAACAATATTGCAAGTTCTCCAATGCGTTTATCCAGCATAAAAGGCACGGGTAAAACAGGTTCTTTCAGGTATGAAATTGGGAATTTAAAGCAAATGCAGAAGTTTCTAAATCGAATTGATTGGGAAGAGTAATTGTTTACTTAATTGAATGTCCTCACGATTACAGAATATTGTAATAATCATCTATAAAAAAAAGTCAAAATAGTCAAAAGGTCATTTATAGACTGGACTGAGTAGAAAAAGGTTTTGAGTTTTGAATAGAAAAGTCAAGTAAGTCTTTTTACTTGTTAAACTTCTTCAACATATCTCTTAAACGTGCAGCTTCCATAAAATTAAGGTCTTTAGCAGCTTTCTCCATAGCTCTACGTAAATCATTAATCTTCTTACGTTTATCCTCT
>DKGK01000016.1:8001-8189 GCA_002453265.1 Flavobacteriales bacterium UBA6772 | reverse complement strand
TAAATTCAACCTCTATTTACTATGAAGAAGTTTTTACATTCTTTTTGGGTACTCGCATGTATCCTTTGTATTGTTTTTTATACGCCAGAAGCGGCACATTCAAATCAGAGTGGGGCACCAAATGGTAAGACAGGGTCTCCAGGTGATAATGGGAGTACTTGTGCAAATTGCCACGGCGGTAGTATTAG
>DKGK01000016.1:4049-7617 GCA_002453265.1 Flavobacteriales bacterium UBA6772 | reverse complement strand
TTTCCGGAGAAGTTTATAGTTTTACAGCAAATATTAATGGAGGCTCAGGAATTTTTGGTTTTGAGTTGGTTGTAGAAGATGTATTAGGGAATTCTATAGGAGAAATTATTCTAACGGATCCGGTAAATACTCAACTAATTGATGATGGGAAATATATTACTCATACTACTGCAGGTTCTAATGGTTCGATTTCTACTCCTGACGGACCTGGAGTATATATGAATTGGAACTTTAATTGGTTAGCTCCGTCTGATTTTGAAGGAGCCGTAACCTTTTATGCTGCTGGAATTATTTCTAATTCAAGTTCTACAAACTCTGGCGATATACTTATGACTACAAGTTTAGACGTTGACGTTATTTCTTTTGAATCCATATTGGGTTGTACCGATCTACTCGCTACGAATTTCGACTCTTTTGCTAATGAAGACGATGGTTCTTGTGAGTATGGTCCTTGTACTTCAGTTAATTTTAGTATTACTCCCTCTTTTAATGCGGAGCAATTATCGTGGAATTTATTGGATCCACAAGGAAATATTGTTTACGAAGGAGCAGAATTAGAAACGAACGAAGACATTTGCTTACCTTATAATAACTATACATTTAACTCTTATGATTTAACAGGTGACGGATGGAGCGGTGGAGTTTATGAAATTTCTACATTTTGTAACGGAAGCAGTTTTTTATTAGCAAATAATGGAGGTATGTCTCCAGATAACGGAATATGGGATGCTGTTCAATTCGCTTTAGAATCTTCTGAAACCTTTGTTGTTGAAGAATGTACACCTTGTTTAGGTTTTGAAATTGATGTTGAAACCACTTTTTTAAGTTCTGAATCTGTTACCGATGGTACAGCGACTGTTTCAACAATTCTAGGAAATGCTCCATTCGAATATTCCTGGAATTCAGATAGTGAAGGAAACCTTGGTCTTTCTGGAAATACGGCTGCTAACTTATCTGCAGGAATGCATACAGTTATGGTTACTGATTCTGAAGGTTGTATCGATGTTTTAGATTTTATTATCGAAATTGAAGAAGAAATATTCATTACCGGATCGGGTAACTTTACAGAAATATCAACCTGTAATGGTGTGTTTTACGATACTGGAGGTCCTGATAACATATATCAACCGAACGAAAGTAAAATCATTCGTATTTGCCCTGAAGACGATACTCATGCACAGATAGTTTTTACGCAATTTGAAATTCTTGATATATGGGGTGCATCATTTACAATCTATGATGGTATGGGTACAAGTGCCGACATTCTAGGAACAATATATGACATTCAGCTTAACACTCCAATTACTGCTAGTTTAGGAAATTCCACCGGTTGTTTAACGATACAATTTGAAGCAGGTTTCTTCACTGGAGAAGGCTGGGAAGCTTATCTTTCTTGTTACGATTATATCCTTTTAGGTTGTATGGATTCCGATGCAAATAATTACGATAGTGCAGCTGAAGAAGAAGACGGAACCTGTTATTATGCTCCTGGTTGTACCGATATTTCTTATGTAGAATATCATACACAAGGTTACGAAGCTGATTTTGATGATGGTTCTTGTAGTACTATTTTCGTTGATGATTGTACTAATATTGAAGCTTTAAACTATAACCCAGAAGCGACGCTCAATTTAGAACAAGACCCTTGTATTTTCGATTTAGAAGATTGGATATGCGGAATGCATTATAAAGACGAAAGAGATGGGAATACTTACGGAAGTGTCTTAATAGCTAATAACTGCTGGATGACAGAGAATTTAAATTTTGTTTCTTCAGAAACCAATACAACTCCAATCCCAGATGGTGTAGCAACACAATTTGACGATGGATTTATTTATTCAGGTCAAGAAGACTATAGTCCAGAAAATAATGGAAGGTATTATACTTGGGGTGCTGCAGAAGCTGCCGTACCTTTTTCCTGGCATTTACCAAGAGCTCAAGAATTAGAATCTTTATTCACAGACTTTACTACAACCGACCATGAAATGAATGAGATTTCAGGATTTAATAGTCAGATGGCAGGTGGCGTAATTTCCCCTACTGGTGTGCTCCAATTCCTGAATAATGGGAATACTACTTGGTTATGGTCTTCTACCGAACAAGACGAAGGAAGTGCTTCTGCTTTAACAATGATATCTACAAGTATGAATCCCACTTTCGATGTAATACCAAAGGTTTTTGCTTTAAGTATTAGGGCTGTTTTTGGTTTTCCTCAAGGTACAGTTTTAGGTTGTACAGACGAGGATTATATTGAATTTTCTGAAGAAGCGAACACCGATGATGGCTCATGCGAGATTGTAGCTATTGAAGGATGTACTGATGAAACTGCTTTAAATTATAGTGAAATTGCTACTGTAAACGACAATTCTTGTATTCCTTATATCGAAGGATGTATGGACAATGAATATGTTGAGTTTAATTTAGTAGCAACTGTTGAAGATGGTACTTGTGAAATTATTGCTATCCTAGGTTGTACAGATTCAGAAGCTCAAAATTATGATGAATTAGCTAACCTAGATGACGACTCTTGTATCGCTCATATTTTGGGTTGTACCGATGATGGTTTTGCTGAATTTAATGAAACAGCAACTCAAGACGATGGTACTTGTTTAACTACAGCAATTTTTGGATGTACAGATGATGTGGCCTTTAATTTTAATAGTGCTGCAAATGTAGATGATGATTCATGTTTACCTTATTTATCCGGTTGTACCGACAGTGATTTTATCGAATTTAATGGAATGGCTAATGTAGATGATGGTTCATGTTCCATTCCTGTAATTTATGGATGTACTATAGATTATGCTTTAAATTACAATAATTTAGCAAATACAGATGATGGTACTTGTCAAGTTGAAGGTTGTACTGATGATTCATTTGTTGAGTTTGACGAGAATGCTAATATCGAAAATGGATCTTGTTCTATTTTTGCTATTTTCGGCTGTACCGACGATATGTATATAGAATTTTTCCCTCCTGCAAATATGGATGATGAGTCTTGTACTGCTCTAATTATAGAAGGTTGTATGGATAGCAATTATATTGAATATAGTGCAGATGCAAATATCGATGATGGCTCTTGCCAATATTTAGCAGTAATTGGTTGTACCGATGAGAATTTCTTAGAATACGATCCAGAAGCTGTGGTAGACAATAATTCGTGTTTAATCCCAGTAGTATTTGGTTGTATAGATGCTATGTATATTGAATATTCTGAAACTGCGAATACTGACGACGGTTCTTGTACAAATATGAAATTAGAAGGTTGTACCGATGAAAGTTTTATTGAATATAATCCTTTAGCTAATTTAGATGACGGATCTTGTAACTATATTGTCTTTTTAGGTTGTACCGACCTAAATTATGTAGAATACAATCCAAATACCAATGTAGATAATGGAACTTGTGAAACTCTTGTAGTATTTGGATGTATCGATGTTTTGGCTTTCAATTATAATCCAATTGCAAATACTAATGACGACTCTTGTGTTCCTGTAGTAATAGGATGTATGGATTCTAATTTTGTAGAGTTCAATGATTTTGCAAATACCGAAGACCAGAGTTTATG
>DKGK01000016.1:0-3635 GCA_002453265.1 Flavobacteriales bacterium UBA6772 | reverse complement strand
TATTTAGTGGAAATAAATTCTGAAGGTATGGCAAATGGTGGTATGGAATTTACACCAACTATATTAGGCTTAGGAAATGAATACGAACTATTCTGGACCTTCGATAATGGAACGACTTCTACTGAACAAATTCCACTTGTGTTTTTCCTTGACAATAGTATATACGAAATTACACTAGTCGTAACTAATGGAAGTATTGAAGTTACTACAAGTATTTTTGTAACTATTATTAATGCTCCTAGTATAGGACTCGATGAATTTTCTACCTCTAAAAACATAGTAAAAACATCTTATTATGATGTAATGGGACGTTCAGTATCCTTTCTTAACTTGATGTTTAATCATATTTACATTCAAAAAATAGAGTACAACGACGGCTCAGTAGAGCATTATAAAATGCTAAAGCACTAGTACAAATGATTGCAAACAAAAAAATGCTGTTGGAACCTATTTCCAACAGCATTTTTTTATAATATATAGTTTTTTACTACATCATTCCCGGCATTCCACCTGGCATCCCGCCGCCCATAGGAGCTGGATTCTCTTCTGGAATATCAGCTAATACACATTCTGTAGTAAGAAGCATTCCTGCAACCGAAGCTGCATTTTCTAAGGCTACACGGGTAACTTTAGTAGGATCAATAATCCCAGCTTCTAGCATAGGTTCAAAAGTATCTGTTTTGGCATTGTAGCCAAAGTCAGCTTTACCTTCTTGAATTTTAGAAACGATTACTGCTCCTTCGCCTCCAGCATTTGCTACAATCTGACGAAGAGGAGCTTCCAAAGCACGTACAATAATCTGTACTCCTGTATGCTCATCTTCATTTTCTACCGAAATTGTTTCTAAGGCTGCCGCTGCACGAACTAAAGCAACACCACCACCAGGAACAATCCCTTCTTCTACTGCTGCACGAGTTGCATGAAGAGCATCATCTACACGATCCTTCTTCTCTTTCATTTCTATTTCGGAAGCTGCACCTACATAAAGTACTGCTACACCACCAGCTAATTTAGCTAAGCGTTCTTGTAATTTCTCACGATCGTAGTCCGATGTAGTGGTTTCCATTTGCGATTTAATTTGATTAACGCGCAATGTAATTCCCTCTTTATCTCCTTTACCGTTTACTACAGTTGTATTGTCTTTGTCTATCACCACTTTATCGGCCTGACCTAACATCTCTAAAGTTGCGTTTTCCAATTTAAATCCACGTTCTTCAGAAACTACTGTACCTCCAGTAAGGATAGCAATATCTTCTAACATCGCTTTTCTACGATCTCCAAAACCTGGTGCTTTAACCGCAGCAATTTTTAAGCTTCCTCTAATTTTGTTCACGACTAAAGTAGCTAGGGCTTCCCCATCTACATCCTCAGCAATAATTATAATTGGACGACCTGTTTTACTTGTTTCCTCTAAAATAGGAAGCATATCTTTCATATTCGAAATCTTCTTATCGTATATTAAGATGAAAGGGCTTTCTAATTCAACCTCCATTTTTTCGGCATTGGTAACAAAGTAAGGCGATAAGTAACCACGGTCAAATTGCATCCCTTCAACAACCTCTACAGTAGTCTCAGTTCCTTTTGCTTCTTCAACAGTAATAACTCCTTCTTTTTTTACTTTCCCCATAGCTTCTGCTATAAGTGCACCAATTGTATAGTCGTTATTGGCAGAAATAGAAGCTACTTGTTCAATCTTATCTAAGTTGTCGCCAACTTCAATAGATTGTTTTTGTAATTCTATAACCACTGCCTTTACAGCCTTATCAATTCCTCTTTTTAAATCCATTGGATTTGCACCAGCTGCCACGTTTTTTAAACCGGTTGCCACAATAGATTGTGCTAAAACAGTAGCTGTAGTAGTTCCATCACCAGCGATATCTGCTGTTTTAGAAGCCACTTCCTTTACCATTTGAGCTCCCATGTTTTCTACAGGATCTTTTAACTCTATTTCTTTCGCTACAGTAACTCCATCTTTTGTTATAGTTGGTGCACCAAATTTGCGGTCTATAATTACGTTACGACCTTTAGGTCCCAAAGTAACTCTTACTGCATTTGCTAAAGCATCTACACCTCTTTTTAGTGCGTCTCTTGCTTCTATATCGAATGTTATATTCTTTGCCATTTTTTTGTTTTATAGTATTGCTAATAAATCAGATTCTCTCATAATAAGGTAGTCTGATCCTTCTAGTTTTAACTCTGTACCTGCATATTTACCATACAATACAGTGTCACCAACCACTACCGTCATTTCTTCGTCTTTGGTTCCTTTTCCTACAGCTACAACTGTACCTTTTTGAGGTTTTTCTTGTGCAGTGTCTGGAATAATAATTCCCGAAATAGTTGTTGTTTCTGCGGCTGCAGGTTCAATTAAAACTCTATCGGCAAGCGGTTTTATGTTTAGTTTCGACATGGGATGTTGAATTATGTTTTTGTAAAATTATATACACTATAAATCAGAAATTGTGCCATTGACTTATTTGTGTCAATCTGTCTGAGCCTGAGTAAATGTAAAGCAAAAAAAAATGCCAAGCTGACAAGCTTGGCATTTTGTATGGTTAAGAAATTGCTTATTCAGCAGCTTCTGGACTTGTAGGTTTTGTTGGTGTTGGAACTGCTTCTGGAGCTGCAGTAGGAACGAAGTCTTCTGCACTGTCTTCTACTTGTTCGATAATATCAGATTGGTTTAGACCATCTGTACGCTCTATAGCGAAGTTAGAACCTAATGTTAAGGCAACAAGCACTAAAGCTAAAGACCAAGTACTTTTTTCTAAAAAGTCAGATGTTTTTTTAACACCCATAAATTGGTTACCATCGCCAAAAGTAGAGGCTAATCCACCACCTTTAGGATTTTGAACTAAGATTACTAAAAGTAGTAATGCGCAAGTAATAAGTATTAAAATCGAAAATAATCCGTACATATCTAAAGGTTTATTTGTTTAATGGCTTTAATTCGGTCTGCAAATAAACCACTTTTTTGTGGATATTTCAAACTTAATATTTCATAGGCTAAAATAGCCTTTTTATAATGTCCTTGTTCTAGGTAAACCTTGGCTAATGTTTCGGTCATTAGGCTATTGTTCTCCTCCATACTCTGCTGTGCCATTGCAGTTGGAGAGAAGAATTCTTTCTTTGGTTTTTCCTTCTTTACCTTCTTGGCAATAAAGTCAACAATTTTATTTGTTTTCTCTATAGGATTAAGTTTGTCTGTGCTTTTAGACACTTCTTGTCGTACTATTGGTTTTGTCTTTGCAAGTTTGAGCCATTCTCCAAAAGAATGCGTTTCTGATGTGTCGAATTCTAAAGGTTTGCCTAATTCTAAAACTTCCTCTGGTGTATCCTTTATTTGTTCAACAACTTTTTTTACTGGTGCGTTAAAATGCTCTTTGGTAATGTATTCAAAAAGCAAACTTCTGTTTCCAGATATGGCTGCTGTAAGCTTGAGTTCTTTGTTATAGCGATCGCTTTTAGAATCTTTTAAAGCTTTAAGCCTTAATTTATATAAAGAAGAACAATAAGGATGTTCCGTACATAAATTATCTAAACGCAAAAGATCCTCTTTTTGGATGCTTTCGGGCTGACGAATAAGTGCTATAAATTGACTGCTTAACATTTTACCAATTTACAACAGCTTTGTT
>DKGK01000058.1:12992-14043 GCA_002453265.1 Flavobacteriales bacterium UBA6772 | reverse complement strand
TATTGTTTGTAGTGCCCCAGGTAAGGTGAAAAGCCTTAGCTGTATGTATCATGGTAGAAAGTTTGGTTTAGATGGTAGCTTTAAGTTTATGCCTGAATTTAAAGAGGCTAAAAATTTCCCTCGACCCTGCGATGGATTGCATGAGTTTTCTCTAAAGCAATTAGGCTATCATTTATTTGTTGGATTAGATCCTGCTTACGATTTCTCGGCAGTAATTACGGTTATGAATGAGCGTATCGGTTTTTTACCGCTAAATGAGTTTAAGCTAGATGCGTCTTTAAATAAAGATTATATCGTTAATTGTCACTGGGCACTATACTGCGATAATTATTTAGAAGGTTTTCATATTCCTTTTGTTCACGAAGATTTAAATGCAGTTTTAGATTACGGTAGTTATAAAACGGAAGTATACAATCATGTTAATTTGCAAATTGGTTATGCAGATGGAGCTGAAGAGGTTTTCGACCTTCCGGTTGGACATCCAGATTTTGGTAAAAATGTTGCTGCTTATTATTATTGGATATTCCCAAATATGATGTTTAATTTTTATCCCTGGGGATTGTCGATTAACATTATTAAACCGCTCACAATTAATAAAACGAAGGTTTCTTTTATCACCTATATATACGACGAAACTAAATTAGACAGTGGAGCAGGTGCTATATTAGATAAAGTAGAAAGAGAAGATGAGTTTGTTGTAGAAGGTGTTCATAAAGGATTGCAATCGCGGTTCTATAAATCTGGTAGATTTTCTCCCACCCGCGAACAAGGTGTGCATCACTTCCATAGTCTGTTAGCTGAATTTATGAATAAAGATCAATAATATTTAGAGGACAGTCTAATTCGCTTAATCATCTCGATTTTATTATCAGAAGAGCACTTTAAAGTAGCTACTTAGCTTGTTGTTAATTCACTTTAAAATAAATAACCTAGTATTATAGTACATCAATCATTTATTCTGCTTAATCTTGCAGTCTTAAAAAATGACCATGAAATCAATACGTAACATTGCAATTATTGCACACGTCGATCACGGTAAAACTACCTTAGT